>JAEWNA010000358.1 GCA_023392975.1 Pseudomonadota bacterium | reverse complement strand
GTTGCCAGACTGCTAAGCGTCCTGCGCGATGTCTATTACGATCGGGAGAAAGAACGGCATTTCTCTGACGACGAAACCGTTGCTTCACAAAAACTGTGTTGCATGCGAACTGTTGAGCTGATCACGCTTTTTTCGTCGGTGGTAGGCCGCTCCAAGGCCGAGAAGATTGTTTCGTCGCTGTTGTCGCCGACTGAGGATGACCGGATCGATCTTCAGTACCGACCGTTCGTCCAGGTGATGGATTGGGTTTATTTTTCGCTTTCGGTCGCATCAGTCTCAATTCACCCTGGCAATTTCGAGAGTGGTGCCCGCGACCGTTCGGCAAGACTTTCCAACGGAGACCCTCCGGTCGAGCGAGTGTTTGATCTTATGCGGCATGCCGGATTTCGCGTTGAGAAGGAGCGAAAATTGCGCATCCTTGGAGCGCCGCGCGATACCGATATCCTTGCGCTTTTCGGCGATACGCTCTATTTCCTGGAGTTCAAGAACAGCTTCGTGCCATCGAATTCGCATGAGCTGCGTAATACCTACGACCATCTGTTGAAAGCCGCTGAACAGCTTGAAATTCGGAAGCAATGGTTTGAGTCGCCTGACGCACAAAGGCAGGTTTGGGCTACGCTCGGCTGGTCGGATCCACTCCCGTGCAGGGTGCAGACCGGCATCATTCTTTCGCATCCGCTGTTCCATGGCGCCTCGATTGGGGAGCACCCGGTGCGAGCGGCACAGGACTTGATCGATTTCCTCGAGTATGGCGTGGTATCGATTGGCTGCTCGCACGCCAAGTCATGGGAGGGCGACCGGCTGGCCCCCTCCGATCTTTGGCGCTACTTTCAACCGCACGGTCCGTGCGCTGAACAGCTAGCGTGTATGCTCCCATCGTCGCATTTCAGGCCCATCGGGTCGTCCAGACTTGCAACAGAGGACTGGCATTTAGACGAGACAATCGGCCGTGCGCCTGCTCGATGAGGGCGCAGAAGCCAGACATCCAACCCGATCGTTCGGTAGGTGAGCATGGGCAGAATTTTGGTGGGAACGGCTAGTTGGACAGACGCGAGCCTCATCAAGTCCAAGCTCTTCTATCCCGCGGAGGCGAAGAGCCCCGAGGAGCGCCTGCGCTACTACGCGTCTCAGTTCCCTATCGTCGAGGTCGACAGCAGCTACTATGCGATGCCTTCCGCTGGCAACGCCGAAAAGTGGGCCGAACGCACGCCCGACGGCTTCGTTTTCAACATCAAGGCGTTCCGTCTGTTGACCGGGCACCAGACGCCGCGGGCTTCGCTGCCCAAGGACATCCAGGGCGAGCTGGCCTTGCACTTCGTCGAGAAGAAGAACCTCTACTACAAGGACACGCCGGCCGAGATCCGGGACGAGATGTGGCGGCGCTATGAGCTTGGGATCCGACCGCTCAAGGAAGCTGGCAAGCTCGGCGCTATCCACTTTCAGTTCCCCCACTGGGTGCGCCCGGCCAAGGGCACGGTGGCCCACGTGGAGGAGTGCGTTCGAAGGCTTGCGGACTACCGCATTGCGGTCGAGTTCCGCTCAGCGGGTTGGTTCGACGGGCAGCGTGACGAGCAGACGCTGGATTGGCTGAGCGAGCTCGGCGCTGTCCACGTCATCGTCGACGAACCACAAAATATTCCGGAGAAGTCAGTGCCCCAAGTTTGGGCTACCACCCGTTCCGACTTGGCCATCGTGCGCCTGCATGGCCGGAACGAGGAGACCTGGGACATCAAGGATGCGAAGGCGGCCTATGACCGCTTCAACTACGACTACACCAGCGAGGAGCTCGATGGGCTAGCCAAGGAGATCGAGGAGATTGCTCAGGCAGCGGGCGAGGTGCATGTAATCTTCAACAACAACTATGAGGATCAGGGCGTGAGAAACGCGAAGGCTCTGATGGAGATTTTTCCATCACAAAGTCCTGATTAACGAGGCGTTGTCGTAGCGCAAGATATCTAGATGCAGTTCAGTCTACAATTTCAACGAGTTCAACCTTGTGACCTTCTGGGTCTTGTATGACAGCTCGCTTTCCCCAAGGAGTTACCTTAGGTTTGCTCAAGACAGGAGCTGCGCACGCGCTGATGACAGCATCAATGGACGCTACCTGAAAGCCGATTCGTGTATTGGTTGTGGCCTCACTTGGATTGACACACGGATAGATCTCAAAAACGGATCCGCCTGTTCGGCTAGCGTGGTGTGGTAGACCACGCCCATGTTGTTCTCGCTGGAAAGAGAGGCCTAGATGGGCATAGAAAGCGGCCAGTTGGTCTGGGTTTTCTGCGCGCAATACAAGCAAGTTTAGTGCGCTCATGGGCTGTCAGGTAGGCTGGGCGATGGTGGATGGCAGATCAATGGAGACATCTAAGTCAGGTAGGTGCACCCGCATTTCTAGTCGGCCACCGATTGCGGTCACGTAATTATTCAGGGTGCTGATTTTGACGTCATCGCGGTTCTCGAAGCGCGAGATTGCCGGCTGATTGAGAGCCATAGCAGCAGCAATTTCAGCTTGTTGAATTCCTATCAATTGACGTAACTGAGGTAGCCAGACGGGAGACAGCCGCCTTGAACTTGTCCATTGAAGATGCAATTGCTGAATGCGTGAAGCAGCAAGCTCTGCCTTACGAAAAACTTCGTTCGGATAATCGCCATAACCTTCTTCAGAAGTAAACAATCCAAAGCCAAATGATCGGCGCCACGCGACATTGGTCTGGAAGTCGCCTATGGCTAGATCAATGAACCATTCACCAGCTGGGTCGCGAGGTGCATCTACGGATGAAACGATGCCTGGGAGCGCAGCCGAAACTGCAGCAATGAGCTCTGTAATCGGACCAGGCATTGCCCTTACGGTGGGATGGATTGCCCGCTTCTGCTGGGCTTGTCTAATAGGCATAAACCATTGACCTCCTCAATGCGGATCGCACCACTCACATGGATACGTGTGTAATGCCGTCGGCTGCGATAGCGAACAACGCCTGCTGCCGGATCTTCCCGACAGCTGTCCGTTTGCGGGGGATACATACGCCCATCGTCCATCCATAGTTCTGGGTTGTATGGAATGGAAGTGAATTCATCTTCCACGTTGTTCAGCGTCTCCGAAACTAAAGCGAGCGCTTCTTCCGCTGATGCTGCAGGCGGTGCGGTTGATAGTCGCTTCAAAAATTCGTTAAAACGCTCACCTTTGGATGCGCCCATGGCATTCCGTTGATGGAATATTACATTGAAGGAATAGTTTGTCAAATGCTTGCGCAGTTGGTCAGCAAACTGCCGCTTACTTCATTTCGCGCTGTCGCTCCCCAACTGCGCGCCTGAATTCATCTAGAAGACCATGAACTAAAACGCCCAACACCCTGATAGTTCTTACAGTCTCTTCTTTTGAGATCAGGTCACTGTTCACTTCTCTTGAACGGCACCCTTGCGAGGTGTAAGGATTTGCACCATGAGCCTCACCGACCGCCAGCAAGCCGTTCTCGACCACCTGCGCCAGCACCTGGCTACGCATGGTCGGCCGCCGACGCTGTGGGAGATCGCCGAGGCGTTCGGTCTGGCCAGCCCCAATGGGGTGGTCAAGCATCTTAAGGCCTTGGCAGATAAAGGTTTTATCGCACTGGAGCCGGGCCGGGCCCGCGGCATCCGCCTGCTGGGGCCGAACCCGCAGGCCGGCGGGATGGTGTTGCCGATCCTGGGCCGGGTGGCCGCCGGCGCTCCGATTGGAGCGGCCGGGGAGCTCGGGGAGGGCTTGCTGGTCGATGCTCGGCTGTTCAAGCGCAGCCCTGACTACCTGCTGCGGGTGAGGGGTCACTCTATGCGGGACGACGGCATCTTCGACGGGGACCTCGTGGCCGTGCAGCGGGCCGATACCGCCGACAGTGGGACGACAGTGGTCGCCCGCCTGGGCGAGGAGATCACCATCAAGCGCTTGAAGCGCACCGCGCGAGGGCTCCTGCTGCTGCCGCGGAACCCGGACTTTGCACCCATCGAGGTGCCCAAGGACGTCGACTTCGCCATTGAGGGCATTTACTGCGGCCTGATCCGGGGGGAATAAATGGGCCAGGTTGTTGCACTTGATGCCCTCCTGGACGAGCGCCGGGTCTGGCGCGGTCGTCCTGTTACCCCAGCGCCCAGCGCGCAGCCCACGGGCCACGCGGCCCTGGATGCGGCTCTGCCGACCGGGGGCTGGCCCCATCACGCGCTCACCGAGCTGCTGCTGCCGGCCGACGGGGTGGGAGAGCTGGACTTGCTTCTGCCCACGCTGGCGCGGCTGACCAAAGCAGGCGCGGACGTCGTGCTGGTGGCGCCGCCTTACTTGCCTTACGCCCCGGCCTGGCAGGCGCGCGGCGTGGACCTGAGACGGCTTCACGTCATCGACGCCGACCCGAAGCAGGCCCTCTGGGCCTTCGAACAGGCGCTCCGGTCGGGCGCGTGCGCCGCAGTGCTGGGCTGGCCGAGCAAGGTCGATCACCACGGGCTGCGTCGCCTTCAGGTAGCGGCGGACGCTGGCCACGCCCTCGGCTTCGTCCTTCGCGATCGCAAGCACGCCGAAGAAGCGTCCCCGGCCGCGCTCCGGCTGGAGCTCGACCGCGAGCGCCAGGTCCGAGTGCGCAAGTGCCGGGGTGGTCCGGCTCCAGCGCCCGCCTTCGCCATCGCCTCGCTGCATTGATACGCCCGCCATGCTCTGGGCCTGCATCCTGCTCCCGCATTTGGGAATCGATAGCGTCCTTCGACGCCATCCAACACCCGACGCCCCCCTCGCGCTGATCGGCGGCCCGTTCCAGCGGCGGGAGCTGGTTGCCGTGAACCGCGCCGCGGCCGATGCCGGCTTGCGGCCGGGCATGCGGCTGGCCGCCGCCCAGGCCATCGCCCCTGGGTTCGCCGCGGTAGAACACGCGCCAGCGCACGAGGCGCAGTGGCAACGGTTCCTCGCCGCATGGGCCTACCGCTTCAGCTCCCAGATCTGGGCCGGCTGGCCCAACGCCATTGCGCTGGAGGTGCAGGGCAGCTTCTCCCTCATTGGCCAGTGGCCGACCTTCCAAGCTCGTCTGCGCGAGGACTTGGCCGCCCTCGGGTTCCGTCACCGCATCGCGCTGGCGCCCACAGCCGCCGGCGCACGCGTGCTGGCCGGGGTGGAAGACGGGATTGCAGTGCTTACTCCCGACCAGCTGCGCACGACCTTGGCCCGCGTGCCTGTCCGCCGGGCATGTCTGCCGAACGAGGCGGGACCCCGCATGCACGGCATGGGCATCCGCCACCTGCGGCAGGTGTTCGAGCTGCCGCGGGACGCGCTGCGCCGACGCTTCGGTGTGGAGGTCTTGCAAGCGCTGGACGCGATGCTTGGCGTGGCGCCGGAACTGCTGGAGTGCTACCGCCCGCCGGATCTCTTCGATCTGCGCATCGAGCTGTCTTACGAGGTCGAGAACCACCAGGCGCTCCTGTTCCCGGTGCGACGCATGACCGCCGATCTGGCCGCCTACCTCGCGGGGCGCGATGGGGGCGTGCAGCAGTTCGTGCTGAAGCTCGAGCACGAGGGCATCGCGGCGACCGATGTGGAGGTGGGGTTGCTGTCCGCCGAGCGCGATCCGGCGATGCTGTTCGACCTCACGCGCGGCCGGTTGGAGCGGGCGCAAATCCCGAAACCCGTCGTTGGTCTGCGCCTGATCGCGCGCGACCTGCCGCCGTTCGTTCCCAGTGGCCGTGACCTGTTTGACGAGCGCCCCGAACACGCGGTGCCGTGGGATCACCTGCGCGAGCGGTTGCGCGCCCGGTTGGGGAACGAGGCCGTCTACGAGCTTGCGCCCACCGTGGATCCTCGGCCCGAGCGTGCGTGGCAACGCGCAACAAACCTCATCCCGGCTGCACCGCGTCGCCCGACACGCCCGACGTGGCTGCTGCCACGTCCGGTGCCCTTGCGCGACACGCGGGTCCGCGTGCTCGCAGGGCCTGAGCGATTGGAGACCGGATGGTGGGATGGGGAGGACGCCCGCCGCGACTACTACATCCTCGAAACCGCACAAGGTCAGCGAGCCTGGGCGTTTTGCGCCGTCGGGGAACGAGGACCGTGGATGCTGCACGGGTGGTTCGCATGACCGAACCTCCCGCTTACGCAGAGCTCCATTGCCTCAGCGATTTCAGTTTTCACCGAGGCGCGGCCAGCGCGCTGCAATTGTTCGAGCGCGCCGCCGCCTGCGGATACACCGCCTTGGCGATCACCGACGAGTGTTCCATGGCGGGCATCGTTCGCGCGCACGAGGCGGCGAAGCGCACCGGCCTTCGACTCGTCGTCGGCAACGAGATCCGCATCGAGGACGGGCCGAAGCTCGTGCTGCTGGTCGAAACCAAAGCCGGCTACGAGCGGCTGTGCCGGCTTATCACCGACGCTCGGCGGCGGTCGGAGAAGGGCGAGTATCGGATCACCCGGGATGACTTGAGCGACGGGCTTCCCGGCACGCTCGCCTTGTGGGTGCCGGACGACCCCATCGCTCTGGCGCACGGCATTTGGGCGCGCGAGGTGTTCGGAGAACGGCTGTGGCTCGCGGCCGAACTCCATCGGGACCGCGACGACGCGCGCCGCGCTGCAGAACTGGAAGCGACCGCGCGAGCGCTGGGGCTGCCGATCGTGGCTGCCGGTGACGTCCACATGGACATCCGCCGCCGCCGCGCTCTGCAGGACACCCTCACGGCCATTCGCCACACCACGACTATTGCAGAGGCAGGAGCTCATCTCTTCCCTAACGGCGAACGGCACCTGCGCTGCCGAGACGCCCTTGCGCGCATCTACCCAGTCGCATGGATGGCCGAGGCGGTGCACGTGGCGGAACGCTGCACCTTTGGCCTCGACGAGCTGCGCTACCGCTACCCGGCCGAAATCGTGCCGGAGGGACACACCCCTGCGTCTTGGCTTCGCAAGCTGACGGAGGAAGGCGTCCGGTGGCGATGGCCCGGTGGCGTCCTTGAGCGGGTGCGCACGCAGATCGAGCACGAGCTGCACCTCATCCGCGAGCTCGATTACGAAGCCTACTTCCTGACGGTCCACGACATCGTTCGATTTGCGCGCTCACGCGGCATCCTGTGCCAGGGGCGGGGCTCGGCCGCGAACAGCGCCGTGTGCTTCGCGCTGGGCGTCACGGAGGTCGATCCGACGCGCATGGAGATGCTCATGGAGCGCTTCATCAGCAAGGAGCGCAACGAGCCGCCAGACATCGACATCGACTTCGAGCACGAGCGGCGGGAAGAGGTCCTCCAGTATGTCTATGGACGCTATGGGCGGGAGCGCGCGGCGCTGGCGGCCACTGTCATCTGCTACCGCGGGAAAAGCGCGGTGCGCGACGTGGCGAAGGCGCTGGGGCTGCCGCCCGACCAGGTGAACGCCTTGGCGAGCTGTGTCGGGTGGTGGGCCGGCAACAGCCCGATTGAGGATCGGTTGCGCGAGGCGGGGTTCGACCCCGAGGCGCCCATCATCCGCCGCGTGGTCGGGCTGGCCCGCGAGCTCATCGATCACCCACGGCATCTCTCGCAACACGTCGGTGGGTTCGTGGTGTCGGATGCGCCACTGTGGACGTTAGTGCCGGTGGAGAACGCGGCGATGGCGGACCGCACCATCATCCAGTGGGACAAGGACGATCTGGACAGCCTCGGCTTGCTGAAGGTCGATTGCCTGGCGCTGGGCATGTTGACGTGCATCCGCAAGGCACTGGACCTGGTGAAGCGCCACCGAGGACGGGACCTGTCGCCGGCGACCATTCCGGCCGAGGACCCGGCCACCTACGAGATGATCGGGCGCGCGGACACCATCGGCGTGTTCCAGATTGAGAGCCGCGCGCAGCAGTCGTTCTTGCCTCGGATGAAGCCAAAATGCTTCTACGACTTGGTCATCGAGGTGGCCATCATCCGGCCTGGCCCCATCCAGGGTGGGATGATCCACCCCTTCTTGCAGCGGCGGCAGGGCAAGGAACCCGTCATCTACGAGAACGACGCCATGCGCGCGATATTCGAGCGCACCCTTGGCGTGCCGCTGTTCCAAGAGCAGGTGATGCGGGTGGCCATCGTGGCCGCAGGCTACGACGCCGGCGAGGCGGACCAGCTCCGCCGCAGCATGGCGGCATGGAAGCGGGCCGGGAACATGGAGGTGCATCGCGCGAAGATCATCGAGGGCATGCTGCGCAACGGCTACACCGAGGCCTTCGCGATCCGGTGTTGGGACCAAATCGTGGGGTTCTCGGGCTACGGCTTCCCCGAAAGCCACGCAGCCTCGTTCGCGTTGCTCACCTACGCCAGCTGCTGGCTCAAGTGCCATGAGCACGCCGCGTTCACATGCGCCTTGCTCAACTCCCAGCCACTGGGCTTCTACACCACCAGCCAGCTCACCCAGGACGCGCGCAGACATGGCATCGAGATCCGGCCTATCGATGCCACGGTGAGCGGTTGGGACAGTTCGCTGGAAGCATGGCCAGATGCCGAAAAGCAGCCGGCCATCCGGCTCGGTCTTCGCGAGATCCGGGGGCTATCGGACGACGCAGGAGAGCGCATCGTCGCCGCGCGCACGGAGCGCGCGTTTCGAGACGTAGCCGACCTGTGTAAACGTGCGGCGTTGACGAAGCGTGAGCAGACCCTGCTGGTGGAGGCTGGAGCGTTAAAGCACTTGGCGGGCCACCGCAACGACGCGCGATGGGAGGTGGCTGGCATCGAGGTGCAGCGGCCATTGTTTGCCGAGAGCCCGGACGAAGAAGAGGTTGCGCTTCCCTCGCCGAGCATTGCGGAAGACCTGCGGGCGGACTACGCCTCGACCGGGCTAACTCTAGGCGTGCACCCCGTCTCGCTGCTGCGCGAACGGCTCAGGAAAGAGCGTTGTCTGGACAGCGAGGAGGTGACGCGAAAGCGAAGCGGCGCCCGGGTGCGGGTGGCCGGCTTGGTCGTGCTGCGGCAGCGGCCCGCGACGGCGAAGGGCACCACTTTCGTCACGCTGGAGGACGAGAAGGGCAACGTGCAGATCATCGTGTGGCCGACCTTGGGCGAGCGGCAGCGGAAGGAGCTGGTTGGCTCGCGCTTGATGGTAGTCGACGGACGCTGGGACTGTGTGGATGGGGTGGGGAACCTCATCGCCGACCGGCTACGGGACATGAGCCAGTGGCTGGGGGAGCTTGACACACGAAGTCGAGACTTTCATTGATCAGTTCTGCCACGCTCGACACTGTGTTGGCCAGTCTTCCGCGCGGAGTAGAGCGTGCTTGAGGACACGGCCTCGCATTAGCCAGGGGTCGGCTGGCGATACTTCCCAGCTTGAAGGATACTGGGGCGAATCTCGGAGGGGCTGCGGATGCCACTGCTTCCATGGTTCAATCGCAGCGTGGCGCGCAGCATTAGCTCCTCACCGATTGTCGGATTCCATTGCCAATCCGACCTGCGGGAATGAGGGCTGTCCCGGCATAGTCAATGCGGAGCTCTTCGCAGGCGTGTAATTATGACAGTGCGGATTTCAAATGCGTATCAGTTGCTCGAATCGGAAAGAGAGCTTCGTATTTCCGAACACCGGTTTTATGTCGAGCAATCAAAGTCGCGTCTCCTGTCCCAGTTTGCCAACATCGAGGCAGAAGCCGACCGCGCAGAGGAGGAGCACTGGGAACGCAGCGGCGAGTTTTTTGACCCCGAATGCCATGATCCCGCTGATTTGGCGGAAGCTGCCCGCGACCATGGAGTGGAGTTCTATCAACTTCTAAGTGAGATGCATGATCGGACACGCCTGAGTGTAGTGGCCGGCATGTATCACCACTGGGATAAGACGTTTCGTCGATTTCTGGTTCGGGAGTTTAGGTGGCCGAAGTTAGTCATTGGTGATCATACCCGGCGCGCACTTTGGAAATTGGATAGCGCGAAGCTTGAAAGTCTTCTTGCTGCGTTGGGATTGAATTTGCGTCATTTGGCCTGCTACCAAAATTTGGACGCCATGCGCTTGGTTGTAAACGTGTTCAAGCATGGAGAGGGTAGATCATTGGATGATCTTCGCCAGCTCTATCCGCAGTATTTGCGAAAGACTTCAAGGAATTGGGGATTTTACGATGACACGGACATGGAGTTAACGGATGATCATGTAGAGCAGTTTGCTGCCGCTATAGAGTCGTTCTGGCGCGAGTTGCCGTCAACAGTGACATTCGATGAAGATGCGGGGCTGGAAGTTCCGGACGAGTTCGAAAAAGCATGGCGCAAGGATCTAGATTCTCGACAGAAATCCTATGCTCCATCTCAAGTATGAGCTTGCTTCAGTGGTGGGGTTCCTAGATGTTTCATGGTGAGCGCTAGGGGATGGAAATTTCCCCTGCCTGATGATTGTAGTAGCAAACTTAGAAAATGGAGAGCAGAGCGTATGGCTTCCGTTTGCCACTTGCCCCTGACGAGAGAGAGTGCACAGAAGTTCCTAGAGACGGGCAGCTCGTTTTCAGAACCAATCGAGGCAGCATCAATGTTCGCTGCATTGGTGCACCTGAAGCAGCGTCAGGCTCACACGCAGATTGAGCGGCTGATACGTGAGGTGTATCCCCTCTTCCGTATGCATCCAGACCAAGGTCAAGAACGGCTTGCGGAAATGCGCTCTGATTTGGCCGGCAGGGGTGTCGAAGACTTCGTCACGGCGTTGCTGGAAACGGAGGTTGTGCTTGTTTCCGATGCTGTCATCGCGAAGCGGCGTTGGCTCGCGCCCGACGGCAACTATTCGTTTGAATTTCAGAATAGCTGCAGCGCATCACGGGAGGCCTACGAGGTCAGATTCTATGCACAGCACGCCGAAGACGAACGGAAGAATGAGGTGGAACCAGAATTCGAAGAGGACGATGGACTTGAACGGAGGTCGCGCAGTGTCGTGAGGCTTAAAGGCACTCGGGATCAGGCGGTGGTCGCTCGGATAGTCGCCTCGGCCCCCGATGAACGCATCGCTGTTGATGCATATGCAGGGACGGGCAAGACTTTTCTTATTCAAGCTCTGCGAGACCACCTGCCTGATGGCTTCACTTACGTGGTGCCGCAGGCGCACCAAGGGGTCGCCTTCAACAACCATGTTGCGGCAAGTTCGAATTTGCGCTTCGTCACGCTCAATCGGCTGGCTGACCAGTTGGCTAGGGGGCACGCCAGGGACAGTGGAATCCAGGTGGCTCCGCGAACAGGACGCTCTGAATACTCGTTCGAAGAACAGGCGCAAATGGCGGGCGTGGGCGGAATCGGAAATGCCTCCGCAGTGGCCGTCATCCAGAAGCTCTATCGTGGGATTGGATCGTGGTGCGCTTCCGATGACAGGTCCCTAGGTGAAGATCATTTCCGGCGCGCCGGAGTTTACGACCGAAAGGAAATCCCGCACTACATCGAGGCAGCTAACCGCTTATGGAAAGCCATGTTTTCCAAAGCACCAAGGGGCGGTCAGGCGTTCGATATCTGGGATTCGCAAATTGCCAAGTGGCTGGAGCTAAAGGGCGCGGCAATCACCGGGCAAAGGGGCGCACTTTTGGTGGATGAGGCGCACGACCTGCCTCCGGCCTGGCGCCGCTTGTTCGACAGCTATCAAGGGGGCTGCATTTTGTTGGGTGACCCGCATCAGCGGCTACGGGGGAGGAGCTTCCGTTCGGAACGGGCTCAGTCAGCACTGATGACTACCTCTTTGAGGACAGGTATTCAAGCGGCCGACATGATAGAGAGGACGCTGAGCTTTAGCTCCGCACGTTCAATGTCAGAATTCATAACATCCGGTGACCACATCACGCATCTTCGGGCTTACTCGAGCAATAGTCAGATACCTGAAACCGGCCTCCGTCTGTTCGGGAACGAGTGGGCAATGCTTGAAGTGGCGCTGCGGCGTGCCGCAGCGAACGCACACTTTAATTTTCTTCCAGCTAGCCGGCGAACAATGGAAGAGAATGTGCGGAACGCGCGCGCGCTCTTCGATGGTCGTATGCTGGTTGGCGGAATTTCTGTCAACGGCCAAAGGGACTGGGAGAGCCTCGCTGACAAGCTCTATAAGCAGGGCCTGTCCGCGATCGTTCGACTATTTGAGCGAGGATTTGATGAGTCTAATCTGGCGAAATTGCTCGCCTTCGAATCGCAGGTGAAGGACGCTCCTTTGACACTCGGGCTGATTGACCACTCCAAGAACCAAGAGCATGACGTCGTGACGCTAGCGGCCTGCTGTTACGAAGATGCAGCTATGCGGCGGGCGTTTGACCCCGTTCATGCCTCATACCTTGGCATGACACGCGCACGTCACGAGTTGTGGGTGCCGGGAGACTCGCTGGACAGGATCGCTGACCTTAATGCTTCCTTTAGCGCTTGAATAGCTGCATGACCTCAAATTTCTAGCGCTATCGCTGTGCATTCAAAATGGGTGTATGCGAGCACACGACCAGAACCTTAGATCCTCTCGTAAGTGCCACGTAGAGATTCTCTGGGGTCATTGTCTCAGGATGAAGAACCACTGCTATGTCAGCCTCAAGTCCCTTCAAGAGCAGTGTGCTTCCCACGGATCGGCGTGGAATCGGGCGACCAAGGTGGCGATTGCGCTCGCGAGCCTGGAGGGCCGCAGAGAGAAAGTCACATCCGCCATTGATAGCTGTCTGCATTGCTAACCGAAAGCAATAGAGAATCTCTGGTCTAAATATACGCGTGTCGGCATGTTCGGTCAGTGCATTTACCAGCTGAAGAGCGTGAGGCATGGTCCGCTCAGTGTCAAAGTTGACAGCACACCATTCAATAGGTGTGGGCGGTGTTCGTGACCGCCCTGAGCGCAGTGATCCGACGCGTGTGACGAGATTTGTGGCCCCTACGCCCGTCATTACATCAGAACAGAAACTTACCAGCTCTTGGAGAGCGCTGGGTGCATGTATGTCGAAGCCTCTGGCGAAGCTGATCAGGTCGCGAAGGTCAACAGCTTCGATCGACATCGCTCCAGGTGTCTGGCTAGCTAGCTGATGACGCCCTTGAACGTTCATGGCATCACCGATGACGAGCACAGTTCCTTCGTTGCCAGGTGCATTCACGCGCGAGGCAAGAAGCCGCTGCTGCGCCTCATTGCCTGGGATCAATTGAACCCAGCGAACCTCTGCTGGAGCGTTTCGGAGGTCGATAGGTTGGCAAGCGGATAGCAAGGGCCTCAGTGATAGAAGCCAACGCCCTAAGGCCTCCGCGCCGGAAAGCTGCCAGCGCCAAGGAATTGACAGAATGCCCGCAGAAGGAAATCGCGCTTCCACATCTGCCACCCATTCAACCAGTTGATTTCCTCGAAACCCGAAGATCGCCTGTAGCGGGTCGCCGACGACGCAAGTAGGTAGGATTTCAGCGAGGGCGGATATGATGCCATGCTGGACAAGGCTGCAGTCTTGATACTCGTCCACAAGCAAACGGCTATATGTGGACGCGATGGCATTGCTAACATGTCCTGCTTCCAAGAGGTGACGAGCAGCCGTGCGAATCGCGGGATAGTCGCTGCTTGGGCTTCTAAGTTCCAACAAACCAGAAGCGTGGCCGCTTCGTGCCGGAAACTTTGCAATTAGTCGCATCGAGAACCCATCGATCGTTGAAAGCCGATATGCGCTACTTTGAACTCCGGCTCGCTTCAGGCGCGCCCGAAGTGCCACGACGCCGGCGTTTGTATGGGTCAAAACCAAAAATGGCCTGCCTCCCGGGTGGGATCTGACTGTGTCCGCGATCAGCTGTGTCTTGCCGCAGCCGGCCGGCGCGGTAACAGATCCTCGATGGATAGCGAGCAGATCGATCTCAGGAGGCACTTGTGAATCCCCAGAGTTGATCTGTCACCCCCTTAAAGCCAGGTTCTGAGTTTGGCAGCGAGGGAGCTACGATGCATCGTGCGATTTCTTGGTAGCACGTTAGCGACTTGAACCAGCCACTGTTGCGTATGCGTGATGCTTGGCCGAGAAGCTCGCGAGCGCCAACTGAGTAGCCACTTATCAACCTTTCCATTTCAATGCCATCTAAGGTGGTCTGGCCATTGGATCTAGTCTGAATGTGCTGGTTCATCAGCTCAGCACCAACAATCTCCTTAGCTTTGGCAATAAGGGAGTCGACTGCTTCCGTGCTGAGATTGCGAAACAGTTCGTCTTCAAGCGTTAGGCCTGGGCGCCATGTTAGAAGCTTGCCGCCTGAACTAATGAAGGCCTCCGCGACATTGGGGCTGGCCGGCTTGTCTGCGTCAATGAACACCAATACGCGATAGCCAAGCTTGAGAAGCGCAGTTCCGCGGGCAAAAGCTTTGTCAGGGCTGCCACCGCCTGCGTTAACGTAAGCGCCGCCATTTGCCAAAAAGGAGGCGGCTCCACAGCTCACCCACCACTGGTCCAGGCCGCGAGCGAATCCCACTTCACTCGCGCCTTCGCAGACGATGATGGACTTTGCCAAAAATGCTTCCGGCTCAGCTCGCAGGGTGCTTTGGATTTCGTCGGAACTGCCAGTAGGTGTCACTGTGTGAACCGCAAAACCCGGGCGAACTACGAACAACTGGTTGCCCGATAGTTCGCGCAAAGTCACTGGAGAGTGGGTTGTCAAGAAAGCTTGGACAGGATTGGTTGTATCTTTCGCGCCAAGCGAGTCGAGCAATCGCATAAGCCGATGCGGTTCGAGCCCATGCTCCACTTCGTCTACCAAAGCGATCGGTGCCGAAGCTGACGCTGCCCGCTGGAGACCCGTTACCAGAAGGCGAGCAGAGCCTGTGCCCAGTGATCGAAGTGGTATACCAGCGGCATTGTGCAGTGCTATCGCACCTTCGCCGATCGAGACTGAGTGCGAATCGAGGAGGGCTTGAGGCGTTGGTCCAACAGGAACTCCAAGTTCCTGCGCGATTTTTTGGACGATAGAGAGAGTCTGCCCCAAATGGCCAGACGCTTGAGTGCCGAAGTTGGCTCGGGCTTGACGAGCAGCCAGGGCAAGTTCGGCCCCAAGTTCCGCTCGTTCGTCCGTGAGCCGATTGAGCACAGAACCACGGCTCCAGGATAGATTCGAATTGACGAAGCTTCCGATACGAGCTGGTGCCAATGCTGTCCGGTCTTTCCATGGCAGCCCTCGTTCAAGATTGTCGCGGCTGGCCCGATCTGAAAAAAGCGTCCATGAAGGCTCCAAATCTGCCCCAACCTGAAGCATAAGGGTCAGCACTGTCTCCAGCCCAGCCCGTGGCTCGTCATCAAAGGCTCCGGTCAGCGCGTCAAAGCCACGCAAGAAGTCACCGTAGAGATCAATGTCCATCAATGACGCAGGGAGATCTCCCAGTGTGACCCTGATGGAAATGGGAGCATCAACATTCAGACCGTAGAAATCCATGTCTCCGAAGGGAACGTTTCGTCGCGCCCCCAGGCACAGGTCGATGGCGTCCAAGATGGTGGACTTCCCGCTGTCGCCAGGACCAATCAGGCAGTTGATGCCCGGCTCTGGCAACCAATCCAAGGAGTAGATAGACCTGAAGTTCCGGACAGAGACATGGCGAACGCGGGGCATAACAGATCCTTAGTAAGGTCTACTAGCAAACGTCCTTTTAGGGGCCGGTGGCCTATCCGCCTTGCCCCCCGCGTGATGCTAGTCGCTTTTTGCCCAAAAGTTAATCTTGCCGCGTCGTTAGGGCATGGTTCCTCGCCTAACGTATTGGCGCTGCGCCTTTCTAAGATCGAGCTGTAAGCCCGTCGCGGTGGCACGGGAGCTCATGGCGACTCACGATGAGGTGGTGTGTGCCGGAGGCTGCATATGTATCCGAGGCTCAAGCATGTGTTGAGCAAGCACTGCGACGATCTCGTCGTCCGGTAGATGATGCGCCCCGGCTTCTATGACCAACTCCGCAATCTGTCGCTTCCGCCGCTCGCTCGCCCGCCGTGCTTCCGCGCGGGCTCGCACCGCCTTGCGTTGCTCCACGACCAGTTCTTTCGCCTGAAGCTGAGCTAGCCGGCTCGTTGCGCGCGCGATTTGTTGGTGAAGGTGGTCGGTTGACTTCATGGGTTTCCTCGCTTGGTGTCGGTGGGGTAATTTCGATTGAAGCCGAGAATCGCAAGGCGTCAAGATCTGCTCGCAACGCAAAAACTCAGACGCATCGAAAAGCCGAAAAGAGAGAAAATCAAAAGCACGGCTGAAAAACGAAGAGCGCACTTAGGCATTCCCCTTCGGGGAACGCGTGCGTCAGGGGCTCCGCCCCTGAACCCCGAGCGCGATGCGCCCGCCCCCCATGCTAGACCCCCTAGGGTCGTCGCTTGCCAAAACGGCAAAAACAGGCATAAGAGCCATGCAGGGGGCCACCGCACGGAAACACATGCATGGCCATTTATCACACGCGCGTCAAAACCTTCAGCCGAGCCAAGGGCGACTCATGCGTCGCAGCTGCGGCATATCGAGCGGGGCTCCGCCTCACCGATCCGCGAACGGGAAAGCGGCACGACTACCGACTTCGCGGTGGTGTCGTCGAGACACGTTGCATCGTCCCCAAGGACGCACCTACGTGGGCGTGCAAGCCGTCCGAACTCTGGGCTGCCGCCGAGGCGGCCGAGAAACGTTCAGATGCGACCATCGCGCGCGAGTTCGAGATTGCGCTACCTCACGAACTCGATGGCCCTCAGCGTTCAAGGCTGGTGTCGGCCTTGGGTCGCGCGCTGGTCGAACGCTACGGCTTTGCCATCCAAGCGAGCATCCACGCGCCGGACACACCGGACGGTCTGAATTGGCACGCGCACCTGCTGGCAACGACGCGTCGCATCGGCAAGGACGGTTTGGCGGACAAGACACGGGAGCTCGATGGCGGCGCTTCCGGCCGTGTCGAAATCGAGTGGACGCGCGAGATGGTCGCCGACACGATCAACCGCTACTTGGACGAAGCGGAAATCGCGGCACGGGTCGACCACCGCAGTCTTGAGGCCCAGGCCGAAGCGGCGATCGAACGCGGCGACCTCGCCGCGGCGCTCGGGCTGACGCGTCAACCGACGGTCCACCTGGGCAAACACGCCACGGCGCTCGAACGAAAGGGCGTGCCGACCGACCTTGGACAGATCAACTCCACGATCGCGAACGACAACGCCGCCTCTTTCGACGCGATGCTCGCCGCCTACCGAGCGGGCGGGCGGTTGATGCCCGTGCCCGAGGGGCACAGCGCCGACCGCGCCCAGCGGGAGCGGAAGCGCGAGAAGGGCATGGCGCTGGGGACGGGCGTGGGCAGCGGCGAGATCCGCGTCGTGCGCGGGTTGTCGCGGAAAGCGGCCACGGATCCCGCCGAGGCGGCGGTTGACTGGCGGACCCCGGCCGGGCGGAGGAAGGCGGCGAAGGACGCGTTCGAGGAGGCGCTCGCGCTGTGGGAGGCAGGGTTCGCCTCACCGGTCGGGATCGTTTTCGTCCACACGCCGCGTCTCCTGGCGTGTTGGGCCGAGCGCCTGAGGGCCCATCTCAACGCCCCGCAGTTCGTGGTGATGGCGCGGCAACTCCCCCGGCTTCTGAAGCGTTTGGTTCGCGACGCCGGCCGGCTGCTGCGGCGAAAGGCGGCCGCGACACGGGCGGAAGTGTTGCTGACGGGCGCGCAGCGGGCGGTCGAGGACTTCGACGAAAAGTACCCGCGTCCGGCCTTGTGGTCGAGGCGCGAGTGGGCGAAACGGCGGGCGCGGCGCACGGCCGCAGTCGAGCAGCGCAAGGCCCAGGCGAAAGCCGCGCGGGAGGCCGCTGGCGAAGAGGCGGCCCAGGCCTACGCGGAGCAAGTCAAGGCCAGCGCTGAAGCGGTGGAGGCTTGGAGCGCCGACATGCTGAATCGTTATCCGCTTGACGGCGACGGCCCCGCGTCGGCTTCGTCCGAGGCGCCGACCGAGCCCGAAACGCCGACCCAGGCGGTGCCCGGAGAAGGCGACGCAACAACCGGCGGCGCCACCCGCGGCCCTCGGTTCCGGTTGCCGTTCTGAGCCAAAGAAAACGCCCCGCCAGATGGCGGGGCGTTGAGGTCGGCGCGGGTCCCCCTGCGTCACCGCGCCGGAGCCTCAGTGGAGCGTGTGCCCGGGCGGCTTGCGCGGTGACGGGGGCTTCTGCGCGCTGCGGCGCTCGGCCCGCCATTCCTCTACCGAAACCTGGTCGCGTTTGACCACCTCCTCGCGGGTCTCGATCGGTGGGCGCAGTTCGAGCGTCATCGCGGGGGTCGATGGAGACCTGGCTCGGCGGCGGCGGATCAGCTCTTCGGCCACGTCGAGCGCGTGATCGATGTCGTCGTCGCGGTCGGCCAAGGTGCGGTTCCGATCCATTGCCATCATGCTGCCCAGAAAACGGGCGGCCAAATCCAACTGGGGGTCTTGCACGTTCAACGTCATGGTGCGCTCCTCGCGCGGTGGGGGAGCCCGCATCCAAGCAGAATTTGCCATAATGGCAATACGACGATGACGGGGGCAGTGTCGGGTCGCCAGCGCCAAGATCTCGCGCCCGCTATCCTTGCTCATTTTGATAGAGACGCCTTCCCGGCTCGGTGCTCATAGGCTCGGGGCAGGGAATTGCAGCCACGGAAAATGCTGGACAGCCCGTCGCACAACATTGGAGAAGGTGCGTGCCATTCGTAAGCGAATTCATCTCAAACGATGATGTCGAAAAGTTCGGGCTCCGGAAGATCGACGAAGCCCATGTCTTGGGTGGAACCAATGCGCGGGACTGGGCGATCGACCGCGATCGCGACAGCTATCTGCGAAACGTCGCGCACGGTGGCGGGGCGGAACCGGAGCTTCGAAATCGAACGACATGGTCCTTCCGGTGGCGTGGCTCGTTGCTGACGCTGCGCTTGGACCTACTGGAAAGTGGCGGCGAGCGTCGCGGAGTGGGCTGGTCCCGATGGAGCCTCGTGTGGGTCAATGGTGGAGAAGGATTGCCAGCGGAACTGAAGCCGTTCAAGGACGAATTCCTGAGCGACTTGACCGAGGCCTTGAGCGCGCACCACGGTTTCGGAGGCGCCTATTCGAAGCACACCGAATACAAGGCTGAAGTGGACGTGTCAGAGGGATGCGCGCTATGACGCAGCCGCTGACGTCGGAGCAGGCAAGGGAACTGCTGAGGGAGCAACCGGATGGATATCGGACTTCGGCGCAGTTGAGAGAACTCGCGGCACAGGTCGATGCCGACGCCTCTGGACGCTTGACGGTTCTCTACAGCGGACCGGCGGCCAAGAACATTTGGTCGACCGACGTGATCACCGCGATGGTGGACGCGGGCGAGGACGTCCGCGTCATCAACAAGAGCGAAGCGGCCAAGTTCCTCGAATCGAGGGAGTTCTACAACGCGCTTGCCGATGCATACGACGTCGATGTCGACAAACTAGTCGACGGATCCTACCGAGGTCCTGCGACCGAGTGGCTGTATCACCCGACCGAGGGTCCTTGGGCCGATGCCTCGGGTCGCTTCGCCGACGCCACACGCGGAGAAGTGCGCGCCATCGTTCACGACGCCAATCCGAGCCGCGTGTTCGGCGCCGTCGAAGTCCCGCACATTCTCGCGAACCCCAACGTGACCGTTGTCGAGGGTCTCCCTCGCGAAGCCTTGGCGGGCCTGAGCCAACGGGAAGGACAGCAAGCCGCGTTCGATCTCATCGTGAGCAGAGCACGCGAACACGCATCCGACCTGCGCGTTCCACTCAGCGACGACGTGCTGCGCACCGAAAATCGGGTTCTGCGCCTCGACAGCCGCGACTACCTGGCGGAAACGGGAATCGACGGGCAACAACCGAGGTTTACCGAGCCCACGCACCGTCTCGCTGAGCGGATGAACCCACCGACCGAGCATGCGCAGGCGGGGCAAGCTCGATGGGCAGAGTGGCATACCACCGGACCGCAAGCGTTGTCGGAGCCGTTGTTACCCAACCTCAACCGCGCCGGCACGACCGCCGGCCTCGCCGGCCTCGGGGTCGCGGCGGCCGCCTACGACGCGAAGCAAACGGGTGATCGCATCAGCACGGCGTTCGCACAGGACAACCCAGCCGGCGCGCAGTCCGAAGCCACGCACTATGTCGCCCGCGGTGTCGGCGGTGCAGCCGCGATGTTCACGCCGGCGGCGGTCGATGTCAGCGGTGGGCCGGCGCTCGCGTTGGTGGTTGCGGACGGCTATCTGCTGACGGAGGCGTTCGACCGCGGCGCGCAGTATCTCGATGTCCGCAAGATCACGCACCAGACCGACCGGGATGACGTCGGTTGGGAATTCAACGGCCGACAGTGGATCCGCGACGACCTCAAGGCCGATCTGCGCGACGACGGCGTGGACCAGGTCCATCGGCAGTCGTTTGCCGCTCAGCCGGACAAGGCGCGCGAGCTGAGTCAGCTCGCGAGCGCCGAGGCGGTCGGGCAGGCCATCCACAAGGCGCATCCCGAGAACCCCTTCGTCCAGCCGGCGAACGAGCACGATCCGGCGCATCTCCACCGCCGAGACTGGACGCGAAGCCCGGAGACCGGAGCATGGTCGCGTTCCGTGGCGGACGAGGTGGACCGTAACGACGCGCCGGTCTGGAAAGCCCAACCCGAATACGCCTCGCCCGCACGTGCGGCCGAGCTTGATCGGCAGGCGGCGCAGGTCATCGACCGCAACCTCACCGAAGGCCCGGCCGCGTTGGCCGCGCGATACGAGATCGCTCACCGGCGCAACGGGTGGGAGAGCTTTGGCCCCGAACCGGACGTCGTGCGCACCGCGCTCAACCCGGACACGCTGCAAGCGTCCGACCAACGCCAGTATGTGCGAGATGCACAAGGGCAGTGGTCGCACGACGGCGAACCGGCGCGCGGCAACACCGCGGTCGAGCTCGAAGCGACGCGCGAGCGCCTGCTGCCGGCGCTGGCGCAGCACCAGGATGCGTTGGCGAGGATCGAGCCGTGGCAGCCGCCGACACCGGAACAGCAAGACCGCGCGAACCTGCGCCAGCTTTACACCGACAATGGCGTGAACCCGAACCCCGAGCGGTTCGAGGCGGCCTATCGGGCGGTGAGGGAGACGCGAGAAGCGCAGGGCATCAACCCCGCGGCGACGTCGCTGGCCCTGGAGCCTCGACCTGCCGGCGGCTACGACATCAACACTCCGATACAGCACCTCCTGATCGAAGGCGATGGGGTGGTGCGCGTGGCGGCCACGACCGCCGCCGCCGACATCCAGCGCACCGAGGCGGCTCTGAAGGGCGCGCCGCATGCGATCGAGGCGCCGAGCGCGCAGGCGCGGGAGGGACAGGCGCAAGCACAGCGCGAAGCGAACCGGGCGGGGTTGTCGCAGGACGAGACGCAGGCTACGGTCCGCGCGGCGGCACCGGCCGTGGCCACGCCTGGCGGGCGAAGCGGCAAGACAGACGACGTCGAGCCTGCGGCCAAGCAAGAGGCGAAGCCTGAGCGGACCGGCGCGATGCTGCTCGACAACCCCGCCCACCAAAACCACCTCATGTTCGCTACATTGCTGAGCACGGTTCACCAACGCGACAAAGAGCTCGGGCGGGAGCCCGACGAGGTCAGCCGGCAGTTGGCAGGCGGCTTGGTCGAGAAAGCCCGCGAGCGCGGCTTGGAGACGATCGGTGCGGCCAAGTTCACGCCCGACGGCACCAAGGTCGGGATGACCGATACGGCCGACTTGTTAGCGCCGTGGGCAAAGACCGCCGTCGGCGATGTCGGGCAGTTGGCGGGTCAGAAGCTTGAGCAAAGCAGTGAGAACGTCGCGGCCATCAATCAGCAGCAAGCGCTACAGCAGAGCCTCCAACCGCCGACGCAAACGCAAGGGATGGACGGGCCGGAAGGACCGACACCGAAGGGTCCTCGGTTGGCGTGACACGTGCGGATATGAAACAAGGCAATCTGTCGTCCATGGCGGCGCACCCAAGCGCATGCCGTCGATATCAGGCGGGGGCGATACAACAATAGGCGCGTTCAATTGATTTCGGCGTTACGAGAGAATAATTCGCCGCGAAAAGTTGCATGAAATATCGCCTCGGGGCAGCATTGGCCATTGCCATGGGGAGGCAAGGGGCGAGATGGACACGGTCCGCGTAGACGTCGACACCGCGTTGTTCGACGACGACATGGTCGCCAAGACGATGCATCGCTACACCGGCGAGTTCTATGCAGAACTGACGCGCTCCGGAGCGAGTGTCGAGGTGAAGCTGACGCCGATGCGGGCGGACATCGAGACCGCCGATCTCGCCCGACGCTTCGCAAACGACCTGCTGGACGAGCGTCTTCGCGCCAGGATCCGCGCCGAAACCGCGACGCTCCACGCCACATTGGTGCAGGCGGCCCTGAGAGAGGTAAACGGCGCCGCGGAGTCGGGCGCGTGAAATTCGCATCACGCGAAGAATTTGCGGGCGACGCGACATATCGCCTGCTGCCCATGCGCTTTCGCCGACTGCCATGGGACCCAAGTCGTGTCCTGGCGACCTCGCTCGCGGGCGATTGGCTGATCCTGTCCCGGTCGGATCTGGATCGGGCGGTCGAGGGCGAGTTGGACCCTGACGAGTCGCTCTACGCTTCGATGGAGGCCAGGCACCTGATCGCGGCCGATCCCTCGCGCACGACGTTGGCACCACTGCTGTCCCAATACCTCACCCGGAAGTCATACCTTCGCGAGGGTCCGGCGCTGCACATATTCGTGGTTTCGTTGCGTTGCCACCACACGTGCTCCTATTGCCAGGTTTCGCGTCAACCGACCTCCGAGACCCGATTCGACATGGCCGGTGAAGCGGCTGCTCATGCGGTCGACCGTTTGTTCGAGTGGCCGTCGAAGACCTTGACCGTGGAATTCCAGGGAGGCGAACCGCTGCTCCACTTCGACCGGGTCCGGGCGTTGACCGAGGCCGTCGTGTATCGGAATCGATCGGAAGGGCGTGACATCCGTTTCGTCATCGCTTCGACTTTGCACGATCTGACCGAAGACCAATTGGCCTTCATGAAAGACCACGGGTTCCAGTTGTCGACATCGCTGGACGGTCCGGAGTGGCTGCACAACGCGAATCGGCCGCGTCCAGAACGCGACAGCTATCGACGCACCATCGAGGGCATCGAGCGTGGACGCAAGGTGCTAGGTGCGGATGCCGTGTCGGCGTTGACCACGTTGACTGCGCGCAGCCTGACCGTGCCGACGGAGATCATCGACGAATATCGGAAGCAGGGTCTGCACGCGATCTTCCTGCGCCCGCTGAGCCCCTACGGCTTCGCGCGCAGGACACAGGCGAGAAGCGGATATTCGATCCACGACTTCCTGCGTTTCTACGCCACCGCCCTGGATCACATCATGGCCGTCAATCGAGAGGGATATGCGCTCGAAGAGGTCCATGGCGCGCTGCTGATGTCGCAGCTGCTCACACCCTTTTCGCACGGGTATGTCGATCTGCGCTCGCCGACCGGTGCCGGGCTGGGCGCGGTCGTCTACGACTACGACGGTCAAGTCTATCCCTCCGACGAAGCGCGGATGCTCGCAGCAATGGGCGACCACACCTTCGCGATGGGGCGCGTGGATCAACCGGTGTCCGAACTGCTTGCCTCGTCTGCGATGCAACGTGTGTTGGAGGCGGGTGTCGCCGAGGCGCTGCCGACCTGCACCGATTGCGCCTATGTCCCGCTTTGCGGTGCGGACCCGATCGACCATTACGCGCGACAGGGTGACTCGGTCGGCCATCGTCCGAGCAGTGATTTCTGCGCGAAACACATGGGGATGTTCGACCTGCTCCTGCAACGCTGGGAGGTGGGCAGCGATCACGATCGAGCGGTGCTCGAACGATGGGGCCTGCGTCAGTCGGGCGGGAGCACCGCGCCGATATTCGAGGAGGCCGCCTGATGCTGCCTCTGGACGCCAGGGTTCGGTGGTCGGGTCGCTGGTCGCGCGCCGGACTGTTCAAGGTCGCCGGCCTGGCTGAATTTGCATCGGCCAGGTTCCCCCTCGAACGGATGGTGCTGGACATGCGCGCGACGCTTGGCGCCGACGCATTGCTTCACCTGCCCTGGGCAGGCTTCGTGACGGGACCCGAGACGCCGTGCGACAAGGAAACGGCGCAGGTTGCGCTGCTCGACAATCAGGATATCCTCCGGCCGGGCGACGTAGTGGAACTGCGCCCCGGCAGCACGAAGGTCTCAATCCGCTACCGGCGCGGCGGCAACGGCAACGTGTTGTTCGCGACCGAACGCTGCAACAGCTACTGCCTGATGTGCTCGCAGCCACCGCGGAACGTCGATGACGGTTGGCGCGTGCAACAGCTCCTCGACTTGGTGGACCTCGTCGACAAGGAGGAGCCGTCGCTCGCCGTGAGCGGCGGCGAGCCAACGCTGCTGGGCGACGGTCTGGTGCGGCTGGTCGAGCACTGTGCGAGCACGCTCCCCGATACGCATGTCCACATCCTGTCCAATGGCCGCCTGCTGGAGGACCGCCGCTATGCGCAGTCGTTCCGCGATCGGCATCCTTCGCTGAGCTGGGGCGTGCCGCTTTACGGCGACCATTACGGGCTCCACGACTACGTCGTTCAGCGCCCCGGTGCCTTCGCTCAGACGGTGCGGGGGCTGTATGCCCTGCAGGAGGCCGGCCAGAAGATCGAGGTGCGCGTCGTGCTGGTGAAGCCGACGGTCGAGCGACTACCGGACATCGCCCGCTATCTCTATCGGAATCTGCCATTCGTCGAGCATGTCGCCCTGATGGGCACCGAGCCGGTCGGGTTCGCGAAGGCGCATCGCGATGCGCTCTGGGTCGACCCGATGGATGCGGGGCCGCCGCTGCTGGACGCCGTGGGCTTCCTGGCGCGACGCGGCATGCGGGTGTCGCTCTACAACCTGCCGCTGTGCACGCTGCCTGAGCCACTGCGACCGTTCGCGCAGCGCAGCATCTCCGATTGGAAACAGCACTACCTGCCGGCATGCGATGGTTGCGTGCTGAAGTCGCAGTGCGCGGGCTTTTTCGGCTGGGTCACGCCCGAGTGGACCAGCCGGTCGATAGTTCCTGTGACATTGGAGGAGGGGGAATGCGCAAGGCATTGAGTTTGACGGGTTCGGCATTGGCGGCGCTGCAAGGAAGCCTGCACGACGCCGATGCACCAGATGCGCGTTCCGCCGCATTGGCGGCGCTCGCACTCCATGACGCCGAACATGCGACGACGCTGACAGCGCCGTTGAACGTCGGCATCGACAATCTTTACGCCGGACACCGCTCGCACAGCAGCCATAGCTCACACAGTTCCCATAGCTCGCACTATTCGAGCAGTGGTGGCGGCTATCGCTCGACGGCTCCGTCGACCTACTTGCCACCCCCTCCGGCGCCCGCGCCCTATGTGCCGCCGAAGCCCAGAACCACGCGATCGTCGACCGGAGCCAGCAGCACATCGACACTGCAGCCAAGCTCGACACAAGGCAACGGCTGGACGAACTACGATGGCTCGTCGACAGCCACCGAGCCAAGCCTGAAGGGCGCTGCGCCACGCGCAGGCTCGGACCAGCTCGCGCTGATGGTCATGCGGGTGCAGGCGGCGCTGTTCTCGAAGGGCTACGACCCGGGCGCCATCAGTGGGGAATTCGACCCCCCCACCAAGGCTGCGCTGCGGAAGTTCCAAGCGGCGCATGGATTGAAGGCGTCTGGCCTGATGACGACCGAGACTCTCAACGCGTTGGGGGTGGCCTTGGTGCCGTAAGTGGAAGACGAGGTCGGCGTGGGCGGCCGTTGATGCAGACACAATGTGTGCGCTACGGTAACGCTTCCTAAGGTATCGCCCAAGGTATCAAAATTTCGCCCCAATCGACGTGTAAGTGGTTGATTGGAAAGAAGTGAAGCGGGTTTAGATTCGATTCCCATCACCCGCTCCAATCCCGGACGGCGACCTCCACGGAGGTCGCCGTTTTCGTTGTCGGCGCCGCCGGGGTCGATGCGAGCTGTCATCATTCCGCGGCAGGCTGGCACCGCCCGCCGCGCCGGAGCGCCCGCATGAAACTCGCCATCCTCTCCCGCAACAGCAAGCTGTATTCGACCCGGCGGCTGGTCGAGGCCGCGCGCGTGCGCGGGCACAGCGCGCGCGTGCTGGATCCGCTGCGCTGCTACATGCGGATCTCCACCGACGGCTTCGACATGCACTACAAGGGGCGGTCGATCTCGGGCTACGAGGCCGTGCTGCCGCGGATCGGCGCCTCGGTCACGCGCTACGGCTGCGCGGTGCTGCGCCAGTTCGAACTGATGGGCAGCGTCACCCCGAACGGCGCGGAGGCCATCGCCCGCGCCCGCGACAAGCTGCAGGCGCACCAGCGGCTCGCGGCCGAGGGCATCGGCATGCCGGTGACGGTGTTCGGCGACAACCCCGACGACACCGCCGACCTGTTGTCGATGCTCGGCGCGCCGCCGCACGTGATCAAGCTCAACGAGGGCACCCAGGGCGCGGGCGTGATCCTGACCGAGAAGCCGTCGGCGTCGCGCAGCGTGGTCGAGGCTCTGCGCGGGCTGTACGCCAACTTCCTCGTGCAGGAGTTCATCGCGGAGGCCGAAGGCGCCGATCTGCGCTGCTTCGTGGTCGGCGACGAGGTGGTGGCGGCGATGCGCCGGCAGGCGCCGCCGGGCGACTTCCGCTCGAACCTGCATCGCGGGGGCAGTGCCGAGGCGGTGGTGGCCGACGCCGACGAATGCGCGGTCGCGGTGCGCGCGGCGCGGGCGCTGGGGCTGGGCGTGGCCGGGGTGGACCTGATCCGGGCGCGTCGCGGACCGCTCGTCCTGGAGGTCAACGCCTCCCCGGGACTCGAGGGCATCGAGGGTGCGACCGGGGTCGATGTGGCCGGCAAGATCGTCGAATTGATCGAAAAAAGCATTCAAAAGAAGTCAAGATCGCCGAAAAGGAAATGATTCGCCCGGCCTTTGCAGGACGCATTGTCACGGCTTTTTAACGACGCTTTAATCGATCCGGGCGTAGCGTGTCCGGGCCGTTCCTTGTCATTCCCATCCTCGTCAGGGCGCAATGCGGGACCGGCCAATCGGGGTGACACCCATGCTTCGGCCCGGATGGCGCATGTCGTCCGGGCCGTTTTTTGGTCGCATGCCCGGTCTCCGGCGCAGGCGACGAACGTCCTCACGTCGCCGCGGTGCGCCGGAAGGCGTGTGACAGAATGGCCGTCGCGCCGCGCCGGGCGTCCGCGGGGAACCGACCGCGGATCGTCCGGTCCGAGTGATGACTTCCGAGGACCCTCCCCATGCGCATACTCGTGATCGAAGACAACCAGGACATCGCCGCCAACCTCGGCGACTACCTGGAGGACCGCGGCCATACCGTCGATTTCGCCGCGGACGGCATCACCGGCCTGCACCTGGCCGTGGTGCACGACTTCGACGCCATCGTGCTCGACCTCAACCTGCCGGGCATGGACGGGCTGGAGGTCTGCCGCAAGCTGCGCGGCGACGCCCGCAAGCAGACGCCGGTGCTGATGCTCACCGCCCGCGACAGCCTGGACAACAAGATCGCCGGCTTCGATTCGGGCGCGGACGACTACCTGATCAAGCCGTTCGCGCTGCAGGAAGTCGAGGTCCGGCTCAACGCGCTGGCCCGCCGCGGCAAGGGCGTGCAGAGCCGGGTGCTGGAAACGGGCGATCTGGAATACAACCTCGACACCCTCGAAGTGCGCCGCCAGGGCAAGCTGCTGCAACTCAACCCGACCGCGCTGAAGATCCTGCAGGCGCTGATGGAGGCCTCGCCAGCCGTCGTCACCCGGCAGGAACTCGAGACCCGGGTCTGGGGCGAGGAGCTGCCGGATTCCGACAGCCTGCGCGTGCACATCCACGGCCTGCGCGCCATGGTCGACAAGCCGTTCGAGGTGCCGCTGATCCAGACCCGCCACGGCATCGGCTACCGCATCGCCGCGCCCGATGCCTCCAGCTGACGGCGCCCCTCGCAGGCGCCGGCGACCGGCCTACCGAAGGCGGCTGCGCAGCCGCATCGTGCTCTCGTTCCTCTTGTTGGGGTTCGGGCTGACGTCGTTGTTCGCGTTCTCCGCGCTCTACATTCGAGGCAAACTCGAAAACCAATTGATCGAGAAGACGCTGGAGCGCGAAGTCGCCAGCCTCGCCAACCAGGTCGAGCGGGATCCGGATGCCCCCAAGTACTTCCTGATCTTCGATGCGCGCACTTGGAGTGAGCGCAATGCGTTCAAGATCGATCCCGTCTATCGTGATCTGACACCCGGCATTCACGATGTTCGCCAGCAGGACCAGGAAGGTCTCTGGCACGATTACAAGGTTGCGGTGAAGCGAGGTGTCAGCCCGGACGGGACCGCGTTCACCAGCCTCGTTCGCTATGACATCACGGGTGCGACCGAAACCGCGAGGAAGTTGCAGCGTTCGATTTTCGCCGCGGTGATCGGATTCACGCTGTTCTCGCTCCTCGTCGGCCTCTGGGCCGCCTCCCGCGTGATGAGCCCCGTGACCGAACTCGCGCAGCGTCTGCGTCGTTCCGGCCGCAGTGCCGAACCCGAAGCGTTGGCCTCGCACTTCGCCGAGGACGAGGTCGGCGAACTGGCGAAGGCGCTGGACGACTATGCCGAACGCCTGACCGATGTCGTCCGCCGCGACCGCGAGTTCAACGCCGACGTCAGCCACGAACTGCGCACGCCGCTGGCGGTGATCCGCGGCGCCGCGGAGCTGATGCTGGCGCGGCCCGACCTCGACCAGAAGGCGCGCGCCCGCCTGCAGCGCATCCAGCGCGCCGAGCAGCAGTGCACCGACCTCATCGGTGCGTTGCTGCTGCTCTCGCGCAACGAGCGCGGCCATGGCGCCGCCGATGTCGGCCGCATCGCCGAACAGTTGCTCGATGCGCACCGCGGGCAGCTCGGCGGCAAGCCGCTGGTCCTGCGTCTGGAGGGCGCCCCCGGGCAACTGGTGATCGACGCGCCGGAGGCGGCGGTGACCGTCGCGCTGAGCAACCTCATCGGCAACGCCGTGAAGTACACCCAGCAGGGCGAGGTCGTGGTGCGCCTGGGCGAATCCGCGGTCGACGTGATCGACAGCGGCCCCGGCCTCAGCGCCGAGGACGCCGCGCGCCTGTTCGAGCGCGGATATCGCGGCAGCCACGCCGAGCACACGCAGGGCGGCGGCATCGGCCTCTCGATCGTGCGTCGCCTGTGTGCGCTCTACGGCTGGCGCGTGCGCGTGGTGCCGGGCGCGGAGAAGGGCGTGATCGCGACGCTGACGTTCGGCAACGGATGACGGCGACGTCCGTCGCACAATCGGCAACACGATCGACCCATCCAGCGGGAGCGACGGAAGTCGCGACAGACGAAGCAACGCGCTTTCCGTGACCGTGCACTCTGGCGGTGCCGTTCGTCTCCCGATCTGTGCTCGCCGGTGTCGATCAGTCGCGACTTCCGTCGCTCCCACGGTCAGGTGGCTTTTTCCGTGTTTTTCGGCAGGCGCCGGGATTCAGTCCGCTTGAAAGCAAAGGCCGCGCATCTGCGCGGCCTGCTTGTTTCGATCGACGCGGACGCGGCGGCTCACACCCGCTCCAGCCACCCGTGCTTGTCCTTCGTCTTGCCGTCGAACAATCCGAAGAACAGCTCCTGGATGCGCCGCGTCACCGGTCCGGGCTTGCCGGCGCCGACCTGGCGGCCGTCGACGGAGCGGATCGGGGTGATCTCGGCGGCGGTGCCGCACATGAAGAGTTCGTCGCAGAGGTAGAGGTATTCGCGCGGCAGGTCGCGTTCGATCACGTCGATGCCGGCGTCGCGGGCGAGGGTGATGATCGTGTTGCGGGTGATGCCGTTGAGCAGCGCGGCGCTGACCGGCGTGGTGTGCAGCGCGCCGTCGAAGACGAGGAACAGGTTCTCGCCGGCGCCTTCGCTGAGCAGGCCGGTGGACGCCAGCGCGATGCCTTCGCCGAAGCCGAGGCGGCGCGCCTCGCGCGCGACCAGCTGGCCGGAAAGATAGTTGCCGCCGGCCTTGGCGCCGGCCGGGATGGTGTTCGGCGCGAAACGCTGCCAGCTGGAGACGCAGGCGTCGATGCCTTCCTCCAGCACGGTCGCGCCGAGGTACTGGCCCATCTTCCAGGTCGCGACCGCGACGTCGATCGGCGTGTCCGCGGAGAGCCCGAAGCCGCCGAGGCCACGATACGCCACGGGGCGCAGGTAATCGGTGGTGTTGCCGTTGGCCTTGATCACGTCGCGGCAGGCGGCGTTGATCGCGTCCAGGTCGTACGGGATAGGCATCGCGTAGATCTTGGCCGAGGCGTACAGGCGACGGTTGTGGTCGGTCAGGCGGAAGATGATCGGGCCGTCCGGCGTGTCGTAGCAGCGGATGCCTTCGAACACCGAGGACCCGTAATGCACCACGTGCGCCATCACGTGGGTGGTGGCCTCGGCCCAGCGCTTGATCGCGCCGTTGTGCCAGATCCACTCGGGGTACTGCTGCGCCATGGCCGTGTTCCGTTCGCGGGAGGACGGGAATTCTATCAGGGGGCCGCCGGCGGAACGGAAACGGGGCCCGCAGGCCCCGCTCCGTGACGCATCCGCGAACGTGGCGGCTCAGCGGAAGGCCGCCACCGTCGCCGCGGTGTTGTTCAGCACGCGCTGGTTGTGGCTGACCGTGGTCGTGCCCATGGCCTGGCCGCCGTAGGTCTTGGCCGGGTTCGACCAGTAGTTGATGCGCGGGCAGTTGTTGCTGCAGGCGTAGGCCATGATCGTGCGCCACGCGCTGGTCGGCGACCGGTAGCCGTGGCCGTAGGCGTAGGGCGTGGTGGTCGGATCGGTGGCGGGGTCGTGGCGCGCCGACTGCAGGTGGCCGATCTCGTGGCCGAACGAGTAATAGCCCGTGGCGCAGCTCCAGTGCGCGGTGGCGAACGCGGTGCTGGCGGTCGAACCGATGCTGGAGGCCAGCCCGCACGACGAGCTGTTGTTGATCAGCAGCACGCCCACGTCCGCGGCGCTGCTGTTGCGGGTGGTGTGGATCGAATCCATGTAGCCGTCGCTGGTGCCGCGGAAGCGCGACAGGTCGGTGCTGAAGCTGCCGGACTCGGTGTAGCTGACCGCCACGCGCGCCGCCAGCTGCATGGTGATGTTCACGCCGCTGTTGCTGTAGCCCTGGTTGGTCTCGGCCACGGCGAGATTGACCAGGCCGACGATGTCGCCGCTGGCGCTGGCCGCGGACGGGGTATAGGCCACGAGCGCGCGGATGATGGCGTTGGCCTTCGCCGCCGACGGGGCGGCCTCCTTCGCCTGCTTGCGCAGCAGCCGGCCGTTGAACAGCGACTGGCGCTGGATCTTCGCGTAGTCGGCGGCGGGATGGTCCGGCGGCATCCTCGCTTCGTCGATGCGGACCAGCGCATGGCCGCCGGAATGCAGCGGGCGCAGCGCGTACAGCTCGCCGTTCTTGCGGATGGTCCCGGTGAGTTTGTCGCCGTTGCGGACGATCATCACCGAGTTGTTCGGGTCGTCGGCGATCTCGCCGGTCTTGGCGAGGAAGCCGTCCAGCCCGGCGAAGCTGCGGCCCAGCGTGCCGTACCAGACCTGGGTCCCGTCTTCGTTGCGGTAGCTGTAACGCTGGTAGGCGACGCCGGCGTCGCCCAGCGACAGGGCGTCGCGCTTGGCCTCGATCAGCGAGGCATCCGCCTGGAGCAGTTGCACCGAGACGGTGGCGCGGTCGGCGACGAGCGCGCGATAGCTCGGATCGGCGACCAGGCCGGTCTGCAGGGCTTTGGGTGCGGAGAACAGCGACGGGGCGGCGGTCTGCGCGGCGAAGGCCGGGGTGGCGACGACGGCGAGCGCGGACAGCGCGATGGCGAGCGTGGAACGCTTCATGATGGACCTCTCCTTGGTATCGGTCCCGCGCACCGCGGCGTCCGGGCCGGGTGGCGATGTCGGGACCATGGGATGTTCGGGAACGACCCGGACGCCCTGTCCCGGCATCCTGAGCATGCGGCGTCATGGCATGCAAGTCGCACTGCGACATGCGCGGGCGTATGTCGCGAAAGGCGTCTCAGAACTTCGCCCGGCCGGCCGATGGACGGCTCAGAGCACGACCCACCAGCACTCGAGGTGGCGGCGCAGGCCGAACACGGTGCGCGACGGCGTGCTGCTGTTCTTCAGCGTCTGCTCCAGGCGCAGTCCGACGGCAGGCGCGCGGCGGGGCGGCGTCGGCAGCAGGTCGTCGGCCCCGGTCGGAGGCGCGGCCGGCGGCGTCGCCGGAGCGATCGGTGCTGTCGATGGCGTCGCCGCAGCAGCGGTGTCGATATCCGTTTCCGGGGCGCGCGGCGCGGCGCGCAGGACGACGATGTCGACCAGTGGCCGGTCGGCGATGCCCTGGAGCTGCTGCAGGATGCGCTCGCCGCTCTGCGCGTTCTGGCCGACCCAGTGGTAGACCGACGCCAGGCCGTTGACGTCGTGGGCGTCGATGGCGGCGGTGATCGCCGCGGTCAATGCCGGCAGCGTGCGTGCGCAACCGCTGCGGTAGGGGCCCGCTCCGGCCGGTGCCGGCACGCCGCGCACCACCCGCGGGATCGCGCCGAGGCTGTCGCACGAGCGGTCGGTATAGATGGTGCCGCCGGCCGGCGACTCGCAGCGGTTGAGTCGCGTTTCCTGCGCCTGCACCGGCGGCGTCGGGGCCGATGACAGCCCGCCGATGAGGATGACCAGGGCGGCGGTGGAGGCGAGGCGGCGGACGAGTCGGCGGGCAAAGGTGGTCACGCCGGGAGTGTGGCAGTCGGTCGGTGAACGGGATGCCGGGTGGGGGGCAGGCGTCGACCGGCCGGTCGGTCGGGCATCGCGACCACGCTTGCGCATCCGCGACCCGGATGGGTTCAGTGGCCCGAGGACAAGGCGCCCAGCATCGCCAGACCGCCGAACAGCAGGAACCACAGCGCGACCAGCACGAAGACCGACACCGCCGAGGCGATCGCCCAGAAGCGGGCCTTGTCCGCCGCGATCCGTGCGCCGGCGATGTCGCCCGCGGCGCGCTTGCCGTCGACCTGCGAGGCGTAGACGATCGAGACGATGCCCAGTGGCAGGCAGCAGAACAGCGTGGTCAGGATCGCCCACACCATGTGGTTCGGGATGTATTCGCCGGTGGACTGGGGAGGCGGTACGGACATGGGAATTCCTGGGAAAGCGGCGGGAGGGCGATCAGCCCGGCGCCAGCAGCGTGAACGGCCACCAGGGCAGGTTGCGGGCGATCCAGTAGGCCGGGAGCAGGATCATCCACAGTTTGGGCGTCATCACCACCGACATCAGCGGCTGCAGGGCACGCGGGCGTACCCCGCGGTCGTGGAGCAGCATCAGCGGCATCAGCGGCAGCACGACCATCGCCAGCGGATTCATCGAGAACGCGCGGGCGATGTCGCCATGCACCAGCGCGTGCAGCGCACGGGTCAGGCCGCAGCCGATGCACCAGTAGCCGGTCGTCTCGTGGAAGATGCACTTCGGGAAGAAGTTGCCGATCGCGTTCGGGTCGAAATGGCGCAGCAGCCAGACGCCGACGACGGCCGCGCATGCGACCGTCGCCAGCACCAGCTTGTCGGTGGACCGCAGCGCCAGCACGGCCGGCGTCAGCGGTTCTGCATCTGCTGGATCTGTTCGAGGTAGGCGGCGGTGCCGCCCATGGCGAACCAGGCGATGTTGAGCACCAGGCCGATGATGGCCAGCGCGGTGGCGACCCAGCACCACGTCTTCGCGCTGTCGGAGGCGCGCCGCGCGCCTTCCAGGTCGCCCTGGTTCAGCAGCGTGTTGACCTTGTTGGACTGGACGATGGCGACGATGCCCATCAGGCCCAGCGGGCAGCACAGACAGGTGGCGAGCACCGTCGCGATGATCGCCCAGGCCAGATGGTTGGGCACGCTGCCGGGCGCGGTGGCGGTATTCATGCGGAAACTCCTCGGGGGGTGGACGAGAACGGTCGCCCGTTTCCCCGGAGCGGCCGCGATGCGCATCTCCGCGCATTGTGCCGGTTCCGCCGCGCGCTGCAAACGCCCGCGGGCGGCGCGGCGAGGTCAGGCGGCGTCGCCGCGCAGCGCCCGTACCCGGGCTTCCAGCATCGCGGCGCCGGCCTCGCGCCCGTCCACGGGCTCGCCCGCGACCACGTCCACGTGCGCGCGGAAGCGCCGCGGCACGCGCATGCGCGCCAGGCGCCCGTCGCGCTTGCTCCACATGCTGGTCCACATGTTCTTCAGCGCCATCGGTACCACCGGCACCGGGCGGCGTTCCAGCACCTTCTCCAACCCGGCCTTGAACGGCGCGATCTGCCCGTCGCGGGTCAGCGCGCCCTCGGGGAACAGGCCGACGAGCTGGCCGTCGGCCAGCGCCGCGTCGATCTCCTCGAAGGCGCGACGCATGATCTCCGGGTCCTCCTTCGCGCCGGCGATCGGGATCGCCTTGGCGGTGCGGAAGATCCAGCGCATCACCGGCACGTTGAAGATCCTGTAGTACATGACGAAGCGGATCGGCCGCGGGATGCTGGCCGACAGCACCAGCGCGTCCATGTAGGTGACGTGGTTGCAGACGATCAGCGCCGGGCCCTCGTCGGGGATGTGCTGCTCGATGCCGTGCAGCCGCAGCCGGTACAGCGTGCGCACCAGCACCCAGCTGAGGAAGCGCATGAAGAACTCGGGCACGATGGTGAAGATCCACAGCGCGATCAGCGTGTTGGCGATCGCCAGCGCCAGCAGCACCTGCGGGATGCTCAGCCCCGGCATCGGCAGCACCGTGCCGCCGATCGACAGCGACTTCATCTGCAGGGCGACGCCTATCCCGGCGGCCAGCACGATGAAGATCGCGTTCTGGATGTTGACCCCGGCGATGACCCGCGACAGTTCGCTCTTCGGCGTGCGGCTCTGGATCAGCGCGAACAGCGGCACCACGAACAGGCCGGTGAACAGGCCGACGCCGGTGAGGTCCAGCGCGATCCGCCAGCTGCCCGGCTGGCGCAGGAAGTCGAGCACGCCGAGGTCCGTCGCCGGCGAAACGCCGCTGCGCGCGAAGTACAGGTCGAACAGGAACGCGCTCATCCCGAACGCGCCCAGCGGCACGAGGCCGATCTCGACCACGCGGCCCGACAGCCGTTCGCACAGCATCGAACCGATGCCGGTGCCGATCGAGAACAGCGCCAGCGCGAAGATGTACAGCGACTGGTGCTCGCCGCCCCCCATGTGCAGCTCGGCATAGGCCGGCAGCTGCGAGGTCAGCACCGTGCCGACGAACCAGAACCACGACACGCCCAGCACCGAATTGCGCACCGCCAGCTGCCTGCGGGTGAGCGCGAGCATGCGCAGCGACTCGGGGATCGGGTTCCACTGGATCTTCAGGTCCGGCGCGCCGGCGTCGCAGGGCGGCACGGCGCGGCTGGCGAAGTACGCGGCGAAGGCGATCGCCAGCACCGCGACCGCCGCGACCTGCGGGCCGTGCGCGCCGGCGAGCTGGAAGATCAGGCCACCGACGATCATGCCGACCAGGATCGACAGCGACGTGCCCATCTCGACCAGGCCGTTGCCGCCGGTGAGTTCCTCGGGCTTGAGCACCGAGGGCAGGATCGAATACTTCACCGGCCCGAACAGCGTGGAATGCACGCCGAGGAAGAACAGCGCGGCCAGCAGCAGCGGCAGGCTGTGCAGCAGGAAGCCGACCGCGGCCACCGCCATCACCGCGATGCCCATGACCGTGGTGATGCGGATCAGCCGCGACTTCTCCAGCTTCTCGGCGATCTGCCCGGCGATGCCGGAGAACAGGAAGAACGGCAGGATGAACAGCGCCGGGGCGAGGTTCGCGTACAGCGTGCGTTCCTCGGTGCTGACGCCCATCCAGAACAGCAGGCCGATGATGCCCTGCCGGTAGACGTTGTCGAGGAACGCGCCCAGCGACTGCACCGAGAAGAACGGCAGGAAGCGGCGCTGCCGCAGCAGGTCGGTCTGATGGTGGGCCATGCGCGCTCCGCGTTGCCGGCCTCCGCCGGCGGGTCGGGGCGAGCCTAGCAGAGTTGCGTGGCCCGGTTCAGCGCGACATCGACGGCGACCGGGCGAGTCGCGTCTGCGTCGACGCGTCGGCCAGCGTGGCGAGCAGTTGCGACAGCGCGCCGCCGCTGCGCTTCCACGACCAGAACAGCGGCGCCGGCAGCGAGGCCCGGCACCAGCGCCGGTCGTCGCGCTGCCGCGGCGGCAGCGCATCGACATGGCGCAGCCACAGCGACAGCGCGCGTTCGCCCGGCGACGGCGGCAGCGGCCCGGTGGGGCAGAACGCCTGGAAGTCGATCAGGTAGATCCGCTCCGCCGTGCGCACCAGCGCCTCCGGCCAGCCGGTGCCGTCGGGGGCGCGCGCCAGCAGCGCCTCGTGCGCACGCAGCGCCTGCCGCCGCGGGTCGAGCAGCGCGTAGG
>JAEWNA010000357.1 GCA_023392975.1 Pseudomonadota bacterium | reverse complement strand
TCGCCAGGTCGAGCGGACTGATGCCGTGGCGGGTCGCGATGCGGTAGAGGGTCTCGCCGGTGCGCACGACCGCGGTCGACCCGGCCTTCGGCGGCGACGGTGGACGGGCGGTGCGGGTGTCGTGGCGGGGCGATGTGCGCACCACCGTGCTGTGGCCGCAAGCCGCCAGCGCGGCCAGCAGCGGCAGCGCGACGAGGAGTCGACGGGGGATGGACGGACGCGTGATCATCCTGCCCAGGCACGGTAGCCGAAGTACGCCAGCACGGCCAGCAGCAGGAGCGTCGCCGCCCAGCCGACCGGTTCGATCCAGCGATGCAGCGCGCGTTCGGCGCGCTCGCCGCCGAGGCGGATCGCCAGCGCCAGCAGGAACACGCGCTTGCCGCGCCCGACCGCCATCGCCGCGAGGTACGGCCCCCACGGCACACCCGCAATCCCCGACGCCCAGGTGAAGACCTTCATCGGGATCGGCGCGAATCCGCCGAGCACCAGCAGGCCGAACACCGACCACGGCGATTCGGCCATCTTCGCCCGGATCGCATCGATGCCGTGCTGGATGCCGTCCATCATGCCCAGCGATTCGAGCAGCGGCCGGGCCAGTTCGAAGGCGTAGTGGCCGAGCAGGTAGCCGATGACGGCACCGACCATCGACCCGGCCAGGCTGAGACCTGCGAACCGCGCCCAGGACTTCGGCTTCGCCAGGCACATCGGCGCCAGCATCACTTCGGGCATGATCGGGAAGAAGATCGCCTCGATGAAACTCAGGCCGACGAGGAGCGTCGGCGCGCGGCGGTCGCGCGACCAGCGGATGGCGCGTTCGTACAGCGGGGCGAACAGCTTCATCCGTCCACCGTGCCGGACAGCAGCGGCACGAACACCACCGAAGCGAGGTCCGTGCTGGTCACGCTGCCGTCGGCATTGCGACGCAGCTTGACCAGCGACTGCGCGCCGGCGCCGCCGACCGGCGCGACCAGCACGCCGCCGGGCGCGAGCTGTTCGATCAGCGCATCGACCAGCGCCGGCGCGGCGGCGGTGACCAGGATCGCGTCGTAGGGCGCGTGTTCGGGCCAGCCGATGCGGCCGTCGTCGTGCTTGCTGCGCAGGTGCAGGCCGAGGCTGCGGAAGCGCTTGCGTGCGCCGCGCAGCAGGTCGCCGATGCGCTCGACCGTGTAGACCTCCAGCCCGAGCGCGCCGAGGATCGCCGCCTGGTAGCCGGACCCGGTGCCGACTTCCAGCACCTTCTTCGGCGGGAACGCGGCCCGCGGCGTGGCGTCGTCGGCAGCGGCGTCTTCGCCCATCGCGTCCTGCTCGAACAGCGCCTCGGTCATCCGCGCCACCACCCATGGCTGGGAAATGGTCTGGCCGTGGCCGATCGGCAGCGCGTTGTCCTCGTAGGCGCGCGCGGCGAAGGCCTCGTCGACGAACAGGTGGCGCGGCACGGTGCGGATGGCGTTGAGCACGCGCTCGTCGCGGATGTCCTGCTCGCGCAGGCGCTCGATCAGACGGTCGCGCACCCGCTGCGAGGTCATGCCCATGCCGACCGCTTCCGGCTGCAGCCGGATCCGCGCGGTCATGTGCCGGCCTCCGGTTCCGCGGTCGCGCGCAGGCCCGCGGCGAGGCCGCCGACCCAGCTCGCGACCTGCTCCAGCGCCTGGTAACGGGTGAGATCGACGTGGATCGGGGTGATCGAGATATGACCGGTGCGCACGGCGTGGAAGTCGGTGCCCGGGCCGGCGTCCTGCTCGGGGCCGGCGGCGCCGATCCACCACCAGGTGCGGCCGCGCGGATCGGCCTGCTCGGTGCAGGGCTCGGCGCGATGCCGGTTGCCCAGGCGGGCGACCTCGAAGCCGCGGATCTCGTCCCACGGCAGGTCGGGTACGTTGACGTTGAGGATGGTGTCGGCCGGCAGCGGATCGGCCTTGAGCCGGGCGACGATCTCCACCGCGGCGCGCGCGGCAGTCTCGTAGTGCCGGCCCTTGTGGTCGGCGGTGACCAGCGAGACGGCCACGGCCGGCAGGCCAAGGAAGCGGCCTTCCATCGCCGCGGCGACGGTGCCGGAGTAGATCACGTCGTCGCCGAGGTTGGCGGTGTTGTTGATGCCGGACACCACGATGTCCGGCTCCTGCTCCAGCATGCCGGTGATCGCGACGTGGACGCAGTCGGTGGGGGTGCCGTGCACCCGCCAGGTGGTGTCGTCCTGGCGCACCACGCGGATCGGCATGTCGAGGGTCAGCGAATTGCTGGCGCCGGAACGGTCGCGGTCGGGCGCGACCACCAGCACCTCGTGCCCGGCCGCGCGCAATCCCGCGGCGAGGACGCGGATGCCGGGGGCGTCGACGCCGTCGTCGTTGCTGACCAGGATGCGCATGGAAAGGATTTCGTCGCCTGCTGTGGACACGCGGCGACATGATACCGGATGCGCCGCCGATGCTCCGGTCGCCGGCCCCTGCTACCCTCCCCGACGATGACTCCGCGCAAGCCCCCGCCGCCCGACGACGCCCGCGAGGAGGCAGGCGACGACGATGCCGCGCTGTTCCGCGCAGCGATCGGCCCGGTGCGCGTGCTGCCGGAAGCGGAAAGCGCGCCGCAGAAGCCCAAGCCGCGCCCCGCGGCGCGGATGCGCGAGCGCGACGAGGACGCGGCGCGCGACGAATTCCGGCTGGCGCTGGATGAACTGCCGCTGCAGGCCGGCGATGCCCTGCGCTACCGTCGCGACGAAGTGCCGCCGCGGGTCCTGCAGCGGCTGGCGCGCGGCGACTATACGGCGCAGGACGAGATCGACCTGCATCTGGCCGATCTCGTCGGCGCCGAGACACTGCTGCGGCGCTTCCTGCGCGAGGCGGTCGACGACGGGCTCGGCTGCGTGCGGGTGATCCACGGCAAGGGCCTGAACTCGCCCGACGGCGTGCCGCTGCTCAAGAACCTGGTCGACCGCATGCTGCGCCAGCGTGCGGACGTGCTGGCGTTCCATTCCGCGCCCGCCGCACAGGGCGGGACCGGCGCGGTGCTGGTGCTGCTGGGGCGGCGCCGGCCGACCTGATGCGCGGTTACTGGTCGACGTGCCGCTTGGTCGGCTTGTGGACCCACTGCACGGTGATGCCGCGCATGCGCGCCATGCGCTCGACGGACGCGATGTAGGCGCTGTCTTCCTCGATGCGCGGCTGGAACTGCGTGCCCGGCACGATCTTCTGCGGTTCGGGCTGGTAGGCGCTGTGGTCCATGGTCTTGCAGCCGACCAGCGTGCCGGCGGCGGCGATCAGGACGATGGGGAGCAGGCGGATGTTCATGCGGAGCCTCCGGAAGGGCGACGCGGACGGCGCCCGGCAACCGCACGGGCGCTCGCCCTCCTTATACGCTTCGCCCGGAAGGCCGGCTTTGCCGGCCTTGTCGCTTCCGACGAACGGCACCCGCGGCTTCAGACGCCCGTGGCGCCCTCGATCTCGCCCAGTTCCGCCAGCACCGTGGTCGCGTAGGCGCCCGGCGGCAGCGCGAACCGCAGCCGCAGCGCGCCCGGCGCCGGCCAGTCCCAGGCGAGATCGCCCGGACGCAAGCGCAGCGCACGCCGTTCCTGCTCCAGGCCGGCGCGTTCCAGCCCGGCGCGCAGGGTCAGCGCGTCCTCGTCGTCCAGCACCGCTTCTTCCAGCGCCCTCGCCTCGCCCTGCGTGCGCAATGCGCCGCGCCCCCACAGCGGGCCGGAGGGATGGATGTCGAATCGCGCCAGCCGCTCCGCCAGCGCGTCGCTCCACGGCTCGGGGCCGAACACGCTGCGGCTGCCGTCCAGCGCCCAGACCTCGCCGTCGAGCGGCCGGTCCCAGGCGTCGTCGGCGACGCGACGCGCCAGCACTCGGTTGAACAGCTCGGAGCGCGCCGCCGACAGCAGGTGCGTACGCTCCTCGCGGGCGACGCGGCGGCCGTCGAACATCGCCCGTGCCTTCGCGACGTTGTCGCCGCCGCGGCCAAACCGCTGTTCGCCGAACGCGTTCGGTACGCCGCGCGCGGCGATGGCGCGCAGCCGCGCGTCGATCGCATCGGCGTCGCCGACCACGTCGCGCAGGGTCAACTCGAAGCGATTGCCGGCCAGCGCGCCGCGCGGCAGCTTGCGGCTGTGCCACTGCGCATCGAGCACGACCAGACGCTCGCCGCGTTCGGCGGAATCCGGATCGACGCCCAGCGCGGCCACGTCGGGCGACACCTTCTTCGGCAGCCACACGCTGAAGCGCTGGCGGGTGACGGCATGGCGATCCTTGAGACCGGCGTAGCCGATCGCCGATTCCGCGACCTCGGCCCACTGCGCGATCCGCTTCGCGGCAAACGCGGTGTTCATGCCGCGCTTCTCGATCGTCAGCAGCAGGTGTTCGCCGGCGCCGCTGGCAGCGAACGCGTCGATCTCCTCGACCACGAAATCCTCGGGCGACACGCGCAGCCGCGCGCGCAGTGCGGGCGCGCCGTGGGCGCGGACGGTCGCGCCCGCACTCACACGCGCACGAGCAGGCACACGGCCTGCGCCGCGATGCCCTCGCCGCGGCCGGTGAAGCCGAGCCGCTCGGTCGTGGTCGCCTTCACGCTGACGTCGGCGATGTCGATGCCGAGATCCAGCGCGATCAGCCGGCGCATCTCCTCGGCATGCGGCCCGACCTTCGGGCGCTCGCAGATGACGGTGACGTCGGCGTTGCCGACCCGCCAGCCGAGGTCGCGGATCAGATGGTCGCAGTGGCGCAGGAACATCCGGCTGTCGGCGTCCTTCCAGCGCGCGTCGGACGGCGGGAAATGCCGGCCGATGTCGCCGAGTGCCAGCGCACCGAGCATCGCGTCGCAGAGCGCGTGCAGCACCACGTCGCCATCGCTGTGCGCGACGATGCCGCGGTCGTGCGGCACGCGCACACCACCGAGCGTCACGTGGTCGCCCTCGCCAAAGGCGTGGACGTCGAAACCCTGGCCGATGCGCGGATGCTCTGCCGACATGTCGTTCAATCTCCTTGTCCGGTCGTTCGTCGTTCGATGCGTGTGATCGCCGCCAGCACATCGTCGCGCTGCTTCGCCGATTTGATCCAGGCGGGCAGTCGCATGAAATAGCTTCGCTGGTGATCGCAGGCGCGCTCGCGCAGGCGCGCGCCCACGTAGGCCTTCAGCGCTTGCAGATGCGCGTGGTTGAAGGCCCAGACCTCGCGCCCGGCGCCGACGGCCTCGCGCAGCACGAGCGCGAGGCCGAGAAGCGGTTCGACGCCCTCGGCGGCATCGTGATGCGGATACCAGCGAACGGCGACCGGCTGGGCATGCCCGCACCGCGGACATTCCGCCGGCAGCGTGGCGGGATGATGCCGGCCACCACCGATGCGCCGAGCCCGCGCCTGTACCCATTTCGCGCCGCATCGACCGCAGGCGCGACGGCCCGTCGCATGGATCGGACCGAACCATGCCGACTCTTCGTCGAGCACGAATGAGGAATACAAACGCGACGGCGCCGAATCCGCCGACAACGCACACTGCCCGCAGCGGAAACGCGCGATCCACGTCCAGGGGCCGGCCTGCGAGTACGTCACCCTTGCCGCGGCCCGACAGGACGGACAGCGGGCCTCGCAACCGTCCAGGAGAAAGGCATACAGCACCTGCCCGCGATCACGGAACCGTTCGCCCGACGCAACGGGCGCAACCTGCGGAAGCGTCACGCTCATCGCCGCATCGCCTCGAACTCGAACCGCGCCAGGTCCGCCGGCGTGGTGATCTTGAAGTTGTCCTCGCGGCCTTCGACCAGCAGCGGGCGCAGGCCCTGCCGCTCCATCGCCATCGCCTCGTCGGTGATGGCGACACCGGCGTCGGCCGCGGCGCGCAGCGCGCGCGACAGCTGCATGCGCCGGAACAGCTGCGGCGTGAACGCGCGCCACAGCCGCTCGCGCGGTTCGGTGCGGTCGATGCCGCCGTCGTCGCCGGCGCGCTTGAGCGTGTCGCGCACGGGCGCGGCGAGGATGGCGCCGACCGGATCGGCGCGGCCGAGATCGAGGAGACGGTCGAGGTCGGCATGCGCCAGGTTCGGCCGCGCCGCATCGTGGACCAGCACGAAGGCGTCGGCGCGCACAGTGTCCGGCAGCGCGTCCACGCCCGCGAGCACGGAATCCGCACGCTCGGCGCCGCCGACGCAGGTCAGCACCGGCTTGTCGAGGTGGGTCACCGCACTATCGCGCCAGTACGCGTCGTCCGCGGCCAGCACGACCATCGCGCCTGCGATCGACGGATGCGACAGCAGGCGTTCGAGCGCGTGCGCGATCACCGTGCGCCCGGCGACGTCGCAGTACTGCTTCGGCACTTCGCCGCCGAACCGCGCGCCGCGCCCGGCGGCCGGGACGACGACCCACAGCCCGCCGCGCACGGGGTCCGTCGTCACGGGGCTTCGTCCACGGCCTGTGGCGGCGCCTCGACGGGCGGCGGCGTCTCGACCACGCGATAGAAGGTCTCGCCGGGCTTGATCATGCCCAGCTCGCTGCGCGCGCGCTCCTCGACCGCCGCTTCGCCCGACTTCAGGTTGTCGACCTCGGCGGCGAGCTGGTCGTTGCGCTGGCGCAGGCCACTGTTCTCCTCGGCCTGGCGATCGACCTTGTCCTGCAGTTCGCCGGTGGCGATCAGGCCGCCCTCGCCGAACCACAGCCGGTATTGCAGCCACGCCAGCAACGCGAACAGCAGCAGCGCGATGAACCGCAGCGGGCGACCGGGATCGCTCATGGGCGCGGCATCAGCCCCGCTTCAGCGACACGAACGCGTCGCGACCGGCGTACTTCGCCGCGGCGCCGAGCTGCTGTTCGATGCGCAGCAACTGGTTGTACTTGGCGACGCGGTCGCTGCGGCACAGCGAACCGGTCTTGATCTGCGTGGCGGTGGTCGCGACGGCGATGTCGGCGATCGTCGTGTCCTCGGTCTCGCCGGAACGGTGCGACACGATCGCCGCGTACTTCGCCGCATCGGCCATCGCGATCGCTTCCAGCGTCTCGGTCAGCGTGCCGATCTGGTTGACCTTGATCAGGATCGCGTTGGCGACCTGCTGGTCGATGCCCTCGCGGAAGATCTTCGGGTTGGTCACGAACAGGTCGTCGCCGACCAACTGCACCTTGTCGCCGAGGCGTTCGGTCAGCAGCTTCCAGCCAGCCCAGTCGTCCTCGGCCATGCCGTCCTCGATCGTGACGATCGGATACTCGCGGCACCAGTCGGCGAGGAAGTCGGTGAACTGCTCGCTGGTCAGGCGCTTGCCTTCGCCGGTGAGGTTGTACTTGCCGTTCTCGAAGAATTCGCTCGACGCGACATCGAGGCCCAGCAGCACGTCTTCGCCGGCGCGATAGCCGGCCTTGCCGATGGCTTCGAGGATGGTGTCCAGCGCTTCCGAATTGCTGCGCAGGTCGGGCGCGAAGCCGCCTTCGTCGCCCACCGCCGTGCTCAGGCCCCTGGCCTTCAGCACCGACTTCAGCGCGTGGAAGATCTCGGTGCCACTGCGCAACGCCTCGGAGAACGAATCGAAACCGACCGGCAGCACCATGAATTCCTGCAGGTCGACGTTGTTGTCGGCATGCGCGCCGCCGTTGATGATGTTCATCATCGGCACCGGCAGCACCGGCGCGCGGCCGTTGGCGAGGTACTGCCACAGCGCCTGCTTGCGCGAGGCGGCGACCGCATGCGCCGCGGCCATCGACACGCCGAGCAGCGCGTTCGCGCCGAGCCGGCCCTTGTTCTCGGTACCGTCGAGGTCGATCAGGCGCTTGTCGAGGCCGGCCTGGTCGGCGGCGTCGAAGCCGGCCAGCGCCTGCGCGATCGGGCCGTTGACGTTGCCGACCGCCTTCAGCACGCCCTTGCCGAGATAGCGGGTCTTGTCGCCGTCGCGCAGCTCGACCGCTTCCTTGGTGCCGGTGGACGCGCCCGAGGGCACCATCGCGCGGCCGAAGCTGCCGTCGGCGAGCGTGATCTCGGCTTCGAGCGTCGGGTTGCCGCGGCTGTCGAGGATTTCGCGGGCGTGGATCTTCGTGATCGTGGTCATGGGGTCGGTGGGAAGTTGGGAATCAGAGGGTGGACTCGAGGAAACCGCTGCGCTTGGTGGCTTGGTCCAGCGCCATCAGCGTTTCCAGCAACGCGCGCATCTTGCCAAGCGGCCACGCGTTCGGGCCGTCGCTCAGCGCCTTGCTCGGATCGGGATGGGTTTCCATGAACAGGCCGGCGACACCGACGGCGGTGGCGGCGCGCGCCAGCACCGGCACGAATTCGCGCTGGCCGCCGCTGCTGCTGCCCTGCCCGCCCGGCAACTGCACCGAATGCGTCGCGTCGAACACCACCGGACAGCCCGTATCGCGCATCACCGACAGAGAACGCATGTCGCTGACGAGGTTGTTGTAGCCGAAACTCGCGCCGCGCTCGCAGACCATGATGTCGTGGTTGCCGGTCGACTTCGCCTTCTCGACCACCGGCTTCATGTCCCACGGCGAGAGGAACTGGCCCTTCTTGATGTTCACCGGCTTGCCGGCGCTGCAGACCTTCCTGATGAAATCGGTCTGGCGCACGAGGAAAGCCGGGGTCTGCAGCACGTCGACCACGCTGGCGACTTCGTCCATCGGCGTGTATTCGTGCACGTCGGTCAGCACCGGTACGCCGATCTGGCGCTTCACCTCGGCCAGCACGCGCAGGCCTTCTTCCATGCCCGGGCCGCGAAAGCTGGTGCCGGACGTGCGGTTGGCCTTGTCGAAGCTCGACTTGAAGATGAAGGGAATGCCGAGCGACGACGTGATCTCCTTCAGCTGCCCGGCGACGTCGAGCTGCAACTGCTCGGACTCGATCACGCAGGGGCCGGCGATCAGGAAGAAGGGCTGGTCGAGGCCGACCTCGAAACCGCAGAGTTTCATGACAGGGAGATCCCTCGTGGAAGCAGGACGAACATCAGCCCCGCGGCGACAGCCAAGCACAGCAGGCCGATGATGAGGTAACGGGCCAGCCAGCGCATCGGGCGACCGTGGCGATAGAGGTAGACCCAGCCCACCGGCGGCAGCAGCAGCGACAGCAGCGCGAAACCGCCGCGGTCGTGTTCCTGCGCCAACCCGATCGCGCTCATCGTCGCCGACGCGGCGACGAAGAACAGCAGCGCCAGCGACACCGCGAACAGCGCGATGACCAGCAGCACCAGCAGATCGGCGCCGGGATGCGCGCTCACGCGTGCGTCCCTGCCATCCGCGACCGGGCGATGGCTGAGTTCACGCGCTCGCCTCGCGCAGCAGCTTGCCGCCGGCCTTGCGCTCGCGCGCGGCGCGGATGAAGCCGATGAACAACGGATGGCCGTGGCGCGGTGTCGACAGGAATTCCGGATGCGCCTGGCAGGCCAGGAACCACGGGTGCGTCGCCTGCGGCAGTTCGATCATCTCCACCAGCAGGTCGTCCATCGACTTGGCGGACACCACCAGCCCGGCGTCTTCCAGCTGGGTGCGATAGCGGTTGTTGAACTCGTAGCGATGGCGATGCCGCTCGCCGACCACGTCCTTGCCGTACAGGCGATGCGCGAGCGTGCCCGGCTTGACGCGCTGCTCCTGCAGGCCCAGGCGCATCGTGCCGCCGAGGTCGCTCTTCTCGCTGCGACGTTCGATCTCGCCGCTGGAGGTGCGCCACTCGGTGATCAGGCCGA
>JAEWNA010000346.1 GCA_023392975.1 Pseudomonadota bacterium | reverse complement strand
GGCTGCGGCTGACCCGCGTTCGATGGGCGCGACCGGCCATCTGGCATAGAATCGGGCGGTCCATCCTTCCCGGAGAACCGCGATGTTCCAAGCCATCGGCTGGTGCCTGCTGGCGCTGCTGCTCCTGGCGCTGGGCGGCGATTCGATCCTCAAGGGCGCCTCGGGGCTGTCGCGCCGCTTCGGGCTCTCGCCGTTCGCCACCGGGCTGCTGCTGGTCGCGTTCGGCACCTCGATCCCGGAACTCGCGGTCAACGCCCGCGCGCTGTTCGTCGGCAGCCAGAGCCTCGCGCTCGGCAACGCCATCGGCAGCAACATCGTCAACTTCGGACTGACCCTCGGCCTGGCCGCGATCGCCGCGCCGCTGGCCGTGCGCTGGCGCGCGCTGGCGCCGCTGCTGGCCTGCCTGATCGCCGCGACGATCGCGCTGATCGCGTTCGGATTCGACGGCGTGCTCACGCGTGTCGAGGGCGGGATCTTCGTCGTCGCCTTCGCGATCGTCATCGCGATCGGGCTGGCGTTCGAGCGCCGCGAGTCGCCCGAGCTGCAGGCCACCCTGTCCGGGTATGCCGTCACCGATATCGGGCTGGGCCGCAACCTGCTGCGGTTCGCGCTCGGCGGCGTGTTCCTCTGGTTCGGCGCGAAGCTGCTTGTGCAGCACGTGCCGGTGGTCGGCCTGGCGTGGGGCCTGACCCCGCTGATGACCGGCCTGATCGTGGTCGCTACCGCCACCGCGCTGCCCGAAGCGGCGGCCGCGGTGTCCGCGGCGCGGCGCGGGCAGGGCGACATCGTCGTCGGCCACGTCATCGGTTCCAGCGTGTTCAACCTGCTGATCGTGGTCGGCGGCATGGCGGCGGTGCGCGACTTGCCGATCCCGGGCTCGTTCGTGCGCTTCGAGCTGCCGGCCTCGCTCGCGGCCGCGCTGCTGCTGTACCCGATGCTGCGCAAGGACCTGAAGATCAGCCGCGCCGAAGGCGGGGTGCTGCTGCTGGCCTTCGTCGCCTGGGTGGCGTTCGAACTGCTGTGGTCGAGGTGAGCGGCGCATGACGGCATCCGAAAACGGTCTGGTCCGTGTCCTGCCCGAGCGTGCGGCACGCGCGCTGCAGGAGTTCTTCCGGCTCGAAGCCGCCGGCGGCATCCTCCTCATCGGCGCGGCGGTGCTGGCGATGCTGCTGGCGAATTCGCCGCTGTCCGGCGTCTACGACGGTTTCCGGGACTTGCCGGTGCAGGTGCGCATCGGCCAGCTGAACCTCGCCAAGCCGCTGCTGCTGTGGATCAACGACGGCCTGATGGCGATCTTCTTCCTGCTGGTGGCGCTGGAGATCAAGCGCGAGGTGCTCAGCGGGCAGTTGTCGAGCTTCGGCCAGCTGCTGCAGCCGCTGCTGTGTGCCGCCGCCGGCGTGGCGCTGCCTGCGGTCCTCTACGCCTGGATCAACCGCGGCGACGCCTCGGCGATGCGCGGCTGGGCGATTCCCGCGGCCACCGACATCGCGTTCGCGCTCGGCATCCTCTCGCTGCTCGGCACGCGTGCGCCGGTCGCGATGAAACTGCTGCTGTCCACCATCGCCGTGCTCGACGACCTCGCCGCGATCGTGATCATCGCGGTGTTCTACACCAGCGACCTCTCCGGCGCCGCGCTGGCCGCCGCCGGCGTGGCGATCGCGGCGATGTTCGTGTTGAACCGGATGGGCGTGCGCGCGCTCACGCCCTACCTGCTGCTCGGCGTCGTCGTGTGGGTCTGCGTGCTGAAGTCCGGCGTGCACGCGACGCTCGCAGGCGTGGTCACCGGGCTGATGATTCCGCACGTGCGCAAGGACGATGGGGTCGACGACGAGACCGAGCATTCGCCGCTGGAACACCTCGAGCACGCCCTGCATCCGTGGGTGGCCTACGCGATCCTGCCGCTGTTCGCGTTCGCCAACGCGGGGCTGGCGCTGGGCGGCCTGTCGGTGGCCGACGCGCTGGCGCCGGTGCCGCTGGGCATCGCGCTCGGGCTGCTGGTCGGCAAGCCGGTCGGCATCGTCGCGGCCGCGCTGCTGGCGCATGTCACGGGATTGTCGCGCTTCGGCGAAGGCATGAGCTTCCGCGTGGTGGTCGGGCTCGGCCTGCTCTGCGGCATCGGCTTCACGATGAGCCTGTTCATCGCCTCGCTCGCGTTCGAGACCGCGCCGGCGCTGGCCCATGCGAGCGTGCTCGGCGTGCTTGGCGCGTCGCTGATCGCGGCGACCGCCGGCTACGTCTGGCTGCGCTTCGCGCTGCCGGCGCCGCGACCGGCAGCCGCGGCATGAGCCTGTCGTCGCGCCGTCGCGCCGCGGCCGCCTGCGCGCTCGCCGCGCTGCTCGCGCCCACGAGCGCCTTCGCCAGCGTCGCCGGCATCGACCTCACCGCGCACTGGGCCGGCTACGCCGCGGTCGCGATCTTCGTCGGCGCCTACCTGCTGGTGATCGCCGAGGAATACACCCACCTGCGCAAGTCGCAGCCGGTGATGATGGCCGCGGCGGTCATCTGGTCGGTGCTGGCGGTGGCGTCCGCGCAGATGGACCAATCGGGCCGGGTCCACGACGCCGTGCGCGAATACCTCGTCGAATACGCCGAGCTGCTGCTGTTCCTGCTCGCGGCGATGACCTACGTCAACGCGATGAGCGAGCGCCACCTGTTCGAGGCGCTGCGGGTGCGCCTGCTGCGTCGCGGCTGGGGCTATCGCCGGCTGTTCTGGGTGACCGGCGCGCTCGCCTTCGTGATGTCGCCGCTGATCGACAACCTCACCACCGCGCTGGTGATGTGCGCGGTGGTGCTGGCGGTGGGGCGCGACAGCCCGAAATTCGTCGCGATCGCCTGCGTCAACATCGTGGTCGCGGCGAACGCCGGCGGCGCCTTCAGCCCGTTCGGCGACATCACCACGCTGATGGTGTGGCAGCGCGGCATCGTCGGTTTCTGGACGTTCTTCGCGCTGTTCGTGCCGTCGCTGGTGAACTGGCTGGTGCCGGCGCTGTGCATGCAGCCGGCGCTGCCCGGCGGCGCGCCGGCTGCGACGACCGACGACGTCGCCCTCAAGCGCGGCGCGCTTGCGATCGTCGCGCTGTTCGCGTTGACCATCGCGCTCGCGGTGGGGTTCCACCAGTTCCTCCACCTGCCGCCGTTCCTCGGGATGATGGCCGGCCTGGCGCTGCTCAAGCTCTACGGCTGGTGGCTGTCGCGCACCGCGCACGTGCAGGAATCGGCCGACTTCGCGCGCCAGGGCGCGCCCGGCGACGTCGATGCGTTCGACAGCTACGAACAGGTCGCGCGCGCCGAGTGGGACACGCTGCTGTTCTTCTTCGGCGTGATCATGTGCGTCGGCGCGCTGGGCTACTGCGGCTGGCTGGCGCTAGGCTCGCAGCTGTTCTACGGCGAACTGGGCGCGACCGAGGCGAACATCCTCGTCGGCCTGATCTCCTCGGTGCTCGACAACATCCCGATGATGGTCGCGGTGCTGCAGATGGAGCCGCAGATGAGCACCGGGCAGTGGCTGCTGGTGACGCTCACCGCGGGCGTCGGCGGCAGCCTGCTGTCGGTCGGTTCCGCCGCGGGCGTGGCGCTGATGGGCCAGGCCCGCGGGCAGTACACCTTCTTCAGCCACCTGAAGTGGAGCTGGGCGGTGGCGCTGGGCTACGCCGCCAGCATCGCCGTGCACTTCGCGATCAACGCGCACCACTTCTGAGCCATGCGCAGCGCGCTCGTGTTCGGCGCCAGCGGGCAGATCGGGCGGCCGCTGCTGGACCTCCTGCGCGACGACGGCTGGCGCGTGCTGGCGGTGTCGCGCAGCGCGCAGGTCGACCATCCCGGTCTGCAGTGGCGGCGCGGCGATCTCTCGGGCGACGACGGCCTGCCCGCCCGCGTGGACGCGATCTTCTGCTGCGGTCCGCTCGACCGCTTCGCCGACTGGTACACGAAGACCGCGGTGGAGACGCCGCGGGTGATCGCCTTCGGCTCGACCAGCATCGACGCCAAGCGCGGATCGGCCGACGCGGAGGAGCGTGCGCTGGTCGAGCGCCTGCGCACCGGCGAACGCATCGTCTTCGACGCGGCCGAAGCGCGCGGCGCCGCGGCGACGGTGCTGCGCCCGACCCTGGTCTACGGCCGCGGCGCGGACCGCAACCTCACGCGGATCGCCGCCATCGCACGCCGCTTCGGTCGCGTCGCGTTGCCGCGACAAGCCAACGGCCTGCGTCAGCCGGTGCATGCGGACGATCTCGCACGCGCGGCGTTCGATGCGCTCGGTGTCGCTGCCACGCAAGGCCGTACGTACGCGCTGCCCGGCGGCGAGACATTGCCGTATCGCGAGATGGTGGCGCGCATCTGCGCGGCGCTGGACCCTCCGGCGCGTCTTCACGAACTGCCATCGCCGCTGTTCAACGCCGTGCTGGCGGTGGCGCATGCCACGGGATTCGCGCGCGGCTTCAACGAAGCCGCGGTGCGGCGCATGCGCAGCGACCTGGTGTTCGACGCCGCCGACGCGCGGCGCGATTTCGGCTACGCGCCGCGCCCTTTCCGGCCGACCGCGGCGATGTTCGCCGCGGCCGGGTGAGCATCGCCGGCCGCGCCTCCCGGCGTCAGAGCGAGAAATCGCCCGGTTTGACGGTGACGTTCGGCTTCCAGGCCAGCACGGAGACGACCACGCGGCGCTGGTCGGACAGGGTGAAGTCGAAGCCGGTCGGCCGGTCGTTGGAGAACCACGCATGCGAGGCGACGATGCTCGAACCGTAGACGCGGGTGCTCATCGCGGCGCCGCGCAGCACGCCCTTCGGGTCGAGCGTCTGTTCCTTCGCCGGCGTGAAGCGCGTGATCGCGCCGGTGATGTCGAGCATCGAGCGGGTGAACGGGTCCATGAGGTCCTGGTACTTGGACTGCCCGCCGATGCCGGTGCCGTAGTCGATCCAGCTCACCACGCCGCCGGTGGCGGCGGCACGGTACTCGTTCTTGGCGCCGGTCCGCATCACCAGCCGGAACTGGCCCGGCCGCGAGAACAGCAGCTGCGCGGGAAACACCTGCGGCGCACCGATCTTGCCCTTGGCGTCTGGCGCCGGGTAGAACTCGATGCGGGCGTCGATCCAGCCGGTCTTGGTCGACTTGTCGAGGGAGACGAGATTGGCGGTGGCGCTGGTGGCGGCCTGCGCGGCGCCGAGCGGCGGCAGGACGCATGCGAGTACGGCGGCGAGAACGGCGGCGATGCGGCGAATGCGGATCATGGGAATCTCCAGGCGGTCGCGGGCGAGGCGGTTCAGCGGCAGCCCAGGTGGGCGGTGGTGCGCAGCGTGGCGGGCGGGTTGTTCGGGCCGACGGCGCTGCAGCGCGCGCCGAGGTCGGGCGTCACCGGACGCACTTCGACGATGTGCGCGGCGTCGATGCCGTCCGGCATGCCGGGCGCACCGAGGTCGAGGCAGCGTCCCGCTTCCACCATCTGCGGCGGGAACGTCGAGCCCGGCGCGCTGCCGGACAGCGTCACGATGATCGGCACGCCGTTGGTGTTGCACACGTCCAGCACGCGCAGGTTCGGCGAAAAGTTCGGCGGTGCGGGCAGTTCGCCGGGTGCGTAAGTGGGAGAAGCGCCGGCGCACAGACCGGTGTGGATCATGCCCCATTCCCGCGGCTCGACCATGCGTCGCGCGGTGGCGTTGATGTCGTTCACGCCGGTGCGCTGCAGGAAGACGCGGTTGCCGCCTTCGAAGCGATCGGTCGGGATGTTCACCGGATTGGCGCTGCTGTGGAACCCGACCGTGACGCTGTCGCCGACCGCGGGGAAGCCCAGGCTGCCGGTGTAGCCTGGCGGCAGCGACGTGGGCGAGGGGAACGCGCCCGATGCGGTGCTCAGCGTCACCGTCGGCAGGTACGGCGTGCAATCGGTGGTGGTCGCGCAGGTGTCGCTGCCGAGGAAGTCGTAGGACGCGGTCAGCGTGTCGCCGGGGCAGTATTCGCGCGGCAGTACCTGGCCCCAGCCGGGCGGGATCGGGCTGCGATCGAGCACGCAGCCGGTGGCGACGATCGCCGAGCAGGCGGCGATGATCGTGAAGCGCAACGCTTTGGCAGGCAGGGAACGCATGGTGGGCCTCCGGTGGCGGGCGGCCGCTTTTCCGGGCAGCCTCGTCCTTGAGTCACGCAAGCCGGTGCCGGGAACGGACAGTCGGACGGCCACCCGGTCCGAGGACCGGTCCCGTCAGCCGCGCCCCAGCGCCTTCGCGCGTGCGCGCAGCGCGATCGCCAGCACGCCGCCCAGCACCATCGCCCCGCCCAGCCACAGCCGCGGCCCGGGGCGGTCGCCCCAGACGAGGATGCCCAGCGTCACCGCGAACACCGGCACCAGCAGCAGGTAGGGCATCACCTGCGCCACGGGGTGTCGCTGTACCAGCCGGAAGAACAGCGTGTGCCCGATCAGCGAGGCGCAGATCGCCGAATACGCGGCGGCGGCCCATACCGCCGGGCTCGCGGCGCGCAGCGCGTCGAGGCCGCCAGGCTCGATCGCCGCGCTGATCGCCAGCAGCGGCAGCACGCCGATCAGCGCCGTCCAGCCCTGCAGGCCGATCGCATCGACGCCCGAGAGTCCACGCATCAGCACCGTGCCCAGCGCGATGAGCAGCGCCGCGAACAGCATCATGCCCAGCGCGTCGGGATGCGCCAGCACCAGCGGGTCGAAGCCCAGCACCAGCACGCCGGCGAAGCTGATCGCGATCGCGGTGCCGGTGCGCCAGGCGAAGCGTTCGCCGCGCAGCCACCACGCCAGCAGCACCGACATCGGGATGTAGCTCTGCAGCACGATCGCCGGCGAGGACACGTCGCCGGCCATGCGCAGCGCCCACAGGCTGGTGCCGAAGTGCAGCGCGCCGTTGAGCAGCGCCACCGCCACCAGCCGCGGCCACTGGTCGCGCGGCGGCGCGCGCACGAACGCGAGCAGCAGCACCGCCATCAGCCCGAGCCGCAGCGCACTGAACAGGAACGGCGGCACCTCGCGCAGCGCGAAGGCGGAGGTGAGGAAGTTGCCCGCCCAGACCAGGCAGACGATCAGTGCCAGCATGAAGTCGCGCGCGCCGAACGCCGGCACCGGCGCGTGCGCGTGTGCCTGCGCGTCGCGCTCAGCCACGGGCATGCGCCCCGCGTGGGTGCGCGAGGCGCGTGGGCATCAGTACGACAGGCCGATGCGGCGCAGCAGCTTGGCCAGTACCCAGGCCGGGCCGATCAGCAGGTAGACCAGGTCGGTGAGGAAGCTCGGCTTCTTGCCTTCGATCTTGTGGCCGACGAACTGCGCGATCCAGGCCACCACGAACACGCCGATCGCGACTTCCAGCAGCAGGCGCAGGCCCAGCGCGTCCTGCAGCAGACGGTTCAGGCCGAGCATCAGCACCAGCACCGCCAGCATGCCGAAGCCCAGCGTGCGGGAGGCGCGGTAGTAGAACATCCACGCCGCGAACGACGCGAACGCGGCCCACGCGCCGGCGCCGAACAGCGTGCCCGGCACCGGCACGCACCACAGCAACGCGGTCACCGTCCACAGGATGGTGGGCACGGCGAAATAGTGGATCGCCTGGTTGGTCGGGTTCTGATGATCGGCCGAATATTTGGCGAACCAGGTGTCGATGGGGCGTTCGGTGGTTTCGGTCGTCATGGCGGACTCCGGCGGAAAGGGGTGGGACGCAATCAACGGAAATGCAGGTTGACTGCGAGGAAGCACAGGAACAGCCCGGTCGCGCCGTCGATGCCGTCGGGCAGGTCGAAGCGGAAGCGGCGGTTCCACAGCGAGAAGCCGGTGGTCTCGGCGAACGTGCCGACCTGGCGGCCGCCGTCGTCGAGCAGGGCGTAGCGCAGCGAGAACAGGCCGCTGCGCTTCTCGAAACGGTAGCGGGTGCCGCGCAGGTTCGCGAGGTAGTTGCGCTTGCCCTGCACCTTGTCGGCGAAGGCGAGCGTCTCGCCGTCGCCGTCGACCAGCGAGAAACGGAAATCGCTGGCGATCACGCCGTCGCGCGTGCGTTCGTAGTCGATGCGGTACGCGCGGCCGTCGAAGTCGATCGCGATCGGATCCTTCGGCAGCGTCTTCAGCCGCAACTCGCCCTTCGCCGTGCCCGACGCCACGGCCGCGGCGTAGCGGAACTTCGAGAAGCCGGAGGTGATGAGCAGCGACGTGGCGGGCATGGCGGCGGGCCGTGGCAGCTGCGGCTCAGGATGCCGCGTGCGCAGCACGGCGACGTTCCCGCAGTTGCCGCGCGCAGCCGTCGAACCGCGGCAGCAGGAAGTCGGCGATCCACTGCACGTGCTCGGGCGTGTAGTAGCGCATCCACACGTCCACGCATCGCCACTGCGCCGGCGTCCAGTCGTGTGCCTCCAGGTCCTTCGGATACGGGTCGAAGCCGGGGAATGCGACCGGCGGGTCGGGTGGCAGGCTCGCGCGCACGCGGCGGTTCGCGTCGAGCACCGCCTGCACGTCGTTATCCGACAGGAAGGCCATGTAGCGGCAGCGATCATGCAGCGTACCGGGCAGCGGCGAAGGCACGCCCGGGTCGTACTGGAACTCGACGGTCAATTCGCTGCCGAAGCCGTCCCACCAGCCGTACTTGTCGATCTGCACCCAGAACGACACGCTGTCGTCACCGTCCGTCAGCGACCACGCGCTGGGCGAGAGCTTCGAGCGCTTCCAGCCCGCGGCCTTCAGTGGCCCCGCCCACGCCTCGCGCAGGCGCGCGTGCACCTCGCGCGAGAGCAGCTTGGCGGGCGCCGGCTGCATTCAGTCGACGCTGATCCCCGCCAGCCGCTGCAACGCCTCGGCGTACTTCGCGCGGGTGCGGTCGATCACGTCCTGCGGCAGGCGCGGGCCGGGCGCGGTCTTGTCCCAGTCCAGCGTTTCCAGGTAGTCGCGCACGAACTGCTTGTCGTAGCTCGGCGGGCTGATGCCGACCTCGTATTCGTCGGCCGGCCAGTAGCGCGACGAATCCGGCGTCAGCATCTCGTCCATCACGTACAGGCGGCCGTCTGCGTCGGTGCCGAATTCGAACTTGGTGTCGGCCAGCAGGATGCCGCGCTGTGCGGCGTAGTCGGCGGCGTGGCGATACAGGCGCAGGGTCGCGTCGCGGACCTGCTCGGCCAGCTCGGCGCCGACCGTGCGCACCATCGTGTCGAAGTCGATGTTCTCGTCGTGGTCGCCGACCGCGGCCTTGGTCGAGGGCGTGAAGATCGGCTCGGGCAACTGCTCGGCCTGGCGCAAGTCGTCGGGCAGCGTGATCCCGCTGACCCGGCCGGTGCGCTGGTAGTCCTTCCAGCCGCTGCCGATGAGGTAGCCGCGGGCGATCGCCTCGACGGGCACCGGCTTGAGCTTCTTCGTCACCACCGCGCGCTTGGCGTACAGCGCCGCGTCGACGCCGTCCGGCAGCACCGCCGCCACGTCGATGCCGGTGAGATGGTTCGGCAGGATGTGCGCGGTCTGCGCGAACCAGAAATTGCTGATCTGGCACAGTATCTCGCCCTTGCCCGGGATCGGGTCGGGCAGCACCACGTCGAACGCGCTGAGCCGGTCGGTGGCGACCATCAGCAGCAGCGGGCCGCGGTCGCGGGCCTCCGGCGGCAGGCGCTCGGCCGGCAGGTCGAACACGTCGCGGACCTTGCCGCGATGACGCAGGGGCAGGCCGGGCAGGTCGGAGTCGAGCAGGGTGGTCGCCACGCGCAGTCCGTCGGGAACGTCGGGCCGCCTAGTGTACGGCGCACGGTGCCCGCGGGAAGGCCGGGCAGGCCTGTAAACTGTGCGCCATGACGCGCTGGTACGGAAAAGTCGTCGGCCTCGTCGCCGGCTGGCTGTTGACGCGACACCCCGACGGCGCCCTGCTGGGCCTGCTGCTGGGCCACGCCTGGGACGCCGGCTGGTTCCGCCGCGCCGCCGCGCCGGCCAAGGACGACACGTCCTACGGCGTGCTGGGCGTGACCGCGGATGCCAGCGACGCCGAAGTCGAACAGGCCTACCGCCGCCTCATCGCCCAGTACCACCCCGACCGCCTCGTCGGCGTCGCCGAAAACCTCCGCCGCCAGGCCGAACGCAAGGCCGGCGAGATCAACGCGGCGTACGACCGCATCCAGACCCTTCGCCGCAAAGCCCGCAAGTGAGCGCCATGCAACCCACCGTCATCGCCCCCTCCATCCTGTCCGCCAATTTCGCGAAGCTCGGGGAGGAGGTCGACGCCGTCCTCGCCGCGGGTGCGGACTGGGTGCATTTCGACGTGATGGACAACCATTACGTGCCCATCCTCACCATCGGGCCGCTGGTCTGCGAGGCGCTGCGCAAGCATGGCGTGACCGCGCCGATCGACGTGCACCTGATGGTCGAGCCGGTGGATCGCATCGTGCCGGACTTCGCGAAGGCCGGCGCCTCGCTGATCAGCTTCCATCCCGAGGCCAGCCGCCACGTGCATCGCACGATCCAGCTGATCAAGGCGTCGGGCTGCCAGGCGGGCCTCGTGCTGAACCCGGCGACGCCGGTCGAGGTGCTGGACTACGTGCTGGACGAACTGGACCTCGTGCTGCTGATGTCGGTGAACCCCGGCTTCGGCGGACAGAGCTTCATCCCGTCGGCGCTGGACAAGCTGCGCGTCGTTCGTCAGCGCATCGACGCCGCGACCGCGCGCACCGGCAAGGCGATCCGGCTGGAGATCGATGGCGGCGTGAAGGTCGACAACATCGCCGAGATCGCGCGCGCCGGCGCCGACACCTTTGTCGCCGGCTCGGCGATCTTCGGCCAGCCGGACTACGCAGGCGTCGTGTCGGCGATGAAGGCCGCGGTGGCGGCGGTGCGTTGAATCATCCTGTCATCCCGAGCGTAGCGAGGGACCTGCTTGATCCCGATCGCATCGAGAAGCAGGTCCCTCGCTGCGCTCGGGATGACAGCCTCTTTGGACGCGCATGAACCGCGCCGCCCGCTCTCGCAGGAGCGCCGGGAGGCGCGACCCGATGCGCCCCAATGTCGCGACTCACGTCGCTCCCACAAAGAGCAGATCCCCGGCGCGCAGCCGTCGCCTGCGCAAGAAACTGCATGTCGACGAGTTCCGCGAATTCGGCTTCGACGTGCGCTTCGCCCTGCGCGCCCTGTCCGCGGCGGAGGCCGATCGTTTCTGGGACGCCTTCCTCGCCGAGGCGATCGAGGCACGCGGGCTGACGTACGGCGGCGGCGAGGAAGGCTTCGTGGCGGCGTTGCGAGGGTCGGCCACCGAGGCCGATCGCGACGCGGTCCGCGACTGGCTGGCGGCGCGCCCCGAGGTGGTGTCGGCAGCGATCGATCCGCTGGTCGATGCTTGGTACGACGACGCCCCGCGTTTGTAGGAGCGCCGGGAGGCGCGACCGCGGGC
>JAEWNA010000147.1 GCA_023392975.1 Pseudomonadota bacterium | reverse complement strand
TGCGCAGCCCGCGCGCACGCCAGGCGCGCACGAGCGCGACGCTGGCGACGGTCTTGCCGACGCCGGTGTCGGTGCCGGTGACGTAGAGGCTGCGGGCGGCGGAGGGCGCAGTCATCGTGGACGTGGCGGAACGCTCGGATGCGGACGCGCATGGTAAGGCCCCGCGACACCGCTGTTACACTGCGGGCATGAGTTTCGCCGCCATTCCGCTCACCGGCAGCAAGCCGGACCAGTACGCCCAGCTCGCCGCGCAGGCCGAGGCCCTGCTCGCCGGCGAGCACGATCGCATCGCCAATGCGGCCAATCTGTCGGCGCTCGTCTACCACGCGCTGCCGCAGTTGAACTGGGTCGGGTTCTATTTCTTCGACGGCACCGAACTGGTGGTCGGCCCGTTCCAGGGACTCCCCGCCTGCGTGCGCATCCCGCTGGACAAGGGCGTCTGCGGCGCCGCCGCACGCACCCGCACGACCCAGCGCATCGCCGACGTGCACGCCTTCCCGGGGCACATCGCCTGCGATGCGGCCTCGCGCTCGGAGCTGGTGGTGCCGCTGGTGCACGAGGGCGCGCTGCTCGGCGTGTTCGACCTCGACAGTCCGGTTCCGGAACGATTCGACGTTGAAGATCAGGCAGGGCTCGAAACGATCGCGGCGCTGTTCGTGCGCAGTCTGCGCGCGGACGGTTGAGCCGCGACCACACGACTTCCGGACCGCGATCACGCATGACGACTTCCATCAAACTCCGCAACATCGGTCCCAAGAGCGCGGCCTGGCTGCGCCAGGTCGGCCTGCGCACGGAAGAGGATCTGCGTGCGATCGGCGCGCTGGAGGCCTTCATGCGCGTCAAGCGCGCGGGCTTCAAGCCCAGCCTCAACCTGCTGTACGCGCTGGAGGGCGCGCTGACCGACTGCCACTGGCAGGACGTGCCGTCCGAGCGGCGCAGCGAGCTGCTGGTCGCGGCCGATGCCGCCATCGCGCAGTTGCCGCCCCCGCGCGGCCGCCCCGCCGCCGCACCGGTGACCACCACCCACGCGACCCGCGAAGAGGCCGCCGCCCCGGCGTTCCGCCTGTTCGACGAGCCCGACAGCGGCGAGTGAACCGTCCACCGGCGGCGCATGGGGTACACTGCGCGCGCTTCGCGGTGATCCGGAGACGTTCGTCCGAGGATTGAAACGGGAAGCCGGTGGGCCTCGGGATGCCGGGGCGATTCCGGCGCTGCCCCCGCAACGGTAAGCGCGTGAAGCCGTCGCATCCGCCACTGTGGACTCCTGTCCACGGGAAGGCGCGACGGCCGGAGGCCCAGTCCTCCACGCGCGAGCCCGGAGACCGGCCACGAAGTCCACACGGTTGCGATGCGGAGGGCGTCGCGGCGATGTCGTCGCCGCGCCTGCGGCCCGTCTCGCTTCCATGTCCTCCCGTCGCGACTCCTGCCCTTCTCACCGCGCGGGTGCGCGCGATGGAGTCCCGAATGCAAGTCCGCCGTCTTCCGCTGGCGCTGGCGATCCCCGCCGCGCTGCTCTCCGTGTCCACGCTCTCCCCGATCGCCTTCGCCGCCGATGCGGACGATCGCGGCACCGCCGACGATCTCGATGCCGTCGTCGTCACCGCCACCCGCACCGCGGTCACCGTGGACGCCTCGCTGGCCCCGGTCGAAGTCATCGACGCCGACGCCATCCGCCGCAGCCAGGCCGCGTCGCTCGGCGAGCTGCTGCGCGGTCGCGCGGGCATCGCCGTCAGCAACCAGGGCGGCGAAGGCAAGCTCAGCACGCTGTTCGTGCGCGGCGCCGAATCCGACCACGTGCTGGTGCTGGTCGACGGCGTGCGGATCGGCTCGGCGACGTCGGGCCTGGCCTCGTTCCAGGACCTGCCGATCGCGCTGATCGACCGCATCGAGATCGTGCGCGGCCCGCGCTCCAGCCTCTACGGCTCGGACGCGATCGGCGGCGTGATCCAGATCTTCACCCGTCGCGACCGCGGCGCGGCGACGTTCCGCTTCCACGCCGGCGCCGGCAGCCACGGCCGCCGCGAGGGCGGCATCGGCTTCGGTGGCGGCAACGACCGCGGCTGGTTCGGCTTCGATGCCGGGCTGGTGACGACGGACGGCATCGATGCCTGCCGCGGAATCGCCGACGACATCAACTTCGTCTACGCCGGCTGTTTCGTGAACGGCCAGACCGACCGCGACGGCTACGAGAACCGCGCGGTGTCGCTGCGCGGCGGCATCGAGATCGGCGACAGCGCCACGCTGCAGGCGCATGCGCTGCATGTCAGCGGCCACAACGACTACGACGGCAGCTTCGTCGACAACTCCGACATCGTGCAGCAGGCGGCCGGCGCGCAGTTCCAGTGGAAGGCAAGCGACGCGTTCACCCTCACCGTCGCCGCCGGCACCAACAAGGACAGCTCCGACAATTTCCTCGGCGATGCGCCGATGGGCTTCTTCTCCAGCCGTCGCGACACCGCGTCGGTGCAGGCCGACGTCGTGCCGAGCGAAGGCCAGACGATCACCGTCGGCGCCGACTGGCTGCGCGACCGCGTGAGCAGCGACACGCCCTACGACGACAAGCGCCGCGCGGACCGCGCCGCGTTCGCGCAGTACCTGGGCCGCTTCGGCGCGCAGGACGTGCAGCTCGCGCTGCGCCACGACGACAACGACCAGTTCGGCGGCAAGACCACCGGCAACGCCGCGTGGGGCCTGGGCTTCGGCGACGGCTGGCGGGTGACCGCGGGCTACGGCACCGCGTTCAAGGCGCCGACCTTCAACGAGCTGTACTACCCGTTCTTCGGCAACGCGTCGCTGCGTCCGGAATCCTCGCGCACCGCGGAACTCGGCCTCGCCTGGCGCGGCGACCGCGTCGGCCTGCACCTGGACGCGTTCGAGACGCGGGTGAAGGACCTGATCGCCTACGACGCCTCGCTCGGCCTGCCGAACAACCTCGACGAAGCCCGCCTGCGCGGCGCCGAGCTGCGCGCCGACGCGACGCTGTGGGAGTGGACGCTGGCCGGCAGCGCGAGCTGGCTGGACACCGAGAACCTGGCGGTCGGCCCGAACCGCGGCAACGACCTGCCGCGTCGCGCCCGCGAGACCGCGCGCCTCGACCTCGATCGCACCTTCGGTGCCTTCCGCATCGGCCTGACCGGCGTCGCCGAAGGCAAGCGCTGGGACGACGTCGCCAACACCCGTCGGCTCGGCGGCTTCGCCACACTCGACCTGCGCGGCGAATACCGTATCGCCGATGCGTGGACGGTGCAGGCCGGCGTCGCCAACGTGTTCGATCGCCGCTACGAGACCGCGTCGTACTACAACCAGCCCGGCCGCACCTGGACGGTGGCGCTGCGATTCGACCCGGCCCGCTGACGCTACCCGCGCCACCGTCCCGGCCCGGACGTCGCGCGTCCTGGCCGGGGCCACCACGTCGTCCGGCGCGCGGTTGCGCCGGACGGCGGCGGCGTGTTACCACATGCCGCGGGCGTCGCCTCGACGCCGCCCGCCCCGCTTCCACGACTTTCCGCGACCCTCCCGACGTCGTCTCCTCCGCAGCACCCTTTCCGGCGCCGCCCATGCCGTCCTCGTCCGAACAGCTCAGCCCCGGCCTCTTCGTGGTCAGGCCCGCGGTCGCCTCCGCGAAGGCCGCGGCGAAGGGGTCGACTGGCGACGACCTGCAGTCGCGCCTGGGCGCCAGCGCCCGGGTCGAGGCCCTGTCCGGCCCGACGCCGGGCTGGCTGGTGAAGCTCAAGCGCGCGCCGAAGACCGCCCGCGCCGGCTGGAACAGCCTGCATCGCCTGCTCGGCGAGGCGTACGTGGTGCTGCCGGCGATCGTCGACGACGCCGGCCGCCCGCGTTATCCCACCGGTCTGCTCTCGCTGCGATTCGGCAACGAGGCCAGCGAGGAAGCGCTTCACGAGATCGGCATCCACTATGGTCTCGAGCTGGTCGGCCGCACCAGGTTCACGCGGCAGCAGGCGCTGTACCGCCCCGCCGGCGGCAGCGAGGTGTTCCTGCCCGACGTGAGCGGCCGGGTCGAGCGCGACGACAAGGTCGAGGCGGTCTGGTTCGATGCCGAAAGCGCGTTCACCCGGACGTGAGTCGCCCGCTTCCGGGCAGGTTTTCCCGCCGGCTTTCCGCCCGGCCTTCCACCCACAGGACGTGAGGACGCCCGCATGCCCGTCTCGCCCATCGCTCCCCCCGACGCGCCCGTGGGCGTCGCCGTTCCCGTCCCGGAGAGGCTGGGCCTGCACATGGCCGATGGCAGTTGGGTCGGCCTGCAGCCGCTGCCGCTGAGCCTGGAAGCCGTCGCCGGCATCACCGTGGCCCGGCTCTCGGGCACGCCGGTCGCGGAAATGGCGACCGCCCGGGTGATGCGCGCCGCGCAGGCCTTCTTCGAACTGCCGAGCAAGGCGCCCGCGCCGGCGGCGGCGCCGGTCGTGGCCTCGCGCTCGAAGGCGTCCACGCGCGCGCTGGGCAACGTGCTGGAGCGCAAGACGATCAGTGCGTACCTCGATGCCGAGACGCAGCTGATGCGCATCCTCTACAAGCAGATCGTGCTGCGCTTCAAGCCCGGCACGCCGCAGAAGCTGCGCAACGGCATCATCCGCGACAGCGGCCTGCGCCTGTTCGCGGAGAACCCGCTGGCACCCGGGCAGGTCACGCTCAGCGACGACGCCAAACTGCATCCCGGCGAAGCGCTGGTGCGCCTGGCCGCGCAGCTGGCGACGCTGGACGAAGTCGCCTTCGCCACGCCGGATTTCATCTCGCAGTACCGGCGCAGCGCACCGGCCGCGTCCGGCAATCCGTCGACGAAACAGTGGCACCTGCGCCTCGTCGGCGCGAGCCAGGCCTGGAAGCTCGGCCGTGGCAAGCGCAGCGTGGTGGTGGCGGTGCTCGACGACGGCATCGACGTGGAGCATCCGGAACTGCGCACGAACCTGCTGCGCCACCCCGATCCCGACGAGCCGCGCGATCTCTGCGGCCGCGACTTCTATCTCGCCGACGACGATCCCGACCACTTCAACCCGCGACCCAAGCGCTTCCGCGCGCCGTTCGAGGAGATGCCCGGCAACGACATCCACGGCACCTGCTGCGCCGGCGTGGCCGTCGGCCGCGGCCCGAAGGCCTACGGGCTGGCACCGAACTGCCGGCTGCTGCCGGTAAAGGTGTTCCACGCCGACGATCTCGCCAGCGACAGCCGCGTCGCCGACGCGATCCGCTATTCGGCGCAGTTCGCCGACGTGATCTCGTGCTCGTGGGGCGGCGCGAAGAGTCCGGACATCGAATTCGCGCTGCGCGACGCGCGTGCGATCGGGCGCAAGGGCCGTGGCGCGGTGGTGGTCTGCGCCTCGGGCAACGAGGAACGCAAGCAGGTCGACTACCCCGCCTCCGACCCCAATGCGATGGCGATCGGCGCCTCCACCGATGCCGACGATCTCGCCTGGTACTCCAACACGGGACCGCACGTGTGCGTGGTCGCGCCGTCCAACGGCGGCACACGCGGCATCTTCACCACCGACGTGTCCACGAAGGGCCGCGGCTTCAACACCGGCACCGCGGCGGCCGGCGGCACCGACGGCCTGTTCACCAACGACTTCGGCGGCACGTCGTCGGCGACGCCGCTGGTCGCGGGCCTCTGCGCGCTGATCCTCTCGCTCAAACCGGAGATGACCCCGGACGACGTGCGCGGCATCCTCACGGCCAGCGCGAAGAAGATCGGTCCGGCGTCGGCGTACAAGGCCAACGGGCATTCGAACAGGTTCGGCCATGGCCGGATCGACGCCGCAAAGGCCGTGGCGCTGGCGAAGGCGTGGAAGAAGCCGGCAGATTGATCGCTCCGCTCTACGAAGCAGGGCGATCAGGCGTCGGGGAACAGCGTCGCCTGCGGCGGCACCAGCGCCTCGCGATCGCTGAAATTGCCCAGCCCCACGCCGACCAGCCGATACAGCGTGCGCGGCGGCAGCTCGACGCGCTCGCGCAGCGCCAGCGCGATCTCGGTGAAGCGCTCCAGCGAGTCCGGCGGCACATCGGGCGTGTGGCTGCGGGTGAGGATGCGGAACTGCGCGGTCTTGAGCTTGAGCACGACGGTGCGGCCGATGCGCTCGGTCTTGCGCGACGCGGCCCAGGTCTTCTCGGCGAGCGTGCGGATCATCGGTTCGATCTCGCCCAGCGGCACGTCGCGGGCGAAGGTGTCCTCCGAGGAGATCGACTGCACTGGCTGGTCGGGCTCGACAGGACGCTCGTCGATGCCCTGCGCGCGTTCGTGCAGGCGCAGGCCGAAGCTGCCGAACGCCGCCTGCAGGTCGGCGACATCGACGCCACGCAGGTCTCCCACCGTTTTCACGCCGAGGTCCTCCAGCCGGCGCTGCGCGACCTTGCCGACACCGGGAATGCAGCCCACGGGCAGCGGCGTGAGGAAGTCGAAGACCTGGTGCGGGCGGATCACGAACAACCCGTCCGGCTTCTTCCAGTCGGACGCGATCTTGGCGAGGAACTTGTTCGGCGCCACGCCGGCCGAGGCGGTCAGTTGCGTCTCCTCGCGGATCTGCGCGCGGATCGCCTGCGCGACCTCGGTCGCGGTCGCCAGGCCGCTGGTCGGCGCGGTGACGTCGAGATAGGCCTCGTCGAGCGACAGCGGCTCGACCAGCTCGGTGTGGCGGGCGAAGATCGCACGCACCTGGCGCGACACGGCCTTGTAGCGCGGGAAGTCCGGCGGCACGAACACCGCCTCCGGGCACAGGCGCTCGGCACGCACCGCCGGCATCGCCGAGCGCACGCCGAACGTGCGGGCCTCGTAGGACGCCGCGCAGACCACCGAACGCTCGCCGCGCCAAGCGACCACCACTGGGCGGCCGCGCAGCGAGGGATCGTCGCGTTGTTCCACCGACGCGTAGAACGCGTCCATGTCGATGTGGAGGATCTTGCGCATGGACCGACGGCGGCGGGGGCGTAGCGTCGCCACCATACCCGATCCCGTCGCGCACCGGACCCGGCCTTCGCGGAGTGCGGGCGAGGCCGGCGCCGGGATGCGCGCGCAGGATCGGCAGAGCCGCTCGCCGACAGGCTCGATGCGCTGCTGCATCGCAATGCGACGACGACCGCGGCGCACGCCGACAACCTCCCGAGAGAACGTTTTTTCCCGATCATTTCCTCCGAAAGCGCGATTTCTTTTCGCAACATTAAGTCCAGCATTACCAAACCGTAATGATGCGCATCCCCCGGCGCAGGGTCGCGGATTCCTGCACTCGCCTTCTTGCAGGACGCGCGCGGAGTCCACGAATCCTCCGAAGATGAGAACAAATCGCAACGAAACCTCGTCGCATGCCCGGCGCCGGCATTGAGCACGCGCAGCGGCGTTGCTAGCTTCGATCCGCGCTCTCCCCACGGAACGGGAGACGCAGCGCGAAACCTTCCTCGACGTCCACCCGCATCGCCTCCGGCGAAGCGGGAACGGCCTCGATTGGCCCCGCGCCAGGCCCTGCATCGCTCGCGCCATCGTCCCCGCGACCGGCGCGCACCACCACCCCTCCAAAGGATTCTGACCCGTGATGTTCCCGAGATCCCTCAAGATCGACACCCGGACGCTGTCGCGTTGCGCGCTCCTCGCCGCCCTGTGTTCGTCGGCCTTCGCCGCTTCGGCCGCACCGCCGCAACCGGAGCGCAACCCCTACGCGCCCGCCTACATGCACGGCTACCGCCACGGCGCCATTCCCACCCGCCAGGGCAAGATCGCAATCCAGCAGTGGGCGGCCAAATCCGGCTTCGCCAAGGCCACCTCGACCAACACGCTCTACTACCGCGGCGGCACCGGCGGCGTGGGCGTGCTCAGCGGCCAGTCCAAGGTCTACCTGATCTTCTACGGCAACCAGTGGGGCACCTCCACCACGGACGCCAACGGCTATCTCAACTTCAGCAACGACGCCGCCGGCGCGGGCCCCGCCGCGCAGAAGATGTTCAAGGGCATCGGCACCAACGGCGAACTGTGGTCCGCCGAACTGACCCAGTGGTGCGACGGCCCGGGCGTCGCCACCGGCGCCAGCAGCTGCCCGAGCAGCGGCAGCATCGCGCGCATCCCGTACCAGCAGAACGTGCTGGCCGGCGTGTGGTACGACAACGCGTCGGCCTCGCCCAGCGCCGCCACCGGCGACCAGCTCGCCGCGGAGGCGAACAGGGCAGCCGCGCACTTCGGCAACACCACGGCCGCGTCGAACCGCTACACCTACTACGTGATCCTGTCGCCGACCGGCACCAACCCGGACAACTACAAGAGCCCGACCCAGGGCTATTGCGCGTGGCACGACTACGTCGGCGATTCCTACTTCACCACGCCGACCACCTACGGCCCGCTCGCCTTCAGCAACCAGCCGTACAACATCGACGTCGGCTCGTCCTGCGGCGTGAACTTCGTCAATTCGGGCACGGCCGGCAAGCTCGACGGCTACACCATGACCCTCGGCCACGAGTGGCATGAAATGATGTCCGACCAGTTCCCGGCCGGCGGCTGGACCGCGAACAGCGGCTACGAGAACTCGGATGAGTGCGCCTGGATCGCCGCGGGCAGCGCCGGCGGCGCCGCCAACGTCGCCTTCAGCACCGGCACCTTCACCCAGCAGGCCAGTTGGTCGAACGACACCAACAACTGCGCGATCTCGCACGCCATCGTCGGCGGCGGCACGGGCGGCAACACGGCCCCGGTCGCCAACTTCAGCGTGACCTCCAGCGGCCTGACCGCGAACTTCACCGACACGTCCACCGACGCCGAGAACAACATCAGCACGCACAGCTGGAACTTCGGCGACGGCGCGACCTCGACGGCGACCAACCCGAGCCACACCTACGCGGCCGCGGGCACCTACACGGTCAGCGAGACGGTCACGGACAACGGCGGCCTGAGCAACACGAAGTCGATGTCGGTCACGGTCGGCACCAGCAGCTGCGGCGGCCTCGTGCTGTGCAGCGGCGTCGCTGTCGCGCTGCCGTCGGTGGCGAAGAACAGCTGGTCGTCGACCTACACGATCACCGTTCCGGCCGGCAAGACCAGCGCGGTGTTCGACATCTCCGGCGGCACGGGCGACGCGGACCTGTACGTGCGGATCGGCAGCGCGCCGACCACCTCCTCGTACAACTGCCGTCCCTACCTCAGCGGCAACACCGAGACCTGCACGTTCAATTCGCCGACGGCCGGCACCTACTACGTCCGCGTCCGCGCCTACGCGGCGTACTCGGGCGTCAGCCTGAAGGCGACGATCTCGCCGTAAGCGTCATGCCTTGCGGTGCCGGGGACGTTTCTCCCCGGGACGCCCCGGTACCGATGGACCCCGGCCTCGTGCCGGGGTCTTTTTTTCGCGCCGCCGCGCGACGGCGCGGATGCGCCTACTCCACCGTCACCGACTTCGCCAGGTTGCGCGGCTTGTCGACATCGGTGCCGCGGGCCAGCGCCGCGTGATAGGCGAGCAGTTGCACCGGTATCGCATGCACGATCGGCGACAGCGTGCCGACGTGGCGCGGCGTGCGGATGACGTGCACGCCCTCGGACTCACTGAAGTGGCTGTCGGCGTCGGTGAAGACGTACATCTCGCCGCCGCGGGCGCGTACTTCCTGGATGTTGGACTTCACTTTCTCCAGCAGGCTGTCGTTGGGCGCGATCACCACCACCGGCATGTTCGCGTCGACCAGCGCCAGCGGGCCGTGCTTCAGCTCGCCCGCCGGATAAGCCTCGGCGTGGATGTAGGAGATTTCCTTGAGCTTCAACGCGCCTTCCAGCGCGATCGGGTAATGGATGCCGCGGCCGAGGAACAGCGCATGCTGCTTCGGTGCGAACCGCTCCGACCACACCGCGACCTGCGGCTCCAGGTTCAGCGCGTGCTGCACGCTGCCGGGCAGGTGTCGCAGCGCTTCGATGAGCTCGGCCTCGGCGTCGTCGGTGAGCTTGCCGTGCAGCCGCGCGACCGTCGCCGACAGCGCGAACAGCGCGACCAATTGGGTGGTGAACGCCTTGGTCGACGCCACCCCGATCTCGGCGCCGGCGCGGGTGTAGAAGACGAGCTTGCTGGCGCGCGGGATCGCGCTTTCCGGCACGTTGCAGATCGACAGCGTGCGGTCGTGGCCCAGTGATTTGGCGTACTTCAGCGCTTCCATCGTGTCGAGCGTCTCGCCCGACTGGGAAATGGTCACCACGAGCTGGCGCGGGTCGGCGACGACCTTGCGGTAGCGGTATTCGCTGGCGATCTCGACCGTGCACGGCAGGCCGGTCATCGCCTCGAACCAGTAGCGCGCGGTCAGACCGGCATAGTAGCTGGTGCCGCAGGCGAGGATCTGCAGGCCGGAGATGTCGCGCAGCAGCGCCTCCGCCTTGTCGCCGAACAGCGCGGGCACGAACGCGCCGCGGTCGACGATGGCCTCGATCGTGTCGGCGATCGCGCGCGGCTGCTCGTGGATCTCCTTCTGCATGAAGTGCCGGTACGGGCCCAGCTCCAGCGACGCCAGCGACACGTCGGAGACGTGGACGTCGCGGGCGACTTCGGCATCGTGCGCGTCGAACACGCGCACGCTGTCGCGACGGACCTCGGCGGTGTCGCCCTCTTCGAGGAAGATCACCCGACGCGTCGCCTGGATGATCGCCGAGACGTCGGACGCGATGAAGTTCTCGCCCTCGCCCAGGCCGACCAGCAACGGGCAGCCCATCCGCGCGCAAACCATGCGATCCGGCTCCTTGCGGCTGATCACGGCCAGTGCGTAGGCGCCTTCCAGCTCCTTGACCGCACGCTGCAGCGCGGCCAGCAGGTCGTCGCCGCGGGTGAGGTAATGGTGGATGAGGTGGGCGATGACCTCGGTGTCGGTCTGCGACTCGAAGGCGTAGCCCAGCGCGCGCAGGCGTTCGCGCTGCGCTTCGTGGTTCTCGATGATGCCGTTGTGGACCAGCGCCACACCCTGGCTGATGTGCGGATGCGCATTGCCTTCGGTGACGCCGCCGTGCGTGGCCCAGCGGGTGTGGCCGATGCCGAGGCTGGCGTGGAAGGCTTCGGTCTCGGCGGCGTTCGCCATTTCCGCGACGCGACCGGTGCGGCGGACGCGACGCACGTCGCGCGAAGCATCGGCGCCCTCGACGATGGCGATGCCGGCCGAGTCGTAGCCGCGATATTCCAGACGCTTGAGCCCCTCGACCAGCACCGGTACCACATCGCGATCCGCGATCGCGCCGACAATGCCACACATGGGTCTGCAGTCCTCTGAGAGTTGGACGGGGTGGACGAGGCTCCGGAAGGCGCGCCGCGCGCCGCTTCCGAGGCCGGCTAGTGTAACGACGAAACCCCGGACGAGCGTCCGCGCGGACACGTCCGGACAGCGGGCGGACAGCCCGGACGCCGCAGAAATGCATTGAAAATCAATGGCCTGGAATTGGCACGGCGTTTGCATGGATCCAGGCGAATCCAAGCATTCCACTGCCATGACCATCCGCGACACCGCCGCCCAGGACACCGTCCTCGCCTCCTCTCCCCGCACCCGCCGCTGGCGCCTGCCCGTCGTCGTCGCGCTCGGCGTAGCGGTCGCGGCGGCGGCGACCGTGTCGGCCTGGCGCGGCGGCAGCCGCTCGGTCGATGCCGCCCGGGTGCGCATCGCCGAGGTGCGTCGCGGCGACCTGGTCCGCGACCTCTCGGCGGAAGGCCGGGTGATCTCGGCGAACAGCCCCACGCTGTACGCGATCTCCGCCGGCACCGTGACCCTCAAGGTCGTCGCCGGCGACGCGGTGAAGAAGGACCAGGTCCTCGCCGAGATCGACAGCCCCGAGCTGCGCAGCCGGCTCGCGCAGGAGGAAGCGACCCTCGCCGGCCTCGAAGCCGAGACCTCGCGCGCGACGCTCGACGGTGCGCTCACCCGCGCCAACGCCCGCAAGCAGCTCGACCAGGCCTCGGTGGACCGCATCGCGGCGGCGCGCGACCTCGAGCGCAACAAGCGTGCGTTCGACGGCGGTGCGGTCGCGCAGATCGACGTGGCCCGGGCCCAGGATGCGCTGAAGAAATCGGAACTCGCCCTCGCCGCCGCGCAGCAGGAATTCTCGCTGCAGGGCCGCGGCGCGGACCTCGACAGCCGCAACAAGCGACTGCAGGCCGATCGCCAGCGCGCCGTGGTCGACGAGCTGCGTCGGCAGGTGGAAGCGCTCTCCTTGCGCGCACCGTTCGACGGCCAGATCGGCCAGGTGCTGGTCGCCCAGCGCGCGAACGTCGCCGACAACGCGCCGGTGCTCAGCGTCGTCGACCTGTCGGTGTTCGAGGTCGAGATCAAGGTGCCCGAAAGCTTCGCCCGCGACCTCGGCATCGGCATTCCGGCGGAGATCTCGAGCACGGGCGAAACCTACGCCGCGGCGATCTCCGCCGTCTCGCCCGAGGTGGTGAACGGCGAGGTCGCCGCCCGCCTGCGCTTCAAGGACCGGCAGCCGCCGGGTCTGCGCCAGAACCAGCGCCTCAGCGCGCGGATCGTGCTGGATACCCGCCGCGACGTGCTGATGGTCGAACGCGGCCCGTTCCTGGAGCAGGGCGGCGGCGCCGTCTACGTCATGGACGGCGACACCGCTGTGAAACGTCGCATCCGCACCGGCGTCAGCAGCCTCGACGCCGTGGAAATCCTCGAGGGCGCCAAACCGGGAGACCGCATCGTGGTCTCCGGCGCCGAACGGTTCGGCGACGCCGAACGCATCCGCATCACCGGAGAATGATCATGTCCATGCCTCTCGACACCGTGCTCCTCGGCACTGCCTCCCCCGACGCCATCGCCCCCTTCGCTCCGCACTGGAACGCCGACGCGCTCGCGGCGGCGATCCCCCGTCGCCCGCCGCCGCTGCACAGCGTCGTGCTGGCGCCATCCGCGAACGATGCGGTGCTGCACCGCCCGCGCCGGACCGTCAGCTTCGCCCCCGCGCCGACGCTGCCCTCGCGCTTCCGCATCGGCTGATCGCGATCCGACGCGTCGCCGCCCTCGCCCTCTCTTTCGTTTCCCGGAGTTCCCCATGTTGCACATGCAAGGCGTCACCAAGGTCTACCGCACCGAACTGGTCGAAACCCACGCGCTGCGGTCGCTCGATCTGGAAGTGAAGGAAGGCGAGTTCGTCGCGGTCACCGGGCCCTCCGGCTCCGGCAAGACCACCTTCCTCAACATTGCCGGGCTGCTGGAGGAGTTCACCTCGGGCACCTACCTGCTCGATGGCGAGGACGTGAGCAGGCTCGGCGACGATGCGCGTTCGCGGCTGCGCAACCGCAAGATCGGCTTCATCTTCCAGAGCTTCAACCTGATCCCCGATCTCAACCTGTTCGACAACGTCGACGCGCCGCTGCGCTACCGCGGCATGGCTGCGGCCGACCGTCGCCGCCGCATCGAGGACGCCCTGACCCGCGTCGGCCTCGGCTCCCGGATGAAGCACTATCCGGCCGAGCTGTCCGGCGGCCAGCAGCAGCGTGCGGCGATCGCGCGCGCGATCGCGGGCGATCCGCGCCTGCTGCTTGCGGACGAGCCGACCGGCAACCTCGATTCGCAGATGGCGCGCAGCGTGATGGAGCTGCTGGAGGAGATCAACGCGCAGGGCACCACGATCGTGATGGTGACCCACGACCCCGAGCTCGCCGCGCGCGCGCAGCGCAACGTGCACGTCGTCGACGGCACCGCCACCGACCTGGCGCGCGAGCCCAGCCTCGTCGCACGTCCATCGACCCTGGCCGTTTCGGTCTGAGGAGGCGCCATGTTCGGCTACGACATGTTCGCGTATTACCTGCAGCTGGCGGTGCGCAGTTTCCGGCGCAACCGCGTGCTGACCCTGCTGATGGTGCTGGCCGTGGCGCTGGGCATCGGCGCATCGATGACCACGCTCACCGTCTTCCACGTGCTGTCCGGCGATCCGATCCCCAGCAAGAGCGATCGGTTGTTCTACGTGCAGCTGGATCCGCTGCCGAAGGACGGCCTGGTGCCGGGCGAAGAACCCGAATTCCAGCTCACCCGCTTCGACGCAGAAGCGCTGTTGCGGGAACACCGTGGCCTGCGCCAGACCATGGGCGCCGGCGGCAACGCGTCGATCGTGCCCGACACCAACGGCCTGGCGCCGTTCCGCACCAACGCCCGCTTCGTCACCGCCGATTTCTTCCCGATGTTCGACGTGCCGCTGCGCTACGGTCGCGGCTGGAGCGCCGCGGACGACGCCGGCGCCGCACGCGTGGCGGTGATTTCGACCACGCTCAACGACAAGCTCTTCGGCGGCAAGGACAGCGTGGGCAAGACGCTGCGCATGGATGGCGCCAGCTTCCGCGTGATCGGCGTGATGGACACCTGGCGTCCGAATCCCCGCTTCTACGACCTCGCCACCGGCCGCTATGGCGACGCGGAACCGGTGTTCCTGCCGTTCTCCACCGCGATGTCGCTGAAGATGTCGCGCCGGGGCAACATGAACTGCTTCTCCGCCGACGGCACACCCAACACGGAACCGACCTCGCTCTCGGCATCGTGCACCTGGATCCAGTACTGGGTCGAACTCGCCAAGCCGTCCGATGCCGCGGGTTTCAAGGCCTACCTCGACAACTACTCCGCGCAGCAGCATGCCGCGGGGCGTTTCCAGCGGCCGCCGAACACGCGGCTTCGCGACGTGATGGGTTGGCTGTCGTTCCGCGAGGTCGTGCCCGAGGACGTGCGCCTGCAGGTCTGGCTGGCAATGAGCTTCCTGCTGGTGTGCCTGCTCAACACGGTGGGCCTGCTGCTGGCCAAGTTCCTGCGCCGCAGCGGCGAAATCGGCGTGCGACGCGCCCTCGGCGCCTCGCGCGGCGCGATCTTCGCCCAGTTCCTCGTCGAGGCCGGCGCCGTAGGCCTGGTCGGAGGCATCCTCGGCCTCGGGCTGGCGCAGCTCGGGTTGATGGCGGTGCGCCGACAGCCGGTGGACTACGCCGACCTCGCCCATCTCGACCCGACGATGCTGTTCGTCGCCTTCTCGCTGACCCTCGTCGCCAGCCTCCTGGCCGGCCTGTTGCCCGCGTGGCGCGCCATGCAGGTGGCGCCCGCGCTGCAACTGAAATCGCAATGACGTCATCCCGATGACGTCCTGGAGCCCTGTCATGGATATCCGTCCGATCCTCTCCTCCCTCGTCCGACACAAGACCGCGGCCCTGCTGATCGTGCTGGAGATCGCGTTGACCTGCGCCATCGTGTGCAATGCGCTGTTCCTGATCCAGCGCCGACTCGACACGCTCAACGAACCCAGCGGCATCGCCGAAGACACGCTGCTCGAGATCCAGCTCGGCGGCATCGGCACGCAGACCAACGCCGAGGCGCGCACGGCCGAGGACCTCGCGGCCCTGCGCGCGGTCCCCGGCGTGGTCGCCGCGACCGTGACCAACCAGGTGCCGTTCTACGACAGTTCGAGCAACACCGGCCTGGGCCTGGATCCCAACCAGGCGCGCGACACGATCAACGTCGCGCAGTACGAAGGCGCCGACCTGGTGAGCACCCTCGGACTGCACCTGGTCTCCGGACGCGATTTCCTGCCGGACGAGATCGCACTCTCTTCGGAGATCAACGCGCGGCTGGCCGCCGATCCCTCGAAGGTGTCGGCCTCGGTGCTGATCACGTCGTCCGTGGCGCGCAAGCTGTTCCCCGACGGCAAGCCGCTGGGCAAGGTGGTCTACACCGGCAGCATCCCGCTCACCGTCGTCGGCGTCGTCGACACGCTGGCACGGCCCAGCCTCTGGGGCTCGGATTCCTCACCGGGGGATTCGATGATCCTGCCGATCCACCAGCCCTACACCGATGGCGCCTACTTCGTGCGCGTCGCCTCGCCCGATCGCCGCGCGCAAGTCCTCAAGGACGCCGTCGCCGCACTGATGAAGGTCGACCGGAACCGGCTTGTGCTCCGTCAGCGCACTTACGAGGAAAGCCGCGCCGACTACTTCAGCAACGATCGTTCGATGGTCTGGCTGATGGCGGTGGTGATCGCGGCCCTGCTGGTGGTCACCGCGCTGGGCATCGTCGGCCTCGCCAGCTTCTGGGTGCAGCAGCGCACCAAGCAGATCGGCGTGCGCCGCGCGCTCGGCGCGACCCGCGGCCAGGTGCTGCGCTATTTCCAGACGGAGAATTTCCTGCTGGCGACGGTCGGCATCGGCATCGGGATGCTCGGCGCCTACGGCCTGAACCAGTTGCTGATGTCGCACTACGAGCTGCCGCGATTGCCCTGGACGTATCTGCCGGTCGGTGCGGCCGCGCTGTGGCTGCTCGGACAGGTCGCGGTGTTCGGACCGGCACGTCGTGCAGCGGCGGTGCCGCCCGCGGTGGCGACGCGCAGCGTCTGACGCCGGCTTCCTGCGACCTGCTAGGCTGCGCCCATGCCCACCGTCCTCGTCATCGACGACAACCCCGCGGTCGCCACCGCGCTGGAAACGCTGTTCTCTCTGCACGAGATCGACACCCGCACGGCGGCGACGCCCGCCGCCGGGCTCGCCGCGCTCGACGAGGACCCCATCGACCTCGTCGTGCAGGACATGAACTTCGAGGCCGACACCACGTCCGGCGCCGAAGGCGAAGCGCTGTTCCGCGAGATCCGATCGCGCCATCCTGACCTGCCGGTGATCCTGCTCACCGCATGGACGCACCTGGAATCGGCGGTGGATCTGGTCAAGGCCGGCGCCGCGGACTACCTCGCGAAGCCGTGGGACGATCGCCGGCTGATCGCGACCGTCAACAACCTGCTGGAACTGTCGCAGACGCGGCAACAGCTCGCACGCCGCGACGCCGGCGACCGGCGCCGGCGCGAAGCGCTGGCCGCGTTCGACCTGCGCGGCTTCGTGCACGCCGATCCGCTGACCGGCTCGGTGCTGCAGCTGGCGGGGCAGATCGCCCGCTCCGACCTGCCCGTGCTGATCACCGGCCCTAACGGCAGCGGCAAGGAGCGGCTCGCGGAGATCGTGCATGCGAACTCCGCGGTCCGCGACGGCCCGTTCGTCGCGCTCAACTGCGGCGCGCTGCCGGCGGACCTGATCGAGGCCGAGCTCTTCGGCGCCGAGGCCGGCGCCTACACCGGCGCGAACCGCGCCCGCGAAGGCAAGTTCGAAGCCGCCGACGGCGGCACCTTGTTCCTCGACGAGATCGGCACGCTGCCGCTCGCCGGCCAGGTGAAGCTGCTGCGCGTGCTCGAGACCGGCCGCTTCCAGCGCCTGGGCAGCAACCGCGAGCGCGAGGTGAAGGTGCGCGTGGTCAGCGCGACCAACGCCGACCTGCCTGCACTGATCGCCGCCGGCCAGTTCCGCGAAGACCTCTACTACCGGCTCAACGCGATCGAACTGCGGCTGCCGCCGCTGGCGCAGCGCCCGGACGACATCCTGCCACTGGCGCGCTTCTTCCTGCCTTCCGGTCGCAGCCTCGACGCCGGCGCGGAACGCGCGCTGCTCGCGCATCGCTGGCCCGGCAACGTACGCGAGCTGCGCAACACCATCCAGCGCGCGGCCCTGCTCGCGCAGGGCGCACGGGTCGGCGCCGCCGATCTCGGCCTGCCCGCCGCGCCGGTCGCGTCCGCCGCGCAAACGGACGCCGCCGAACCCGATCGCGACACGATCGAAGCCGCGCTCGCGCGTGCCGGCGGCGTGCTCGCACAGGCCGCGCAGGAGCTGGGCATGTCGCGACAGGCGCTGTACCGGCGCATCGAGCGCCTCGGCATCGTCCGCGACTGAGCGCGTGCCCATGTCGCGTTTCCGTCGCTGGCCACTGTCGATCCGGATCGGGGTTCCGGCCCTGCTCGGCGTCGTCTGCGCCGCGTTCGCGACCACGCTGCTCACGCGCTGGCTGACGCCGTGGGCCGCGGCGACGCTGGCTGGAGGCCTCTCCGCGCTGATCACGATCGCCGCGCTGCGACATACGCTGAAACCGATGCGCGGCCTGTTTCGCGCGCTCGCCGGCACGGTCGCGAGCTACCGCGACGGCGACTTCAGCTTCGGCATCGCCTGGGACCGCGATCAGGACTTGGCCGAACTGGTCGATGCGCACAACGCGCTCGGCGACGCCCTGCGCGAGCAGCGGCTGTCGCTGGTCCAGCGCGAACTGCTGCTGGACACGATGGTCCAGAACACGCCCGTGGCAATGGTGCTGATCGATCCGTCACAACGCGTCGTGCTCGGTAATCTCGCGGCGCGCAAGCTGCTGGGCGAAGGTCGCCGTCTGGAAGGCCAGGACTTCGACACGGTGCTGGCGCGGACGCCGCAGCCCCTGCGCGATGCGTTCGAGCGCGGCGGCGATGGCATCTTCGCCGTGGGCGACGAAGACAACGAGGACATCTTCCATCTCTCGCGTCGCGGCTTCCGTCTCAACGGCCGTCGTCACGAGTTGGTCCTGCTCCGCCAGCTCACCGCCGAACTGCGCCGGCAGGAAGTGCAGACGTGGAAGAAGGTGATCCGCGTGATCAGCCACGAACTGAACAACTCGCTCGCGCCGATCGCCTCGCTCGCGCACTCCAGCGCCGAGCTGATGAAACGCGGACAGCTCGAACGCATCCCGAACGCACTGGCGACGATCGAGGAACGCGCGCGGCATCTCGAGGGCTTCATCCGCGACTACGCACGTTTCGCCAAGCTGCCGGCCCCGCGACTGCAGCCGATCGAGTGGTCACGCTTCCTCGGCCAGTTGCGGAGCCAGGTGGAGTTCGCCTGGGACGGCGCCCACGCCGACGGCGTGGCGCAGGTCGACATCGCCCAGTTCGAGCAGGCGCTGCTCAATCTGGTGAAGAACGCGCACGAATCCGGCTCCGCGCCCGAGGACGTCCAGTTGCGGCTCCGGCGCCAGCCCGACGTCTGGCGGATCGACATCCTCGATCGAGGCAGCGGGATGAGCGAAGCCGTGCTGGCGCAGGCGCTGCTGCCGTTCTATTCGACCAAGCGCCACGGCACCGGCCTGGGCCTCGCGCTGTGCCGCGACATCATCGAAGCGCACGGCGGCCGCATCGCGTTGCAGAACCGCGAGGGCGGCGGGCTGTGGGTCAGCCTGACCCTGCCGGCGAAGTGAGCGACCCGCACTTCACGACATCGCTCCTGCAGATTAAGCAGCCTGAAGGCCGCTCTACCGAAGACACGCGCTTCGCGATCAGGACTTCTTCACCGGCCGCTTCCATCCATCGACCGTCTCCTGCCGGCTTCGCGCGACGGTGAGCTTGCCTTCCGGCGCGTCCTTGTGGATCACCGAGCCGGCGGCGATGGTGGCGCCCGCACCGATCGTCACCGGCGCCACCAGCGCGGCATTGGAACCGATGAAGGCGCCGTCCCCGATCGTCGTCGTCCACTTGTTGGCGCCGTCGTAGTTGCAGGTGATGGTGCCGGCGCCGATATTGACGCCCGCACCGATCACCGCGTCGCCGAGGTAGGCCAGGTGGTTGGCCTTGCTGCCGATGCCGAGCGCCGCGTTCTTCACTTCGACGAAGTTGCCGATGTGGACGCCGTCGGCGAGCACGGCGCCCGGGCGCAGTCGCGCGAACGGGCCGATCTGGACCGCGCCCTCGGTCCGCGCACCCTCGAGGTCGCAGTGCGCGCGCACTTCGGTCCTGGGGGCGAGCGTGACATCCTTCAGCCGGCAGAACGGGCCGATGCGCACGCCGTCGCCGAGCACCACGCGGCCTTCGAACACGACGTCCGCGTCGATCTCGACGTCGCGACCGACCATGACTTCACCGCGCACGTCGACGCGATCGACATCGGCGAAGCGCGCGCCGGCGTCGCACAGCGCGCGCACGCGCCGGCGTTGGTACGCGCGTTCGAGCTGCGCGAGCTGCCACGGGTCGTTGGCGCCCTCGGTTTCCATCGGGTCGGCGACCGTCACGATCTCGGCCGGCAGGAATTCCTCGGCGGCCATCGCGAACACGTCGGTGAGGTAGTACTCGCCCTGTGCATTGCCGTTCGACAGCCGGTCCAGCCACGGCACCAGCGCATTGGCATCGGCGGCGATGATGCCGGTGTTGATCGAGCGGATGCGGCGGGTCGCCTCGTCGGCATCCTTGTGCTCGACGATCGCGGCGACGCGGCCCTGCGCGTCGCGGACGATGCGGCCGTAGCCGGTCGGGTCCGCGACCTCGGCGACGAGCACCGACAGTCGTCCCGGTGCATCGAGCAGCCGGCGCAGGGTCTCCGCGCGGATCAGCGGCACGTCGCCATACAGCACCAGCACGCGCGCATCGTCGGGCACGCCGGGCATCGCCTGCTGCACCGCATGGCCCGTGCCGAGCTGCTCCGCCTGCTCGGCCCACTGCAAGTCGGGCTGGCCCGCGAAGGCCGCGCGCACCGCGTCGCCGCCGTGGCCGTAGACGATGTGGATGCCGGCGGGATCGAGCGCGCGTGCGCTGGCGATCACGTGCGCGAGCATCGGCACGCTGGCGATCTTCTGCAGCACCTTCGGCAGCGCGGACTTCATCCGCTTGCCCTCGCCCGCGGCGAGGACGACGACGTGGAGAGGGGCGGTCATGCGTGCTCCGGGCCGGGACCTCCGGCGGTGATGCCAGCATTCTAGCGGTTGCGGCTGCTAGGATGCCGGCGCCGCCTTCGCCGTCGCAGACCGCATGCCCGCATCGCCCCTCGCCGTCGACCCGACGCCTTCGCATGCGATGCGCTGGGCGTTCGCGATCGGCGGTGCGGCGACGCTGGCGGGCCTCGTCGTCCACGACACCTGGCGCGTGCTGCCGGCGGAGCGCTTCGCGCTGTCGCTGGTGCTGGCGCTGCTCGCGCTCGCTTCGGCGTGGCCGCTGCACCGCCTCCTGCGCTGTCGCATGGCGACCGCGCTCGTGCTCGTGTGGGCCGTCGCGCTCTGCGTGTACGCACGACCGCTGCCGGTCGCGGCGGCGGCCATGCTCGGCCTCGGCGGGCTCGCGGTCGGCCTGCGCCTGACACCGTCGGCGCTGCCGGCGCGCGCCGCGGTGG
>JAEWNA010000090.1 GCA_023392975.1 Pseudomonadota bacterium | reverse complement strand
GGCCACGGTCGCGGCCAGTGCAGCACCGCCGCCCCAGCGCACCAGCGGCTGGCGGGCGAACGCGGCCGGCGCCGCGGCGGCAACCTGCGCCGACGCGAGATCGTCGGCGATGGCGCGGCCGACGCGTTTCGAGAAATCGGCCGGCAGCGCGCGCGCGCATTCGCCGCGCATCGCATCGCCGAAATACTGCCAGCGCGCCCAGCAATCGGCGAGCGTGTCGTCGTGCTGCATGCGCCGCAGGAGGAAGCGGGTTTCGTCGTCGGAAAGTTCGCCGTCCATCATCGCGGAGAGCTGTTCGCGAAGCAGGTCGCCGGCATCGGCGGCGTGGACGGAAGGAGAGTGCAGACCGGTCATGGGCATTGTCGCGATGTGAACGGTGGACGGGGAGCGAAGCGTGTGGCGTGGGGACGGCGGGAGCGATGCGGCGCGAGGATCAGCGGGTCGCGCGGGCGCGGGGATCGACGGCATCCATCAGGGGGCGCAGTTGCGCGTCGATCGCTTCGCGGGCGCGGAAGATCCGCGAACGCACGGTGCCGATCGGGCATTGCATCTGCTGCGCGATGTCCTCGTAACTCATGCCTTCCACCTCGCGCAAGGTAATCGCAGTCCGCAGTTCCTCCGGCAAGGCTTCGACCGCGCGCATCACCGTTTGTTCCATCTCCTGTCGCATCAGTTCGCGCTCCGGGGTGTCGTTGTCGCGCAGACGCAGCGCGGACTCGAAATTCTCGGCATCGTCGATGTCGATGTCCTCGCCCGGCGGCCGGCGCTTGTGCGCCACCAGATGGTTCTTCGCGGTGTTCACCGCGATCCGGTGCAGCCAGGTGGAGAACTGGGCGTCGCCGCGGAAATTGCCCATCGCGCGGTAGGCGCGCAGGAACGTCTCCTGGGCGACGTCCTGGGCCTCGCTCCAGTCGTGGACGTAGCGTCCGATCAGCGCCACGACGCGGTGCTGGTACTTGCGCACCAGCAGGTCGAAGGCCGCGCTGTCGCCGCGCTGCACCCGCCGGACCAGTTCGAGGTCCACGTTTTCGGTCATCGTCTCGGCCACCGGCCGGCTCTCCTGGCAATGGATCGTCCGGCGCGGTGGCCGGTCGTTCCGACAATACACGCCGGGGGAAGTTCCCGGCCCGGGCGACCGTCCCGCGGACGCCTGCGTGCAACATCGGTTCATCTGGGGCGCCGAGGCCCGTGTCACAAGGCATGCGGCCGGCATTTGACGCGGTCCCGGCCGGCTCGGGATCATAGACCCCATTCTCCAGCGTATGGATCGACCCATGACCACGCCCCAGCCCGGCCTCGATGGCCTGCGCCTCCGCCACTGGAAGACCGACCTGCGCCCGGACGGCGTGCTCGTGCTGTCGTTCGACCGCGAGGGCGAATCGGTGAACACCTTTGGCCAGGACGTGCTGATCGAGCTGGGCGACCTGCTCGACCGCATCGTCCTCGAACCGCCGAAGGCCATGGTCCTGCGTTCGGCCAAGGCCAAGGGCTTCATCGCCGGCGCCGACATCCGCGAATTCCAGGAGTTCGACCGCAAGGGCACCATCGGCGACTCGATCCGGCGCGGCCAGACCGTCTTCCAGCGCATCGCCGACCTGCCCTTCCCCACCGTCGCCGCGATCCACGGTTTCTGCATGGGCGGCGGCACCGAGATCTCGCTGGCCTGCACCGGCCGCGTGGCCTCGAACGACCCGTCCACACGCATCGGCCTGCCCGAGGTGAAGCTCGGCATCTATCCCGGCTGGGGCGGCAGCGTGCGCCTGCCACGGCTGATCGGCGCGCCGGCGGCGATGGACGTCATGCTCACCGGCCGCAACCTGTCCGCCTCCGCGGCGAAGGCGCTGGGCGTGGTCGACAAGGTGGTCGCGCCCGAGGCGCTGGTCGACGCCGCCGCCGCACTGGCGCTCAAGGCCCGTGCTGCCGGGGAGATCGCCCGTCCGTTCAAGCAGACCTTCATGGCGTGGATCACGAACACGAAGCTCGTCCGCCAGATCCTCGCGCCGCAGATCGTGAAGTCGGTCGCGCGCAAGGCCAACAAGGCGCACTACCCGGCGCCGTACGCGCTGATCGAGACCTGGCGCCGCAGCAGCGGCAGCATGCAGCAGTTGCTCGACGCCGAGCGCCGCTCGGTGGTGAAGCTGGCCTCCACGCCGACCGCGCGCAACCTCACCCGCGTGTTCTTCCTGCAGGAACGGCTGAAGGGGCTGGGCGGCAAGGAGCATGGCATCGCGCACGTGCATGTGGTCGGCGCCGGCGTGATGGGCGGCGACATCGCCGCGTGGGCCGCGTACAAGGGCTTCAACGTCACGCTGCAGGACCGCGAGCAGCGTTTCATCGACACCGCGATGAAGCGTTCGCAGGAACTGTTCGCCAAGCGCGTGAAGGACGAGAGCAAGCGGCCCGAAGTCGCGGCGCGGCTGGTGTCCGACCTCGCCGGCGACGGCGTGGCGAAGGCCGACCTGCTGATCGAGGCGATCATCGAGAAGCCCGAGGCCAAGCGCGACCTCTACACCACCGTCGAGCCCAGGATGAAGGCCGACGCGCTGCTGACCACCAACACCTCGTCGATCCCGCTGACCGAGCTGCGCGAACACATCGCGCGCCCGGCGCAGTTCGCCGGCCTGCACTACTTCAACCCGGTCGCGCTGATGCCGCTGGTGGAAATCATCCACCACGACACGATGGCGCCGGAGACCGAGAAGCGCCTCGCCGCGTTCTGCAAGGCCATCGACAAGCTGCCGGTGCCGGTGACGGGCACGCCGGGCTTCCTCGTCAACCGCCTGCTGTTCCCGTACATGCTGGAAGCCGCGACCGCGTTCGCCGAAGGCATTCCCGGCCCGGTCATCGACAAGGCCGCGGTGAAGTTCGGCATGCCGATGGGCCCGATCGAGCTGATCGACACCGTGGGCCTGGACGTGGCCGCGGGCGTCGGCGCCGAACTCGCGCCGTTCCTCGGCCTGCCGATCCCCGCCGCCCTCGCCTCGCCGCCGGAAGCCGGCAAGCGCGGCAAGAAGGACGGCCAGGGCCTCTACAAGTGGGTCGACGGCCGCGCGCAGAAGCCGGAGATCCCCGGCGACTACAAGGCGCCCGGGGACCTGGAAGACCGCCTGATCCTGCCCTTCCTCAACGAGGCCGTGGCCGCGCTGCACGAAGGCGTGGTCGCCGACGCCGAGCTGCTGGATGCCGGCGTGATCTTCGGCACCGGCTTCGCCCCGTTCCGCGGCGGCCCGATCCAGTACATCCGCGACACCGGCACCGAGCCACTGCTGGCGAAGCTCAAGGCCCTGCAGGACAGGCACGGCGACCGCTTCGCCCCGCGTCCCGGCTGGGACAACCCGGCGCTGCGCAAGGCCTGACCCTGATCGCCGAATCCCCCACGAGAACCCCGCTCCGGCGGGGTTTTTCATGGCTGCTTGCCAAGGCCGGCGGGATTGTATAACGTGCGTTATAACTATAATCCCTGAGGTCGCCATGAAACTGAAAATCACGACCGTCGGCAACTCGGCCGGCGTGATCCTCCCCAAGGAGCTGCTCGCCCGCCTGCGTCTCGAAAAGGGCGACGAGCTGTTCGCGCTGGAAACCCCCGGCGGCATCGTCCTGACCACCTACGACCCTGAGCTCGCCGCGCAGATGGAAGTGGCCGAGCAGGTCATGCGCGATCGTCGCACGCTCCTGCACAAGCTGGCGCAGTGAGGGCCGCGCCATGATCGTCTGGATCGAAAAGCGCCTCGCCCTGGCCATCCACGACCGCCAGCTCGCCGAGCATGGCGGCGGCACCGGCGTGCGCGACGAAGCGCTGCTCGACTCCGCGCTCGCCCGTCCGCAGCAGCTGTTCGCCTACGGCGATCCGCCGCCGGATCTCGCCGCGCTGGCGGCGAGCCTCGCCTTCGGCCTCGCGCGCAACCATCCGTTCGTCGACGGCAACAAGCGCACCGCCGCGGTCTGTTGCGAAGTCTTCATCCGCCTCAACGACGCCAAGTTGCATGCAGACGACCTGGAGCTGTATCCGGTCTATCTCGCCCTCGCCGAAGGCAGCCTCGAAGAAGCCGCCTTCGGCGAGTGGCTGCGTCCGCGCCTCGTGCTGTCGGCGGCAGAACGCGTCAACGAGCCGAAAGCGGCCTATCGCTGATCGGGGCGGCGACCCGTGGCCGGTCGCCGGAAAGCGCCGCGTTGACCGCAGACGAGAGCCAGACGGCTCTCCGCCCGTCGCGGCGCGGAACCACGTCCACGACGGCGTTTCCGACACCCCGAAAAGGAATCGCACATGGCCACCCGTCCCACCCCGCTCAAGCGCAAGATGCCGGTCGCCGAGTTCCAGCTCGCCATCGCACCGGACACCTCCTTCGACGACCTCGTCGCCACGCTCAAGGGCGTGCTCACCATCCCGGAGATCCCGGGCTTCAAGGGCTGCCGGCCCTGCCTGTCCGGGCTGGACCGCCTGATCATCGAAGACCCCGTGATCCGCGGCATGCGCTGAGCGCGCCATGCTCGCACCGCTGCCAAGACTCGGCGTGGGCCTGGCCTACCAGGCCCCGCTGAGCCCGCTGTTCGACGCCGCGTCCGGCGATGTCGACTATGTCGAAGTCGTGCCCGACATCTTCTGGACCGATCGCGGCACGGACGCCGCCCCCCGCCATCTCGACGACGACGTCGGCCTCGCCCGCATGCGCGACCTGCACGCACGCATGCCCGTGGTGCCGCACAGCATCGGCCTGTCGATCGGCAGCGCCGCGCATTTCGACCGCGACCACGTCGCGCAGATCGAACGCTGGCGGCAACGCCTCGATTTCCCGTGGCACAGCGACCACCTCGCCTTCCATCTCGCCGACCACATGGGCCAGCGCGTCAACGCCGGTATCACCCTGCCACTGGCGCGCGACCGCGAAAGCCTGGACCTGCTGGTGCCGCGCATTCGCGACGTCATGCGCACCGTGCCGCGCCCGTTCCTGCTGGAGAACAACGTCTACTACTTCGACATCGACGACAGCGAGATGGACGAAGCCACGTTCCTCAACACGCTGTGCCGCGAGAGCGGCTGCGGCCTGCTGCTCGACCTGCACAACCTGCACACCAACGCCGTCAACCACGGCTTCGACGCCCTGGCGGTGCTGCAGGCGCTCGACCTGTCGCACGTCGGCGAACTCCATGTCGCCGGCGGCATGGAGCTCGACGGCTTCTGGCTGGACGCGCACTCCGGCGCGATCCCCGACGCGGTGTGGACGCTGCTCGACTGGACGCTGCCGCGCTGTCCGAACCTCGGCGGCGTGACCTTCGAAGTGTTCGGCTCGTGGGTGGAGAGCGTCGGCCTCGCGTGCATCCGCGCGGACCTGCAGCGCCTGCGCGCCGCGTGGACGCGCCACCTGCCCGCGCCTGCGCACACGACGCGCACCGCAACCGCACGCGAGGCGCACGCATGAGCCTCGCCTGCTTCCAGGACGCGATGGTCCGACTGATCCTCGACCCCGACTTCCGCGATCGCGTCGCCGCCGGTGACGAGATGCCGGGCGACGACCTCGACGCACGCGAACACGCGCGCCTCCGGCACATCGCCCGCCACCCCGGCCTCGGCATCAACCGCACCCTACACAAGGGCTTCCGCCTGGGCAAACTGCGCGGCCTGCTGCCCTTCACCTGCCGCCTGCTCGGCACGCAGCGCCTGTGCGACGAGCTCGCCCGCTTCTGGCGCGACCATCCGCCCGCGAGCTTCTACTTCCTGCCCGAGGCCGTCGACTTCTGCGACTGGCTCGCACGGCGCCGCCTGCGCCTGCGCTACCTCGACGACGTGATCGCCTACGAACGCGCTACCCTCGAACTCGAACGCGCCCGCACCGGCCCGCCGCCCGTGCAACTGGTCCGCTTCCGCCACGACCCGACAGCGCTGCTCGCCGCGCTGTCGCAGGGACGACGACCGCGCGGCATCCCGGAGCGCCCCTGCGTCGCCGTCGCACGTCTCGATGCGCAGGGCAAGGCGGTATGGACTTTGCATGTGCGCGATGCGTCGAACAGCAATACGCCGAACGCCCCGCACGCATCACCCTATCCTGTAGGAGCGACGGAAGTCGCGACAAACAACGGCACCATCCCGTAGGAGTGCCGGGAGGCGCGACCAATCCATCGCGGCCTCTCCTGTGGGAGCGACGGGAGTCGCGACGAATAGCCACAGTCCCCGGACGAGCACCAGCAAGCCCGCGGCCTACTTGCGCACGAACCCCACCACCTCCGACGACGGAACCGCAAGCCTCGGCAACTTCGGATCCGCGATCCCGCCCGGCGGCGCGATGTAGTACTGCGACCCGATCCGCGTGAGCACCTCGACATCGTCCAGCACCTCGACATCGACGCCGCCGCGGTGGTCCGGCGTGCACACACGCTCCGGCCAGCCAGCATGGACGATGTCGCAGCCGCGGGTGGTCAGGACCAGATCGACGTGTTTCATCATGCCGAGACCCAGCGTATTGGCGGTGGCGTCGACCAGCAGAAACGGAAGGCCGGAGTACAGCAAAAAGCCAGCGACCATCACCAATCGCGGCGCCATCACGTGCTTCATTGGCACGCGGATCGAGATGTACCAGATCCAGTGGACGAACGGCGTCAGCGGCGGCACGCAAATCGCAGACACCCAGAACCAAGTACCGGCAGCGCTGAAACCATCCACCTTCGCAAACAGAAACAGCAGGAACGGCCATGCCGCGAGATACAGCGTGAACAACAGAATCCATTGCCATGCAGGGTGCCGCAGCGCCAGCAGCCTGCGGCGCTGCCAGCCGCTATCGATCAGGAAGAATAGCCACAAGAGCAATCCTGACGACACGGCGAAAAGCACTACGTAGACATTCGTCAGCGAAGTGATCTTCCAGTACATCGCGGCGAATACGAGGCCAACGTAAATCGCCAGCGCCGTAATCGCCGCTGTCAGGAAAGACAGGAACGACCCAGGCCGCATCGACACGCCGAGGACGCGGCGACGCGCCGCCGACACGGGTTCTTGCGAGACCGCCATCCGCGGCGACCGCAATGACTTCCGCAGCGGTGGCGCCTGCTCTGTGCCTTGGCGCAAAGACCGCCGACTCGCCGGCGGCGGAAGGAACACCGACGCGCGCACCCAGGTCGCGATCATAAGCACTGGCAACAACAGCAATCCCGAGAACGCGATCACGCCGGCCACGAAGAACAACACGAATGCGCCCAGCACGGCGCCCAGATCGGCGAAGGACAGCGACGGCAGGAACCCGATCCGCCAGAAATGCAGCAGTAGCAGGAAACCGCCGCCGCCTGGGACCAGCCACTTCCAGTCGCTGCCGATCCACGTCCGCAGCATCGCCAATGGCGATGCCGCCATAGCGCCATCGGCCATCGCCGCCAACGCTGCATCGTCCGAACCCTTTCCCCGACTCTCCGACATCGCCGCCCCCTGTCGTCCGTTCCCTTACCCCTGGTGGATCGCCGCGCCTCGACTTGCGTTGCGGCGCGGCGTCATCAGCTGCCGCAGTCGTGCAAATCAGACGACAGGACCTGCGTGATCGACCCAGTCAACCGAGACATGTCTTCATCCGGTGATCATGGCTTCGATCCTTTTCGCATCCTCATCGTTATCGACATCCTCCCCTTCCTCCGCGGCATCGCCGCTATAGGCAGACTTCCCGGTCGCCTGCTCGATCATGCGCAGGAGCTGCTTCTGTCGATCGGCCATGAAGGCATCGAACTGGTCGCGACGCAAGGCAGCAGGATCGATCAGGTGAGTTCGGAGGAAACCATCCAGCTTTGCGGGATCCATCGGCGGGCTCAGGCCATCCCCCGCTTCCAGCTTCGCCAGATATCGCGAAGGAGCCACGCCGCCGATCGTGCGATTGGTACGGAACGACAGCGGCGTCTTGTTGATGATCGAATCGTAGATGGCCGGCTTGATGCCCTGCTTCTTGCACCAATCCTGGGGAAAGATATGGTGGATGTCGACGTTCTCCCCGAAGAACACCGTATGATCGAACTTCTGCCCTGAGCGGAAATCCTGTGCCCCTTCCTTCATCAACAAGGCATTGACGCCCTTGTAGGCGGCCGACAGCCGCATGCGCATCGTTTTCAGGCGATCTGCCCGGAAAATGGTCTCGCTCACGGTCGACGGCTCGGGGCCGCCGTGCAGCCACGCCGGCACCTCGATGAAGTCGCGGGCAATGCGCGACTCCACCGCCGACCCGTACAACTCGCCGAATACGCCGTTCCAGTACCAGCGAACGAGTTTTTCGCGATGCGCCTCGTGTTCCCAGGCATCCCCGATATCCGCGATGATGGCGGCCAGGGGCACGATCTGCGATTGGTAGGGCAGATCGAAGATACGGTAGATGTGCAGCATGTGCAGGAACTTCGCCGCCTGAACGAAGCCGCGTTCCACTTGCTTCTCGTATCGCTTGTAGGCCTCAAGCGGCAAACCGAGCAAGGCCTGGCGGTTTCCCGTGACCGCCGGCAATTCCTTGCCCTGCTTTCCGGCCTGTTCCGCTTCGCGACGACGTTCGCGCGTGTAGAAAAGCGAAATGGCCTGCAGGAAATCGGTATTCCCGACGCCGGCGATGATCCCGGCCTCCGAGTCCGCGGGCCTGAGCGTGTTCACGAAACGCTGGTGGCGCCCCGGATTCGCACCGTCTCCGTACCAATCCTTGCGTAGCTCGTGACCGTCGGCGGCATACATGGCCGTGACCAGTTCGAAAGCGTCGAGGGGCTTCCCGCCTGTGTTGACCTTCTCGAAGACGACGCACACCGCTTCCTTCGACGTCGATCGGTCGAGCGAAATCACCGGCACGCGGTAGTACTTGAAGTTCTCGAGCACCTGTCGCTTGAAGGCGCGGAACGTCTCGCGCACGGTTTCGTGCTCGTCACCGCGCCAATGGGCGTCGAAACCGTCTTGCCAGCGGTCCCAGTCGAACACCTTCGACACAGGGTACATCAGGGCCGCATATTCCTTCTCGGCGGAAGACAAGTCCATTTCCTCGCCACGCCCGAAATGAGTGCGGATGATGCGATCTTCGGGCACGCCGACAATGGCTTCCTCGCGGTCGATCATCGGATCCAGCGCTTTGCGGATGTCGATGTAGAACCAGCGCTTCACCCTCTTGTTCTTGGGCGTGACCGTCGCGACCACCTTGCCCCTGAGCGACACCTGGTACAGGGAGGTCATGCGCTGTTGTCCGTCCAGCAACAATGACTGGGGCGACACCCGTTTCGCATCGTCTGGCGCGCCTTCGACCGGACGAGGCTTGAAATTGACGTCGCCGCCGGTATCGAGGGTCATCAGTGCGCCGACGGGGAATGCGCGGGAGACCGATGCGATCAGACTCTTGATGCGCTCTTCGTCCCAGACCCAACTCCGCTGGAAGTCAGGCAACTGCAGAGCGCCGCGATGGCAATCCTCCAGCAGCTTGTGAAGATCGTAGGGATTCGTCTGGAAGGTATTGCCTGCCATGCATTGCTCCTTGTCCTGACATCTTGTCGGAATGCAGGCGCCACGCCGGCCGGCCGGAGCGGATCCCGCATTTGCTTCGGAATCGATTCAACCCTGGAAACGCCCGTCTACTTCGCGGGCGCGGCCCATCGCGACCAGCATCTCCAGCAACTGCGGCAGGCGTTTCTTCCACGGGCCGCGGGCGGTGAAGCGGGCGGCGATGTCGTCGATGGACAGCGGCGCGGCGCTTGCGGACAGCGCGTCGGCGACGGCGCGCACCTGGGCGACGGCGTCCTTCGGCCAGGGCTGCGGTTTCGCCGTGGGGGCGACGGCGACGGCCGTGTCCTCGGTGTCGGGCGCGTCGTCGACGGCTTCGATTTCCGCCTGCCGCAGCGCGGATTGCGGGTTCTGGAACTCCGGCCGCAGCCAGCGCACGAGGCCGCGCGCTTCCTCTGCGGCGCGTTCAGCGTTGAGCGCGACGAGGCGTTCCAG
>JAEWNA010000301.1 GCA_023392975.1 Pseudomonadota bacterium | reverse complement strand
GGACAGCGTTTCGGCAGGCGTGGCGGCGGCCGGCAGGTCGACGGCAGGCGCCTCGGCGACCGCCGCTTCGAACACCGGCGTGTCGACGGCCGACGGCTGCGCCGCTTCCGGCGCCGCGACGGGCGCGACCGCGACCGGACGTTCGGCCGGCAGCGGCCAGTAGCCCAGCGCTTCCAGGCTGTTGCGGGTGATGTCGAGGATGTCGTCGCGGTTGGCGCGCTGCTCACGCAGCGCTTCGAGGTAGTACTCGACGCTGGCCAGCGCGTCGGCGAAGGTGTCGAGCTGGCGGCCGTTCGGGATGCGCCGACGGCCGAGCAGTTCGTACTCGGTGTACAGGCGCACGCCGTCGAGGTACTGCGCCGGCAGCGGCAATTCGAGGATGTTCAGCGCGCCGCTGACCTCGCGCAGCAGTTGCGGCACGGGTTCGAGCTCGGCGTGGTTCCACGCGGTCTCGACGAAGGCGACGAACGCCTGGCGGGCGGCGGCGAAGTTGCCGATCGCCTCGCGCACCAGCACGTCGAGCACCTTGCGGGCCTCGGCATTGGCGAGGTCCTCTTCGGTGTCGGTGCCGTCGCCCGAGGCCAGGCGCGCGACCTGGTCGTCCAGAGAGGCATCGACGTAGAGCAGCGCACCGGCGACTTCGAGCAGCGCGGTTTCGTCCGCCTGGCGCTTGCCCTCGACGATGTCCTGCATCGCATCGCGCTGCTGTTCGACCAGGCTGCGCGCCAGGCCGAGGCCGAGCATGCCGAGGGTATCGGACACGCTCTGCAGGCGTTCGGCCTGCGGGCGCAGCTCGGCGGGATCGCGCTTGCCGGTGCGCAGGTAGAGGTCGAGCTCGTCCTTGACCCGCAGCAGGTCTTCCTTGATCGCCGCGGACACGGTGTCCAGCAGCGAGCGGTTGCGCCCGGCGACGCTGCCGCGGGCGTGGTCGAGTTCGGATTCGGTGGGCTTGAGCGCGTCCAGCTCGAACACCTGGCGCAGCTTCATCAGCGACGGATGGTCGGCGTCGGCCTGGGCGACGTGGAATAGCAGCTGGCGGGTCGGCTCCAGCGCGGCTTCCGCGCGCGGCGTGCCGAAACTGCCCTGCTGGAACAGGCCGCGGCTCTCGCGGTCGACGCTGGCGAACGCCTGGCGCAGGCCGGCGTTGCCGGGCAGCGCGCGGTCGCGCAGCGCACCGGCGACCAGCGAGGCCACCCACAGCATGCGTCGCTGGGCTTCGTCGGTGGTGCGGGCGAGCAGCGCCTCGGCGGCGAACTGCAGGCCGTCGGCGTCGCCCGGTGCGCCGTTCTCCGGCCAGGCATCCAGCGCATCTCGCAGCCGGGCCAGGTACGGCGCGACCTCGTGGGCGCGGGCCGCCGGCGACAGCGGGGTCGCGCGCGGCAGCGTGGGCGGCAGCGGGCGATCGAGGTCCGGATTGAACAGCACGCTCTCGCTGAGGCCGACCTCACCGCGCGCGGCGCGCAGCTCGTTGAGCATCGGCAGCAGGACGATCGAGATTTCCTTGTGGCCGCTCTGCAGGCGTTCCAGGTAGTCCGGCAGCAGCACCACGCCGCGCATCAGCGCCGAACAGGCGGCGTCGCGGTCCTCGACCCTGCCGTCGCGCAGGGCGACGGACAGTTGCTCCATTTCCTCGGCGACCATCGCCGGGGCGTACAGCTCGACCATGCGCAGGGTGCCCTGCACCTGGTGCAGCAGGTCGGCGCTGACCCGCATGCGACTGGTGTCGGCAGGCTCGTCGGCGAACCCCTCGACCTCGACGCGGACCAGCCGCAGGGTCTCGTCGAGCTCGGGTTTGATCCACCCCAGCGCGCTGTATTCGATCGCGTCGCGAAGCGCGGTCATCGCACGCCCCTCCGGGCGCGACCGCACCCGCATTCACGATGGGAAGTGGTTGGGATCATCTGCAAATCGCTCCGCCGAGGCTGGCAACGCGCGCGGTCAGGCCGGCAGCTTGAAGTCGGCGACCGAACGGCGCAGGTCCGCCGCCAGTTGCGCGAGGTTGCCGATCGACTCGGCCGTCTGGTTCGCACCCTGCGAGGTCTGCGCGGTGATCGACTGAATCGTGGTCATCGTCTGGGTGATGTCGGTCGCCGCCGCGGACTGCTGCTGCGCCGCGGTGGAAATGCCCTGAATCAGGCCCGCGAGGTTGTTCGACACCGTTTCGATCTCGCCCAGCGCGGTACCCGCGTCCTCGGCCAACCGGGCGCCGGCGACCACTTCGGAGGTCGTCTGTTCCATCGAGCTGACCGCTTCGTTGGTATCGGCCTGAATGGTCTGGACCAGCGCTTCGATTCGCTTGGTCGCGTTCGAGGTGCGTTCCGCGAGTCGCTGCACTTCGTCCGCCACCACCGCGAAGCCGCGGCCCGCCTCGCCCGCCGACGCCGCCTGGATGGCCGCGTTCAGCGCGAGGATGTTGGTCTGCTCGGAAATGTCGTTGATGAGTTCCACGATCGAACCGATTTCCTGCGAGCTTTCGCCCAGGCGCTTGATTCGCTTCGAGGTCTCCTGGATCTGGCCGCGGATCGAGTCCATGCCCTGGATCGTCTGGCGCACGACGCCGGCGCCCTTGGTCGCGATCTGCACCGAGCGCTGCGCCACTTCCGCGGATTCGGAGGAGTTGCGCGACACCTGGTTGATGCTGTTCGCGATTTCGTTGATGCGGTCGGTGGCGGTGTTGATCTGCTGTGCCTGGTGTTCGGCCGCTTCCGCAAGGTGCATCGCGGTCGCCTGCGTTTCCTGGGCGCTCGACGCCACCTGCACCGAGGTGTCGTTGATCGTCTGCACCAGGCTGCGCAGCTGTTCGACCGCGAAGTTGATCGAGTCCGCGATCGCGCCGGTCATGTCCTCGGTCACGGTCGCCTTCACGGTGAGGTCGCCTTCCGCGAGCGAGCCCATCTCGTCCAGCAGGCGCATGATCGCCTCCTGGTTGCGGTTGTTCAGCTCCATCGAGCTTTCGTAGCGGACGCGCTGGGCGCGGTTCAGCGAGACCACGAGGAAGATGATCGAGGCCAGCGCCAGCAGGCCGGAAAGGACGCTGACCCAGATGTTGCCGAACACGCGGGTGTCGCGCGCCGAACCGAAGGCGGTGAACGCGCGGAACAGGCTTTCGCTGTCGGACAGCAGCTGGTTGGACTTGCCGGTGAGTTCGGTGGCGGCGGTCTGCGCGCGGAGCAGGGCGTCGGACGAGCCGAGGATCGCGTCGACGTCCTTCTTCATCTCGTTCCACTGCGTGGTCGCCTGGCTCAGCGACGCCAGCGCGCTGGGGTTGGCCAGCTTCTGCACCTTCATCGGCTCGTCGCCGTTGCGCAGGCCGTTGAGCACCTGGGTGAACACGCCGACCTCGCGGCGCATGGAGTCGCCGGCGAGCGCGGCGCCGGGACCGCCGGCGCGGATTTCGGCGACCCGGCGGGCCATCGACGCGGCGAGCACCGACTGGCGCACCGCGAGGTACACCTGCGGCGGCGCCGAACCGGTCGCGGACATCGCGCGGCCGAGTTCGTCGAGCTGCGCCTGCAGCTGCGGGACGCGGTCGGTGAAGCGCTTGGCGTCGTCGGACAGCGCGAGCACCGCGGCCTCGGAGGCGATGATCTGGTCGGCGTTCTTGCCCATCGGCGTCCAGGTCGAGGTGACCGTGGCGATCGCGCCGGAGACGTCGGGCGCCGTGCCGAAGTTGGCGTTCAGCAGCTTCACGTCGCTGTCGACCTGGTCCTTCGTGGCCTTGAAGGCCTTGAACGCCGCGGCGTCGCCGTTGACCGCCTCGCGGCCGAGGTTGGCGAGCTTCTGCGAGTTCACCTGCAGGTTCGACGCCGCTGTGTTCGCGCCGCCGAAGCGGGCGGTCTTCCACAGCGCGTAGCCGGTGTTGCCCGCGAAGACGAACAGCGACAGCGCCAGCACCCAAAGCCAGAGGGTGGTGTTCTGGCCGCGGCCCTTGCCTGCGATGTTGTCCAAAGGAGTGCTCATGTCTCGCCTCGATATCAGATGTGTTGCGGCAACGGTGACCGTGAAGGGAAAAGACGCGCCGTCAGACGGCGGCGTGCCGGAATTCGGGGGTGCGGACCAGGCGGTCCAGACTGAAGACGCCCCAGACGTCGTCGTCCGTGCGGTAGGCGCGGTCGATGAAACCGGCGTAGCGACCCTCGGCGATCGCGCCGGCGTCGGTCTCCTGTTCGTCCATGAAGGAACGCTGTCCGTACAACTCGTCGATGGTGACCGCGACGTCGCCGCCGGGCTGGCGCAGCACCATCACCTTCTGGTGGCCCTCGTGGAGCACGCTGCGGGCGCCCTCGAGGAACAGCTTGAGGTCGACCACCGGCAGCAGGCTGCTGCGCACGTTGGCCACGCCGAGCATCCAGCCGTAGGCGCCCGGGACCGGGGTGATCTGCGGCACGGTGAGGATTTCCGCCACCGACTCGTACGACGATACCAGCCGGCGCTGGCCGATGCGGAAGCCGATGCCGCGCCACAGGCCCGCGGCCTGCAGCTGTTCGGGCAGGCCGGCGACGTGCGCGAGGCTGCGCCGCTCGTAGTCGGCGAGCAACTCGAAGGCGTCGGGGGCGATCCGCTCGGGATCGTCGTGGATCATGCGCTGCCTCCCAGCAACTGGTCGATGCGGGCGAGCAGCGCGTCCTCGCTCGGCGGTTTGACGATGTAGTCGCGCGCGCCCTGGCGCATGCCCCAGGCGCGATCGGTCTCCATCCCCTTGGTGCTGACGATCAGGACCGGGATGTGCCGGGTGGTGGGTTCGCGCGTGATCGCGCGGGTCGCCTGGAAGCCGTTCATGCCGGGCAGCACCACGTCCATGAGCACCATGTCCGGCAGTTCGCGCATGCAGACCTCGATGCCCTCCTCGGCACTGGTGGCCGCCAGGACGCGATGCCCGTGCTTCTCCAGAAGCCGGGTGAGGACCGCGGTATCGGTCGGCGAGTCTTCGATCAGCAGTATGCGGGCCATGCTTGCCTGCCCCCCGGTCAGGCGTTCACGTGCTTGCGGATGGCGTCGAGCAGTTCTTCGCGCGTGAACGGTTTGGTCAGGTATTGCTCGGAACCGACGATCCGGCCCCGGGCCTTGTCGAACAGCCCGTCCTTGGAGGACAGCATGATCACCGGCGTGTGCTTGAACACCTGGTTGTTCTTGATCAGCGCGCAGGTCTGGTAGCCGTCCAGGCGCGGCATCATGATGTCGACGAAGATGATCTGCGGCCGCTGGTCGGCGATCTTGGCGAGCGCCTCGAAACCATCCGTCGCAGTCACGACCTCGGCCCCCTCGCGCTTGAGCAGGGTCTCGGCGGTGCGCCGGATCGTCTTCGAATCGTCGATCACCATCACCCGCAACCCCTGAAGGCCGCCGGCTGCATTCTCGTCTTGCGTCATCGTCTCTCCCCAAGCGCCGGCGTCCGATGGCCGTACCGCAGGTTTGCCATCATTATCAGCCATCTATATCCCAGTCTGAAGCTGGACTGTCAAGGTTCGCTACGCGATTTCCGGGCCGTGCACACGAATTGCGGGCCCGGCGCGCGCCGGCTTGTTACCATCCCGTCCGCTCGTTTCCAGCAGGTGCACAGGGCATGCCAAAACCGGCGCGCGACGTTCTGGTGGTGATGGACCCGATCGGGTCGATCAAAATTGCGAAGGACTCCACATTCGCCATGCTGCTGGAAGCCCAGCAGCGTCACTATCGGCTGTTCTACGTCACCCCGGGCGGGCTCGGCATGCGCGGCGGCGTCGCCACCGCCGAGGTCGCGCCGCTGACCGTCCGCGACGACCCCGCCGGCTGGTTCGAAACCGGACCGGCGTCACAGCGTGCGCTGGGACCGGCGGACCTGATCCTGATGCGGAAGGATCCGCCGGTCGATCCCGAGTTCATCCACGACACCCAGATCCTGTCCGCCGCCAAGCGGGCCGGCGCGCTGGTGGTGAACGACCCGGCCGGCCTGCGCGACCACAACGAGAAGCTGGCCGCACTGGAATTCCCGGACTGCTGCCCGCCGACGCTGGTCAGCCGGAAAGCCAGCGAAATCAAGGCGTTCGTCGCCGAGCACGGGGATGCGGTGCTCAAGCCGCTGGACGGCATGGGCGGGCGCTCGATCTTCCGGGCGCGGGCCGGCGAGCCCAACCTCAACGTGATCCTGGAGACGCTGACCGACGGCGGCCGCCATCTGGCGATGGCCCAGCGCTACCTGCCGGAGATCGTCGACGGCGACAAGCGCATCCTGCTGATCGACGGCGTGCCGGTGGACTACTGCCTGGCGCGGATCCCGCAGGGCGACGAGTTCCGCGGCAACCTCGCCGCCGGCGGCCGCGGCGAGGGCCGCCCGCTGAGCGAGCGCGACCGCTGGATCGCGGCGCAGGTCGGCCCCGAGATGAAGCGCCGCGGCATGCGCTTCGTCGGCCTGGACGTGATCGGCGACTACCTGACCGAGGTCAACGTCACCAGCCCGACCTGCATCCGCGAACTGGACCAGCAGTTCGGGCTGAACATCGCCGGGCTGCTGTTCGACGCGCTGGAAGCGTCCGCCTGAACCGCATGGACGACGCGCAGACGGCCGCCCTGCCCCTGCCCCCGGCGATCGGCGAGGACCAGCGCCTGACGGCGACCCTGGTGCTGTCGCTGCTGCTGCACGCGCTGCTGATCCTCGGGGTGGGCTTCGCGCTGGAGAAGGCGGCGCCGGTGGTGCCGATGCTGGACGTCATCCTGACCCAGACCCGCACCCCGCTGACCCCGAAGCAGGCCGATTTCCTCGCCCAGGCCAACAACCAGGGCGGCGGCGAGGACGACAAGGCGCGTCGTCCGCGCGACCCGCAGCCGGGCACCGTGCCGCAGACCGAGACCGGGACCGCGCCGCAGACGGTGCAGGCGC
>JAEWNA010000201.1 GCA_023392975.1 Pseudomonadota bacterium | reverse complement strand
ACGGCGACTTCAAGCTGCTGGCCGCGCTCGGCGCCTGGTGCGGCTACAAGGCGCTGCTGCCGATCGTGCTGATCTCCTCGTTCGTCGGCGCCATCCTCGGCTCGCTGTTCCTGCTGTGGAAGGGCCGCGACCGCGACACCGAGATCCCCTTCGGCCCCTACCTCGCGATCGCTGGCTGGATCGTGTTCCTGTGGGGCGACACGATCATCGAGACCTACCTGCACCTCAGCGGGATCCGCTGAGCCCATGGCGACCTACCGCATCGGCCTGACCGGCGGCATCGCCTCGGGCAAGTCCGCGGTCGCCAGCGCGTTCGAGGCCCTGGGCATCGTCGTCGCCGACGCCGACCTCGCCGCGCGCGAAGCCGTGGCGCCCGGCAGCGATGGCCTCGCCGAAGTGGTCGCCACCTTCGGGCCCGACGTGCTGGCCGCCGACGGCAGTCTCGACCGTGCCGCGATGCGCCGCCGCGTCTTCGGCGACGACGACGCGCGCCGCCGGCTCGAAGCCATCGTCCACCCACGCGTGCGCGAAACGCTCGCCCGTGCCTGCGAGCGCGCGGCCAGCCCTTACGCCATCGCCGCCATCCCGCTGCTCGCCGAAGTCGGCGGTCGGGGTGCCTATCCGTGGCTGCAGCGCATCCTCGTGGTCGACGTGCCGGTCGAGGTGCAGCGCGCCCGGCTCCTTGCCCGCGACGGCATCGACGACGTCCTCGCCGACCGCATGATCGCCGCGCAGGCGACCCGCGCCCGGCGGCTGGCGATCGCCGATGACGTGATCGTCAATGCCGGCACGCTCGACGACCTGCGGCATCGGGTCGGCGCGCTCGACGCACGCTTCAGGGCGTTGGCCGCCACTTCGGCCTGACCGCGAACGCGATCTCCCTCCCCATGCCGCGCGGCATCCGAAAAACCGATCTGCCGACGAAGCGCTGCGCCGCCTGCGACCGTCCGTTCGCCTGGCGCAAGAAATGGGAGCGGGACTGGGCGAACGTCAGGTTCTGTTCGGATCGCTGCAGACGCGAGAAGGCAACGGTGTCGCCCACCCGCGAACCCGGCTGACACCGGGCGGCGGTGGCGCGAACGGGAGGCGATCGTCCGGCGCGCCTGCAGGGCCACCGTCATGCGGCCGGCGATAGGCCCTATCATTCGCTCCACGATCTCGGCCGGACGGCGCCCCGTGCTTCGCAATCTGCATCTGCTGCGCGCCCTCGCCGCGCTGGGCGTCGTCTATTTCCACATCACCTCGACGGCCGGGCTGGACCTGGCCTGGGACGTCGGCAGCCGCGGCGTCGACGTGTTCTTCGTGATCAGCGGCTTCATCATCGCGTACATCGGCGCGAAGAAGTCCGAGCACTTCTTCGTGCGCCGACTGATCCGCATCGTGCCGTTCTACTGGGCGGCCACGCTGGCCGTCTTCGCCGCCGCCACGCTGCTGCCGCAGTTCTTCCGCAGCACCGACGCCAGCGTGCAGCATCTCCTGCCCTCGCTGCTGTTCTTCCCGCACCTCTCCGCCAGCGGCGAAGTGCAGCCGACGCTGATCCTGGGCTGGTCGCTGAACTTCGAGATGTACTTCTATGTGCTGTTCGCGCTGGCGCTGCTGCTCTCGACGCGCTGGGCACCGATCCTGTGCGTCGCGGGCATCGTCGCCGTGGTCGTCGTCTCGGAACTCATAGGCCCGGTGTCGACGGCATTCGATTTCTATGCGCGGACGACCAGCCTGGAGTTCTGCTACGGCATCGGCGTGTACTACCTGCTCGTCTGGTGCGAGCGACGCAAAGCTGCGATCGCGGAATGCGCGGCGCTGAAAGGCATCGTCGTACTGGCCTTGATCGCCAGCGTCGCCGCGATCGTACTGCTGGAGCATGCGTATAAGGACGCCATCCCCCGCTATCTCGCCGGCGGCATACCGGCCGCCGTCATCGTCCTCTCCGCGCTGCTGCTGGAGCGGATTTACGGACTGTTCTCCTGCAGCCGCCTCGCCTGGCTGCTCGGTGAGGCGTCGTACGTGATCTACCTGATCCACCCCTACATCGTCTTCGGCGTGCTGCGTCTGCTGCTTCCGCGGACGGGAGAACTTTCACTGGCGATGGACATCGTCTTGATCGCGGGCCTGATTTCACTGACCAGCGCCATCAGCATCGCGATCCACCTGCTGTTCGAGAAACCGGTGATGGCGTTCCTGCGCAGGAAGCTGGCGCCGGATGCGCCGCCGCAGCCCGTCGCCGCCACATGAATGCGTAGGGTGGGCTTCAGCCCACCATTGCGACACGCCCGCGGTAGAGAAGAATGATCAAAACGACACTAGGCTTTGGTCATTGCCACGGGGATTCAATCGTCATGGCGGTGGGCTGAAGCCCACCCTACGGCCCTTGCATCACGTGATGCTGGCGCCCGCCCAATCCTTCGGATACGCCCCCATGCGCACGAAGCGATGAAACGAAGAATGCGGCCAATCGGCGACATTGACGACATGTGCATGCTTGACGGGGTTGAAATGGATGTAGTCGATACATCGGGCGAGATCCCCATCGTCGCGCACACGATGCTCCCAGTATCGCCGCTGCCAGATCCCTCGCTCGCTGCGACGCTGCCTCGTGACCGAAAGATGCTCGGATTTCTCGAGCCCCAGGCTGAAATCCGTCTTGATCCAGCGCCAACGGGTCGCGTAGTCCGCGTCACCCTCGGGCAGCGACCAGATCCAGTGCATGTGGTCAGGCAGCACCACCCACGCCACCACCGAGAACGGCCGCCGGCCGCGTTCGACCGCCACGCAGCGGCGCAGCAGATCGAAACGCCGGACCAGCAGATCGTTCCGCCGTCGTTCCAGCAGATTCACCGTGAAGCACCACGTCCCACCCGGCGTCCAGTCGCGTCGATAGTTCGGCATGCCCGCCAGCGTGCCAATCACGCGAGAGCCGCCACCATCGGCGCATCCCCCACACCCGCATCAGAAAATTCCGGGATTGCGTAGGGCGGAACCCGCGAAGCGGTTTCCGCCATTGCAACGCATCCGTTGTCACGTGCGTCAATCGCAGGCGTGGTTCAAAAGCGGTGGAAACCGCTCCGCGGGTTCCACCCTACAAGTTACGTCTTACGGCCTTAATCGGTGTTCCGCAGGTCGATTGAATGGTTGCGGCTCGGTGCTGGCCGCCTCCATTGGCGCAGGCGATCTGCGTGGTGATATCTCACGCCGCTGACGCCCCATGAGCTGCTCCGAAAAAGTGGGGATACCTCAGGCTGAAGCCCACCCCACGGCCCTACGCTGTTGAAAACCCGCCATCAAGACGCTTCCGCTCCAACGAGTCCGACCGTACGTGGTCGACAAGAATGGTGGAATCCGCTTTGCGGGTTCCGCCCTACGGGTTACGCCTTACGGCCTTTAAGGGTTACGCCTTACGGCATTTTTATAGACAAGTGTGATTCATCAGACTCGCAAAATCATCAGGGACGCCTATCTCAGCACCATACCTTTCTCTGATCACACTCTTCCTCCAATGAAAAATCTCCTCTGCCGACAGTTTCCGCCGAACCTCAAAGAACTCATCGAAAATTTTCGGCAGAGCACCCACGGCTCGCTGATGATATGCGGCCTCGATAACATCTACAAAGTTGATCATGGGATGAAATACTTGATGCTTCGCATAAATAAAATCTGCGAAGCCATCCAAGCGCGCAGTTTGCCCAGCATCCTGCACAGCAGCCGCATATCCATTGATGAAGCAAAAAACGAGCTTCAACGAATCACATCCGACATAGACGCTAGGCCTTTTGGCAATACCACTCAAAAGACGCTTGAAATTCTCATCCCAATCGACACTCGAAGAATTATTCGCCATCAGTGCGGAGCTCTCGTAATCAAGAGATCGCCCAAGGAATGAAAATCCGCAACCCATTCATCGAAGGGCAATCCGAATGGATGGACGTTGTCATAAACAACTCCTCCTACTTCGTAGCCTACATGATACCCGTTACTTGAGATGTTCCGACCCGCTATGTCGCTCCACACCCACCCAGGCCTTCCGGCTCCTGTAGAAAACCGCAGCTCGACAAGACCACCTCTCATGCCAAGGCTATTTGCCAATCTGCCTAAAGCCTTTGCACATTCAACACACTTGCCAATAGGAAATGTTTTGGCCAATGCAGGAGCAGCCAACAACCAACCTCCGGCCACCTTCACTGCTGCCGGGGCAACTGTAACGCCCACGACGAAAGGCTTCGACGCGTAGGCCAAACCAGCCATCGCGTCGAGGTAATCAGCGACGCACGCATTGCCCAGGCGCCGCTGAATATCAGCTTGGCCGCTAGCCAAATCCCCGTAAATTTCTGCGCACAATTCAGGGGCTCTAGCGCATGTCCAAGTAACTGAGTCTAGGAGTAGGCCACTAGAATCTGACGCACCAAGAGGTGCCCCGCCCACGTAACCGTAACTGGACACCCCTCCCGCCAATCCAATCGGATCACTCTCCACATACCGTCCAGTCGCAGCCTCGTAATCCCGGAAATAGTTGTAATTCAACCCACTCGCCGCGTCATACCGCTGCCCCGGGAACCGCAAATCGAACACAAAGTTCGTCGCATCCCCATCCGGATCCTGGTTCGGCGCCGTTGTCCCAAAGGCTTCACCCGCAAGATCCCACTTCCACACCGTCGTACCCGTGGTCCCGCGCGTCGGGTCGATCACGACCCGCGGTGTACCCAACGCATCCGGTTCGACGTAGTACAGCTTCTGGCTCGCGCCCGCGCCCACGAGGATGCCCACGGGCATGCCCCCGAACCAGATCGCCTGCTGCGCTGGCGCCGTCGCGCCACCGTTGCCGTAGTCGCCGATCCAGTGCCCGGCCTCGTCGTAGACGGCATAGGTGTTTGCGCTGCCCAGGAATCGGCGTACCTGCTCGCCCGCTCCGTTGTAGGCATAGTTCGACGTCACCGAACCGCCTTGCAATGCCTGCGTCATACGGTTGTGGTCGCCGTACACGAAATCGCGCGTCGGCGTACCGGCGATCTGCGTGGTATTCCCGTTGGCGTCGTAGGTCCTGACGTTCGTGCCGACCTGCGACAGACGGTGCTTGTCCGTCGGGTAGGTGTACGTGGTGGTCGTCCCCGACACCGTGGCGCTCGTACGGTTCCCGGTCTTGTCGTAACCGTAGGCCTGCAGGACGGCCGCCGTGGACCCATCCTTCGTCTGGGTGAGGCGGTTGAGGCCGTCATAGCCGTACTCGCGCTGCGGCGGCTCGGACTGATCCCCATCGCGCAACCACTTCAGGTTGCCTACGGCGTCGAACTCATACCCAACGCTGAGGCCGCCGACGTCCTCGTCCTGCACCACCCCGGGCTGGTAGTTGAGATTGAGCGTCCGCGACAGCGTACGGTCGTTCCCGTATTGCCAACCGGATGCCGGCCCGAACGGGTGGTAGCTCAGGTTTTTCAACAGCACTTGCCGCGTGCCGGCTGTCGGCGTCGCTCCGACTTCGGTGACGCGCCCGATCGTGTCGTAGACATAGTCGACGACCGCGCCGTCGGGATAGGTCGTCGACAGGAGTTGGCCCGCGGCGTTCCACGCATACTGCAACACGAAGGCATTGCCGTTGGTCGTCTGGACCTTGCGTACAAGGTCGCCGAACCGGTTGTAGCAATAGACGGTGGATCCACTACTGTCGACCATCTTCGCCAGGCGCCCGGTCGTGAAGGTTTCTCCCGACTGGCAGGCGGCCTGTGCCGTGTCGTAGGTATAGGCGACATCGAGCGACGAGGTCGGATAGGAGATGGACGTCATACGGTTCAATGCGTCGTAGCCGTACGTCGCCGTCACCCCGCGCGCATCCGTCTTCGTCGCCAGATTTCCCGCGCTGTCGTAGGTGTAGTTCGCAGTCCCCGTGTCGGGGCTGACAACCTGCGTCAAATCGCCAAAACCGTTGTAGGTGTAGTTGGTGTTCAGGCCCTTTGGATCGGTGACCTTGGTGACATCATCGAACAGACTGTAGGTGTACTTCGTCTCGGCCGCGACGCCGCTGACATCGCGCAACGATCGCGTGATCCGCTCGAGCGGATCGTAATTCTGATCCTCCACCCTACTCAGACCATCCGTCGCAAGGTCGGGATTTCCACTCGCATCGTAGGTCAGCGAAGCCGTGTGGCTGTAGGCATCCGTGATGGACTGGAGGCGACCGACCGTGTTGTAGGTCGTCGACAATGTCCTGACGAGCGTATTGGACGCATCCCGCACATCTTCATTGGTCCGGTGCCCCGCGGAATCCAGCGTATACGTGATCGTGTTTCCGGCCGCGTCTGCGATTCCTGTCAATCGGTGCGCCGCGTCGTAGGTGTAGCTCGTGAAGCTGCCGTCGCCCAGAGTGATCTTCTTGACTTCACCCCCGGGCCAGTACTCCAGGTGCACGGCGCGATCATCCGCCTCGCTCGAATCGTTCAAACCGCGGACGAACGACGCGGTCAGTCTGCCGCGCAGATCGTACTGAAGATCCGCGATGACGCCATTCGCATCCTTGACTGAGAGTACGTTGCCCTTGATGTCGTATTTGAGGTACTCGACCGTCTGCCCGAGCGCGTCGGTGATCTTCCAGAGGTTGCCTTTCCGATACGGGCACCCTGCCGGATCGGAGGCGCAGCTTGAATGGTCTGTCTGATAGTAGACGTATGTCGTGGTATCGCTGACATCGGTTCGAGGACCATCGACAGCGGTCAGCAACCCCAGGACGGGGCAGACTCCGGCATCGATATCGGCTTGCTCACAGTATGTGAAGCCTTGCGATCGCGTCGTACTCGCGACGACGTCCTTCAGTGTCGCCGTCAGGACCTGGGCTCTGGTGTTGTAGGTGTAATCGATGCGCCGCAAAGCCTGGTTCGCGTAGTTCCTGACCTCCAACGAGGTCTTCGTGAGAAGGTCCGTCGACCAGTTCGTCACTGTCGAACGCTGCTCTGCGTAACCCTGAGCTTCCGTGAACTTCGTTTCCCGGCCAGCCGAATTGTATTCCGTGTAATAGGTGATGCCTCGCTTGTTGGTATAGCTCTTCCACGCACCATAATAGTCGTACTGCCAGCTTTCAGTTCCGTCCGAGGAAACGGCGGATGTCGGGCGGCGATAGGAGGCCGTGCTTCCCTTGGGCTCGAAGGTGTAGGTCGTGGTCCCAAGACCCGTGCGGGTCACATCCGTCTTCGACTGCGTCTGGCTGGCCGCCACATAAGTCAAGGTCGTGTCGTACGCACCGCCGGCATGCACACTTTGCGTAACACGACCATAGGCATCGTAATAGTAGTCCGAAAGCCGGTTGCCATCTTCCGCCGTCACGCCCGTTAGGTAATAGGCAAAATATGATGGCGTACAGCCGGAGGCTGCACCGACGCAGACATGGGTCGTTTCGCCATAGTGGTAATCGCGATGCTTGCCGTCGGCATAGAGCACCGACGTGAGACGACCGGCAGCATCGTACGTATAGGTCACCAGCGCGGCTCCGGACATATCCCGGATCACTTTCAATCGATAAGCCGTCGGCAAATAGGTTTTACCCGGGACGGCTCCGGCACCAGCCCCACCTCCGCCAGTACCGCCATAGGAAGCGACAGCGTTGCTGCCCGGGATGATCAGCGGGAGACTGTTGGCCGGATTGATGTAGACATTTTCTTCGTATTCGAGTGCAAGCGTCCTGCCGATGCCATCCGTGACGGTCGTCATTCGGCCTTGACCGTCGTAGGCGAAGGTCAGATTGGATTCCGGATTCTGCTTGTTCTCGATTCTTTCGAGTCGTCCATAGGTGTTGAATATCTTGTGGACACCGTCTGAGCCATACTGCATCCACGTGTTATCGGGGAGCTTCCTGAGTAACTGCCGCCTGTCACTTGTCGCGCGGTACGTCGACGTCATCCCCGAAACAGGCTTGTATTCTTCTCTGTTGTTGTTGTGATTAGCCATCATCGCCGGCTGACTGAGCGTCGGCGGTGGCGTGACATTGCTGGACCATGAATGAGACCAGTTGAAGCCCATCTGTGCCAGCGCGTACGTCTGGGATCTGGAGCGGTACGTGCGGCCAAAGGAATGACCGGCCCATACGAAATCGCTCTCGAATAGTAGCTTTTCGCCCGTTGCGGGTACGCAAGGATGATCGGTGCGAGTGGTGTCACATGTATTTGCGGCTCTACCTTGCGTGCTAATGACAAGGTTGGAAGGGAAAGCCTTGCAGATGAAAGGCCAGCTTTCTGCCCCAACGGAAGTCATGGACTGCAGCTTATAGCCCGAAGGGCACCTATATCCATACCGCTTCGATATCGCCACGGTGTTCTGGGACTCAGTCGGACTACATTGACCGTTTCCGTCGCGCACCCTCCACTTAAAGACCAACGATCGTCTATTGGTCGCGCTATCACTGTAGCGCCTGATGAAATCATACTGATGGACACCATTGCTGTAGTACGGCTCTGCATCGCCCCAGTAACTGAAGGGGTTGACGTATTCGCCTACCACTTGGACCTCTAGATTGCAGTACCCTGCCCACGGCGATTGAGTGGTGAACCATTCTTCAAACTTGTTTAGGACGTACGCCTCGTCAGCACCCACGCAGGCATTCGTCGAATTCTCCCCCGGAAACAAGGTTGCATTGGTCACACAGCTAAAGCCATAGATGTCGACCCGGTAACCACCTGCACCCGTAGCGTAAGCCGCTTGTCTGTCGACACAGTACTGATAGTTGATCGTGCCCGGGCTTGATTGATCGTCGACACCGCATCGATACAAATCGTCGCCACCATTCGTTTGATTGTATGCACGCATGGCCTCTTCGGCGGCCTGCAGCGTTGGGTAATTTGCACTATTCCAGTTATAGCTGTCCTGGGCCTGGACGGCCATCGCCACCAGCAGCAGCGTCGCGGCGAGAACGGATTTCATCCACTTGTCCATGTGCGGTCCTCAAAATGTCTTCTGGCCGCTCTCGACCCACTTCGGGAGAGCTCTTGGCAGAGCATACACTTACACTGTCACAACAAGGGATCACGGCTGATTCAGCCATGTTTCAGAGTCTTCTTTTAACGCAGATGACCATATGAATGGCCGCCCTTTATCACGAATCCGACATTTTCAAGCATCGTTACATCGCTCGTCGGATCCCCCACCACCGCGATCATGTCCGCATGGCGCCCCTTCTCGATCACGCCGACATCATCACGGCCCAGCGCTTCCGCTGCGTTGATCGTCGCCGCGCGGATCGCATCGAGCGGCGTCATGCCGTAACGCACCATCACCGCGAACTGCTTCGCGTTGTCGCCATGCGGATAGATGCCGGCGTCGGTGCCGAACACCATCTTCACGCCGGCGCGGAAGGCCTTGCGGAAATTCTCGCGCTGCAGGTCGCCGATCTCGCGATCCTTGCGCAGGTTGTCCTCGAGCACACCGTTCTTTCGGCCTTGGCTCTGGGTGTAGTCGGTGTTGTAGATGTCCATCGACAGCCAAGTGCCGTGCTGCTTCGCGAGGCGGATGCTTTCATCGTCGATCAGGCTGGCGTGCTCGATGGTGTCGACGCCGGCGCGGATCGCGTCGCGGATGCCGGCCGCGCCATGCGCATGCGCGGCGACCTTCAGGCCCCACATGTGCGCCTCGTCGACGACGGCCTTCATCTCCTCGTAGGTCATCTGCTGCTGACCTGGCTCAGTGTTGTGCGAGAACACGCCGCCGGTGGCGCAGATCTTGATCACCTGTGCGCCGTACTTGCGGAGGATACGCACGACCTTGCGCGCTTCGTCTGGCGAGTCGGCGTTGTATGGGCTCTTCTCGTCCATCGATGGCGGGAAGAAGGTCGAGTCGCAATGCCCGCCGGTCGCGCCGAAGGCGAAGGTCGCCGGCACGATGCGCGGGCCGACGACCTTGCCGGCGTCGATGGCCTGCTGCAGGCCGACGTCGTTCCAGTCCTCCGAACCGACGTTGCGCACGGTGGTGAAGCCGGCCATCAGCGTCCTGCGCGCGTTCTCGACCGCGATCATCGACCAGAAGCGATCGTTGAATTCGAGATAGGTGTAGCCGCCGTACTGCGGGTCGCTGTCGATGTGCACGTGCATGTCGATCAGCCCGGGCAGCAGGGTCATGTCGCCGAGGTCGTGGCGGACGATGCCCGGCTTCGCATCGACGTGCGCGCCGCCGCTGGCGACCTGGACGATGCGTCCATGCTCGACCAGCACTTCGGCCTGTTCGAGCATGCGCCCGCTGCGCACGTCGAGCAGCCGTGCCGCAGTGACGATCGAAGCATCCGACGCATCGGGCACGGACGACGGCGTTTCCTGCGCACCGAGCAAGGGCGCGATTGTCGCGAGGAACAGGACGCAGGCGGGCAGCAGGCGGGGCAAACGGCGCATGGGGCGACCCTCGACGGAGATCGTCCAAGCGTACGCGCGCCCGGCAATCGGGTCGAGCGGATCAGGGGGCGCGCTGGACCACCACGCCCGCCGGCGAGAGCCACGGCGACAGCCAGTGATCGACCAGCAGAAACACGAACAGGGCCATCAGGTAGACGATCGAATACTGGAACGTGCGCATCGCGAACAGGTCGTCCGGCGGATCGAGCAGCTTCCACGCGTACCACAGGAACACGCCGCCCAGCACCAGCGCGCCGCCGAGGTAGAACAGCCCGCTCATGCCCACCGCCCATGGCAGCACCGTGGCCACCACCAGCAGCACGGTGTAGAGCAGGATCTGCCAACGCGTGTACGCCACGCCGTGCGTGACCGGCAGCATCGGCACCAGCGCGCGGGCGTAGTCGTCGCGACGGAAGATCGCCAGCGCCCAGAAATGCGGCGGCGTCCACACGAAGATGATCAGCACCAGCAGCAGCGCATGCGCCCAGTCCCACGGGTTGCGCATGCCGGTCACGGCCGCCCAGCCGAGCAGCGGCGGCGCGGCGCCGGCGATGCCGCCGATCACGATATTCTGCGGCGTGGCGCGCTTGAGCCAGGCGGTGTAGACGACCGCGTAGCCGATCAGCGAGGCGAAGGTGAGCGCGGCGGTCAGCGGATTGACCAGCGCGATCAGGATCGTCATCGACAGCGCGCCGAGGAAGACTGCGAACGCCAGCACCTGCGCCGGCTTCAGCGCGCCGGTGGCGAGCGGGCGATGCGCGGTGCGCACCATGACCCGGTCGATGCGCTGGTCGATGAGGTGGTTGATCGCCGCGGCGCTGGAGGCCGCCAGCCAGATGCCGAGGAAGCCGAACACGCTTTCGCGCAGCGGCGGCAATCCGGGCACGGCCAGGAACATGCCGACGAACGCCGTGAAGACGATCAGCGCGACCACCCGCGGTTTGGTCAGCGCCCAGTATTCGCGCATCCGGAAGTCCATCGCAGGTCAGTCCATCGGCGGCCGGACGCGCGCGAGCAGACTCACCAGCACGAACAGCAGCGCGGCGGCACCGGCGTTGTGCAGCGTCGCCACCCACAGCGGCAGGCCCAGCATCACGTTGCCGATGCCCAGGCCGACCTGCGCGCATACCAGCAGCGCCAGCACCACGCCGGTCAGCCACAGGCCGGGCGTGCGCAGCAGGCGCCAGGCCAGCGCGAGCAGGTAGAGGAACACCACGACCGCCATGCCGCGGTGCGCGAGCTGGATCGCGATGCGCGAGGCGCCGTCGAGCACGCCGCCTTCGTAATCCACGCCGACGCCGCGCCACAGCACGAAGCCTTCGCGGAAATCGGTCGGCGGCACCCACTGGCCGACGCAGGTCGGGAAATCGTTGCCGCAGGCGAGCGCGGCGTAGTTGGAGCTGACCCAGCCGCCCAGCGCGATCTGCAGGCCCAGCATGGCCAGCGCGCCGACCAGCCAGCGCCGCATCGCGACGTGTTCCGCGAGGCGCACCGGGATATCGGTCGCGCGCCACGCCATCCACGTCAGCAGCGCGAACGTGGTCAGGCCGCCGAGCAGATGGCCCATCACGACGATGGGCTTGAGCAGCAGCGTGACCGTCCACATGCCGAGCAGCGCCTGGAACACGATCACCATCAGCGTGAGCGTCGCCACGCGCGACAGGTCGTCGTTGTTCCAGCGCAGCGCCGAGTACAGCAGCAGCGCTTCGCCGACGCCGGCCACGACGAACGCGGCCTCGTGCATGCCGCGCATGTACAGCGGGATGCCGGCGCCCACGCAGGCCGCCGCGAGCAGGATGCGGGCGACGCCGAAGCGGCGCCGGCGCGCCGCGAGCAGCGCGAGGATCGCGACCAGTCCGCCGAGCGTGCCGGCGAGGTGGCGGTGGACCTGTTCGCGCCAGGCTTTCTGGTCGTCGAACGGGCGGATCGCGCTGGCGGCGTGCGACGCCGCTTCGGACATCGCCTGCGGCCAGGTCGCGCGGCCGTAGCAGGTCGGCCAGTCCGGGCAGCTGAGGCCGGCGTTCGACAAGCGCACGAACGCGCCGAACACGATCACGCCGAAGGCGAGCGCCACGGCGAGCCAGGCGACACGGTGGAAATGACGGTACGGCGGCGCCTTCGGCGCGCCCTGGAGCACGGGTTCGCTCATTGCATCTTCAACAGCTTGGACAGGTCCTTGCGCATTTCCGAGATATCGGTGCCGGGACGGTAGCGCAGTATGACAAACCCGTATGGATCGACCACGTAGACCGGCGCGCCGGCCGGGTCGTCGGCGCGCGGCAGGCGGGCGCGCAGCGCCGGATCGTCGGCCAATCGGCGAACGGCCGGCAGCGGCAGCGCATCGGCCGGATACGGCCCCATCCACAGTATCTCCAGGTGCTCCGCATCGCGGCCGAAGATCAGGCGCAGCTTCTCCAGTTGTTCCGGCACGGACGCGCAGTTCGCGCCACAGGCGGCGGGCGCGACCACGAGCAGCCGCCGCATGCGTTCGGCCGGCGCCCAGTCGTAGCGCGTGCCGTCCGCCAGGCGCGGCGGCGATTCGCGGAGGTCGACGATCGGTTCCAGTCGTTCGCCGACCGTCTTCGCCCCGGGAATCAGGCCACCGGCGTTGAGGATCCAGGCGATGGCGATCGGCCCGGCGAAAACGGCCAGCAGCAACAGGAGCGTGCGACGGCCGCGGTTGCGATCCGGGGGTGTCGTCATGGCATCAGCCCTTCTTGTCGACGCGCGCGGCGAGCGCGCAGGGTCAGCAGCAATGCCGCGATCGGCACCGCGGCGGCGAGCCCGAACCACTGCACCGCGTAGCCGAGATGGCGTTCCGGCGGCAGCGTGTTGGGCAGGATGTCGAGGTCGCGCGCATAGCCCCAGGGCAATGCGGGATCGAGCCGCAGCACGCGCGGGGCGAGTGCGCGCAGATGCAGCGCGTCGCGTACGCGCGCGAGTTCGAGCCCTGCCGCGAGCAGCGCGCCGTCCGACTGCGGTTCGATCACCGGCGCGGCCAGCCCGTGCGAGGGCGGCTGCATCAGCAGGCCCACGACGCGTTCGGCCTGCGGGCGCGGCACGTCGGGCATCCGTCGGTCGCCCGGCAGCGGCAGCCAGCCCAGTTCCACCAGCAGCGGTTCGCCCTGTGCCGGCAGGAACAGTCGGTACGCGCGCACGCCGACGCGGCCGTCGCGCTGCTGGTTGTCGAGCAGCACGGGCGGCGCATCGGCGAACCGCCCATCGCCGCCCGCCCACGTGTACGCGGTCGCGAAATCGCCGTCGACCGGCGCCCGCGACGCCGCCGACAGCGGCTGCGCATGCCGTTCGCGCAGCACGGTGTCCACGGCGGCGATCATGCGCAGCTTCTGCGCGCGGCGATCCAGCTGCCAGAACCCGAGGCTCGCGAACCCCGCGCACAGCGCGATCGCGAACAGCCACAGCGCCAAGGGATGCCGGAACGGACGCATGCCCTTCGCCTCAGAGCCTGCGATAATCCGGGGCACGAGGCGCGCCCGCCCATGCGCGCGCGGAGCGATGCGCGATGAACGATTCTTTGAAGACCCTGATCATCATCGGGTTCCTGATCCTGATCGTGTGGAATCTCGGCGCCGGCCTGTACTACATGCTGGTGGACAAGGGGCGGACCAAGCGCACCGTCAACGCACTCACCAAGCGCATCGCGCTGTCGGTGACCCTCATCCTGCTGCTGATCCTCGCCATCGCGATGGGCTGGATCGAACCGCACGGCATCGGCCGCAATCCCGGTTGAACGACGGCCGGAAGCGCCTTCCGACCGGAACGACGATGCTCGCTCGATGCACCTTCCGCAGACGCGAAGGCCGGCGCAACGCCGGCCTTCTGCGTCCCTGTGCGGTCCGGCGTCGCCGCCGGTCGCGCGTCAGAGCACGTAGACGAACAGGAACAGGCCCAGCCAGACCACGTCCACGAAGTGCCAGTACCAGGCCACCGCTTCGAACGCGAAGTGGTTGTCCTTGCTGAAATGGCCCTTGGCGCAGCGCAGCCACATGATCGCCAGCATGATCGTGCCGAGGGTCACGTGCGCGCCGTGGAAGCCGGTGAGCATGAAGAAGGTCGAGCCGTAGATGCCCGAACCGAGGGTGAGGTTCAGTTCGGTGTAGGCGTGGATGTATTCGGTCGCCTGGAAGTACAGGAACAGGCAGCCCAGCAGCACGGTGGCGCCCAGCCAGAACAGCAGCGCGCCGCGGTGCGCGGCCTTCAGCGCGTGGTGCGCGAGGGTCACGGTCACGCCCGAGGTCAGCAGGATCAGCGTGTTGGTGAGCGGCAGGCCCCAGGCGGGGATCGTCTTGAACGCGCCGCCGACGTCGCCCGGGCCGGCGCTCGGCCAGGCCGCGCTGAAGTTCGGCCACAGCTCGGCGTTGGTCATCGCGCCGTCGCCCTCGCCGCCCAGCCACGGCAGCGCGAACTGGCGGGCGTAGAACAGCGCACCGAAGAACGCGGCGAAGAACATCACCTCGGAGAAGATGAACCACACCATGCCCATGCGGAACGAAGTGTCGACCTGCTTGTTGTAGTGCCCGGCGAGCGACTCGGCGATCACGTCGGCGAACCACTTGAACAGGATCGCCATCAGGCCGGCCAGGCCGACGAAGAACACCGGCTTGCCCCAGGAGGCGTGGTTCATCCAGCTGGCGAGACCCACCATCTGGGTGAACAGGAACACCGAAGCGAACACCGGCCACTTGCTGCCGTGGGGCACGAAGTAGACGTTCGGATCGTGTTGGTCGGCGTGGGCGTGGGCCATGGTCGGTCTCGCGTGAGGTTACGTCGGATGTCAGGGCGCGCTGCGCTGCGCGTCGGACGACCCGCCCGCCTTCGCCTCGGACAGGCGCGCGGTGAGCAGATCGTTCTTGAAGAAGGTGTAGGACAGCGTGAGGCTGTTCACGTCGTCGGGCAGGTCGCGGTCGATCAGGAAGCGCACCGGCATCTCGCGCGACTCGCCGGCGGCGAGGGTCTGCGCGGTGAAGCAGAAGCATTCGGTCTTGATGAAGTACTTCGAGCCGCGCGCCGGGGCGATCGACGGCGTGGCGCTGCCCACGATCGCGCGATCGCTGGTGTTGCGGGCGTGGTACGTCGTTTCGTAGAGCTCGCCGGGGCGCACCATCATCGTGCGGCGGTTCGGCACGAACTGCCACGGCAGCTTGGAATTGACGCCGCCGTCGAAGGTCACCTTGATCAGGCGATCGGTGCGGCCGCTGCGCCCCGCTTCGGCGGCGCGGTCGTCGCCCGGCGCGCGCTCCAGCCGGATGCCGAAGACCTTTTCGCAGGCGATGCGGTACAGCGGCACCAGCGCGAAGCTGAAACCGAAGGCCGCGATCGCGATCGCGACCATCGGCCCCATGCCGAAACCGCGCGCACGCGGTGTCTGGACGGTTTCGCTCATCGCGACACCACGTTCAGCACCATGAAGCCGACATAGACCGCCACCGCGATGCCCGCGAGCAGCAGCGCCGTGCGCCGCGCAGAAGCGCGACGGGCGGCGAGCTGGTCTTCGGGGATCGGCGATGTCACGGTCGCGGGCATCCGGGTCAGTGCGTGATGTCGCCGTGGGCGAGATCGCCCGCCGCGATGACCGGCGGCGTGCCGAAGGTGTGGTGCGGCGCCGGCGACGGGACGGTCCACTCCAGGCCCTTCGCGCCTTCCCACGAGCGGGCTTCGGCCTTGGCGCCATGCTTCAGCGAGTGCCACAGGATGACGGCCATCATGAACGGGGTCACGAACATGCCGAACGCGCCGATCGAGCTGACGAAGTTCCAGTCCGCAAACACGACGTTGTAGTCCGGGATGCGGCGCGGCATGCCGGCCAGCCCCAGGAAGTGCTGCGGGAAGAACAGGACGTTGACGAAGACCACCGACCACCAGAAATGGAACTTGGCGAAGGTCTCGTTGTACATGCGGCCGGTCCACTTGGGCCACCAGTAGTACACCGCCGCGATGATCGCGAACAGCGCGCCGGTCACCAGCACGTAGTGGAAGTGGGCAACGACGAAGTAGGTGTCGTGGTACTGGAAGTCCGCCGGCACGATGGCGAGCATGAGGCCGGAGAAGCCGCCGATGGTGAACAGGATCACGAAGGCGATCGCCCACAACATCGGGGGCTCGAAGGAGATCGAACCGCGCCACATGGTGGTCACCCAGTTGAACACCTTCACGCCGGTCGGCACCGCGATCAGCATCGTCGCGAACATGAAGTAGATCTCGCCGCCCATCGGCATGCCCACGGTGAACATGTGGTGGGCCCAGACGATGAACGAGAGGAAGGCGATCGAGGCGGTCGCGTACACCATCGCCTGGTAGCCGAACAGCGGCTTGCGGCTGAAGGTCGGGATGATCTCCGAGACCACGCCGAAGGCCGGCAGGATCATGATGTAGACCTCGGGGTGCCCGAAGAACCAGAAGATGTGCTGGAACATCACCGGGTCGCCGCCGCCCTTCGCGCTGAAGAAGCTGGTCAGGAAGAACTTGTCGGTGAGCAGCATCGTCACCGCGCCGGCCAGCACGGGCATGACCGCGATCAGCAGGAAGGCGGTGATCAGCCAGGTCCAGCAGAAGATCGGCATCTTCAGCAGGTCGACGCCCGGGGCGCGCATGTTGAGGATGGTGGCGATGATGTTGATCGCGCCCATGATCGAGCTGATGCCCATCATGTGGATGGCGAAGATCGCGAACGACAGGCTGTTGGTCTGCAGCGACAGCGGCGGATAGAGCGTCCAGCCGCCGGCGGGCGCGCCGCCGGGCATGAAGAAGGTGATCAGCAGCAGCGCGAAGGCGAACGGCATGATCCAGAAGGACCAGTTGTTCATGCGCGGCAGCGCCATGTCGGGCGCGCCGATCTGCAGCGGCACCATCCAGTTGGCGAGGCCCACGAAGGCCGGCATCACGCCACCGAAGATCATCACCAGCGCGTGCACGGTGGTCATCTGGTTGAAGAACTCGGGCGTCACCCACTGCAGGCCCGGCTTCATCAGCTCGGCACGGATCACGACCGACATCGCGGCGCCGACGATGAACATCACGAAGCTGAACACGAGGTACAGCGTGCCGATGTCCTTGTGGTTGGTCGAGAAGAACCAGCGCTCGACGAAGCCCTGCTTGTGCTCGTCGTGACCGCTGTGATCGATGCCGGCGTGGGTGGTGGACATGGAG
>JAEWNA010000140.1 GCA_023392975.1 Pseudomonadota bacterium | reverse complement strand
GGCCCGGCCCGACCCGCGGCCCTCGTCGCGCCCGGTTTGCGATTTCACGGGCATCCGCTACAGTCGGGCCTGGCCACGCCGGGACGATGCTCATGCGCCACGCCCGCCAACACGCCGAAACGAAGACCCGAGAGCGCCGCTACCGGCTCGCCCACGAAGCCGCCCGGCTGATCGCCGAATCCGGCATCCGCGACTTCCACCAGGCCAAGCTCAAGGCCGCCGCCCGCCTGGGCATCCACGACGACGCCTCGCTGCCGCGCAACCGCGAGATTGAGGAAGCACTGCGCGAATACCAGCGCCTGTTCCAGGGCGACAGCCAGACCGGCGAACTGCGCCGCCGCCGCGAGGCCGCCCTGCGCGCGCTCGACTTCTTCGGCGACTTCGACGCCCGCCTCGTCGGCCCGGTGCTCGAAGGCACCGCCGACGCCAACTCGCCCGTGCACCTGCAGCTCTACACCGACGACGCCGACAGCGTGCCGCGCTTCCTCGACGAACACCGCATCCCGGCCGAACCCCGCAGCCGCCGCGTCCGCCTCGACCGCGAACGCGCGCTCGACGCCCCGATCTGGCTGTTCTCCGCCGAGGAGCTGACCTTCGACCTCACCGTCCTCCCCCACGCCGCCCTGCGCCAGGCCCCGCTGTCGAGCATCGACGAGAAACCGATGCGGCGAGCGTCGGCGGCGCAGCTGCAGGCGCTGCTGGTGGAAGAGGAGGTGGCGGGGTTCGAGGCGTCGACCTGATGCCGATCCCCACCGAGCTGCTGGTCATTGAAGACAGGCTCGCGCTCCTCTCCCGCCCGACCGGCGTCGCCGCCTACGATTTCGATTTCGGCCTGCACTTCGTCTGCCGCCATCCGTATCGCCTCGATGCGGAGATCACCGGCATCCTGCGCATCGGCGCACTAGCGGATTACGCTGCCACCTACGCCGACGCGCTGGCGATGGGCGTGCGCGCGATCAACGATCCCGACCAGCACCTCATCGCGAGCGAGATCGAACGCTGGTATCCGCTGATCGCCGACAGCACGCCGCGGACGCGCGTGTTCGGGGCGCTGCCCGATGTCGATCTCGTCGAAGCCGAATTCGGCTGGCCGGTGTTCCTCAAGGGCTCGCGACAGACCAGTCGCCACAACCCCGACCTCGCAGTGATCCGCGATCGCGCGCACTACGCACGCGCCCGCGAGGCCTACGCCCGCGACCCGATCCTGCACTGGCAGCCGCCCGTGCTCCGCGAATTCGTGCCGTTGGCGCCCGTGCCCGGCGACGTGCCGAACAAGATCCGGCCGTCGCTGGAATTCAGGACGTTCTGGCTGCACGGCACCTGCGTCGGCTGCGGCCCGTACTGGTACCAGGTGGCGCCGTATCGCAGCGACCGGCTCGACGAGGGATTTGCATTGGCAGCCCGCGTCGCGGCACGCGTGCCAGTGCCGTTCCTCGTCGTCGACATCGCCATGACCGCGGATGGGGGCTGGATCGTCATCGAATGCAATGACGCGCAGGAATCCGGCCACGCCGGCATCCCGCCGCAGCGCCTGTGGCGCGGCGTCATCGAACGCTTCGCCGCATCATGAGCGGCGGGAAGCGAAGCAAACCTCACCACGGACGAAACGCCGCCGCATCGACAACGATGTGTCGTCAGACCATCTTGCTTGAGATGAGATCGAGGTGTCATGGCGACCGAAGGCAACGGATGATGGGTCCGCTGCGCTCACTACCACCCTCGCCATCCGCCGATCGACAACCTCAGAACTGGCCTTTCTCGGTGCCTTGCACCCACCGCTCCGGCGCCGGCCGCCAGTCGCCTTCGCCCAGCATCACCAGCACGAGGTGTTCGAGCGGATAGCCGAGGTGATGCTCGGCCGACAGCCCGCCGTCCCGGTATTGCGCATCGCGCAGGAAGGCGCGGAATGCCGCCTCGTCGCGCGCGGCATTGGCAGTGATCCGCTTCGCCATGTCGTACGAGAGCATGTTGCCGTCGTCGGGCGCTTGAACGACTTCCCGGACCAGAATTCCTGGATGGTGTCCGCGTTCCAGAACGCCTCGTGCTTCGCGCGCAGTTCGGCCGGGCGGTACAGCGCGTTCCGCGGGTCGGCGAGATACGGGAACAGCGCATGCTCGGTATTCACGGCCATGCCTTCGTTGAGCCAGGCCGGGATGCGCAGATGCATGAGGAGACAGTGGGTGAGCTCGTGCGCGATCACCGGCTGCATGTGTTCCAGTTCGTCCTCGAACAGGACGAAGTGTCCGTAACCGGCATTGATGAAACAGCCGGAAGACATCGCGTACTCGCCGCCCTGCTCGCCGTAGTGCGAGATGTAGTCGTAGTAATCGTCCTCGAACGCGAACAAGAGGATCACGTGTCGTCCGAACACGCGCGCCTTCGCGACCTCGCCGAGGTTGCGGAGGATCCTGCGGCGCACCGATTGGCAGAACGTCAGCAGCAATTCGGCGGGCCGATCCTCCAGCGCGGACAACAGCAGGAAATCCGGCGACTGATGGATGCGATAGTCCTCGCCCAGCTCCCCCGCGAGCGCCGTCAACCAATGACCCGCCGCCGCGCTCCAGAAGGCATCGCGTTCGACATCAGTCAATGCATCGGGCGCCGACTTCCTGATCTCCCGCCACGCCGGAATCGGCATGCGGGTATCGTCGCGCCACACCATTTCCACCGGATCGAAGCTGGTCGCGGGCCGGATGTCCTGGCGGTGCTCGGGGCCATCGTTGCCGGTGAAACGGGCCCACAGCGCCCTGAGCATGGCACCGTCAGCCCGCGAACCGATCCGTCGCCCGCACCAGCGCGTCGGTGTTCTCCGCCTCGAACGCGGAATGACCGGACGCCGGCGAGACCATCAGCTCGGCCTTCGGCCAGGCCTTGTGCAGGTCCCAGGCGTTCTGGATCGGGCAGACCACGTCGTAGCGGCCGTGGACGATCATGCCAGGGATGTCGGCGATGCGATGGGCGTCGCGCAACAGCTGGTCCTCGACCTCGAAGAAGCCGCCGTTGACGAAGTAGTGGTTCTCGATGCGGGCGAAGGCGAGCGCGAAGTGCGCGTCCTCGTGGCCGGCGACGAAATCGTCGTCGACGTGCAGGAAGCTGGTCGCGCCTTCCCACACGGCCCAGGCGCGCGCGGCGGCGAGGCGGGTGGCTTCGTCGTCGCTGGTCAGTCGGCGGTGGTAGGCCGAGATCAGGTCGGCGCGTTCCACTGCGGGGATCGCGGCAAGGTAGTGTTCCCATGCGTCCGGGAACAGCCGCGAGGCGCCTTCCTGGTAGAACCACTCCAGCTCCCAGCGCCGCAGCATGAAGATGCCTCGCAGCACGAGTTCGGTGACGCGCTCGGGATGCGTCTCGGCGTAGGCCAGCGCCAGCGTCGAACCCCAGGAGCCGCCGAACACCTGCCAGCGCTCGATGCCGAGCCTTTCGCGAAGCGTCTCGATATCGGCGACGAGATCCCAGGTGGTGTTGCCGACGAGGTCCGCATGCGGCGTGGAACGCCCGGCGCCGCGCTGGTCGAACAGCACGATGCGGTACTTCGCCGGATCGTGGAACCGCCGCATCTTCGTGCTGCAACCGCCGCCCGGGCCGCCGTGCAGCATCACCACCGGCTTGCCGTCCGGGTTGCCGCATTGCTCGTAGTAGAGGACGTGGCGATCGTCGACCTGCAGGGTGCCGGTGTCGTACGGCGCGATCTCGGGATACAGCGTGCGCATGGGCGTCTCGGGGGCGGACTGGCAGGGCATCGGAGTGTAGCGCAGGCCTTCAGGCCGGCCAGCGGCCGAACGTCACCCGGTCGCGATCCTCCAGGTCGCGTTCGGTGGCGATCTCCGCGTAGCCGAGCGACGCCAGCAGCGTACGCACGGCCACGCCCTGGTCGTAGCCGTGCTCGAACAGCAGCCAGCCGCCCGGCTGCAGATGCCGTCGCGCGTCGGCGGCGATGCGACGGATGGCGTCGAGGCCGTCGGCGCCGGAGGACAGCGCGGACGCGGGCTCGAAGCGCAGGTCGCCTTCGACCAGATGCGGGTCGCCTTCGGCGATGTAGGGCGGATTGCTGGCAATCAGGTCGAAGCGTTCGCCCGCCAGCGGCGCGCACCAGTCGCCTTCGGCGAAGCGCACGTTCGCGAGCGCCAGCGTCTGCGCATTCGCACGCGCCACCGCGAGCGCGCCGGCGCTGGCGTCCGTCGCCAGCACGCGGGCGCGCGGACGCTCGTGCGCGAGCGTGAGGGCGATCGCGCCGCTGCCGGTGCCGAGGTCGGCGATCGCCAGGTCGCGGCCTTCGGGCAGGCGGTCGAGGGCCAGTTCGACCAGCAGCTCGGTCTCCGGCCGCGGGATGAGGGTGTCGGGCGTGACTGCGAGGTCGAACCGCCAGAAGCCGCGGCGACCGGTCAGGTAGGCCACCGGCTCGCCGGCAGCGCGGCGGGCGAGCAGCGACCGGAAGCGTTCGGCGGCGTCCGACGGCACCAGGTCGTCGCGATGGGCGATCAACCAGGTCCGCGCGCGGCCCAGCGCGTGCCCGAGGAGCAGGTCCGCATCGACCGGATCGACGCGGCCGACGGCTTCCCGGAGCAGGGCATGGACTGTGGGATCGACGGTCATCGGCGGGCGGGACGCGGGGCGGGACAGCTTAACGTCGCCCGCCGCCGGCCAGCAGGGCGTTCGGCGTCGGGGATCGAAACCTCGGAATTGATAGTTTTTATCTATTTTAACGATCCAACGGATTCATTGGATCGATCGTATTCAGGTCCGTAGACTGTGCGGGTCGCGATCGGAACCGGTCGCCATACCCCCACCACCCGCACCCATCGAGGAACACGATGTCCCTGATCAACACCCAGGTCCAGCCCTTCAAGGCCACTGCCTTCCACGCCGGAGAATTCGTCCCGGTCACCGACGAGACCCTCAAGGGCAAGTGGTCGGTCCTGATCTTCATGCCCGCCGCCTTCACCTTCAACTGCCCGACCGAGGTCGAGGACGCGGCCAACAACTACGCCGAGTTCCAGAAGGCCAACGCCGAGGTCTACATCGTCACCACCGACACGCATTTCTCGCACAAGGTGTGGCACGAGACCTCCCCGGCGGTGGGCAAGGCCCAGTTCCCGCTGGTCGGCGACCCGACCCACCAGCTGACCCGCGCGTTCGGCGTGCACATCGAGGAAGAAGGCCTGGCCCTGCGCGGCACCTTCATCATCAACCCGGAAGGCGTGATCAAGACGCTGGAAGTGCACGACAACGCCATCGCCCGCGACGTCAGCGAGACCCTGCGCAAGCTCAAGGC
>JAEWNA010000137.1 GCA_023392975.1 Pseudomonadota bacterium | reverse complement strand
GCCCTCGGAGACGGTGTCGCCGAGCTTCACCTTCAGTTCGCGCACGACGCCGGCGAACGGCGCGGGCACTTCCATCGTCGCCTTGTCCGACTCCAGCGTCGCCAGGCCCTGGTCCTTCGCCACGGTGTCGCCGACGGCGACCAGGATCTCGATCACCGGGATGTCGGTGAAATCGCCGATGTCGGGGACGCGGGCTTCCTTCGATGCGGTCATGGCGTGGCCTTGTGCGGGAGACTCGATGACGCGGCGCGGGCGGACCCGGCGCGGGAACGGGCTATTGTGGCCGCACGCGGCGCGCACGCCAACCGCGGCGCCCCGCCCCGACCCGCGCACGAGGGCCGCAGGCGATCGAAAACGTATTCACCGCCATGCGTGCGCCGGCGTACGGTGCACGGCGGCGTCCATGGCGACGGCATCCGCAAACGACGAAGCCCGGCACGGGGCCGGGCTTCGGGACTACCGCGACGGGACGCTCAGCGCTGGTCGCCGACGATGCGCAGGCCGAACACCATCGAGGCGAACGCGATGTTCTGCGCGCTGCCGCTGACGTTGAGGCGGATCGTGGTCGGCTGCTTGAAGAACGCCTTCGCCTGGGCCTCGGTGAGCCCGTAGTTGTCGATCAGCGCCTGCTTCGAGATCAGCCCCGCCATGCAGACGGTGGAGTCGCGGGTGCGCTCGGCGAAGGTCTGGCCCGGATCCAGCGGCGTCACCAGGACCTCGCTGGAGCTCATCGAGGTGAGCAACTGGCCGCCGAACGGCACGCCGGTGGTCGGATCGATCAGCGCCGGGTCGTCCAGCACCGGGTTCTCGACGGTCAGGGTCGGGTTGTAGCGCAGCCGGCCCAGCGCCGGGGTGGCGCCGGGATTGCTCCAGGTCACGTTGAGCAGCGGCGAGAACCAGTAGCACAGCAGCGAGTTGGTCGACTTCGCCGGCAGCGTGATGTGGGCGGAATCCTCGTAGGTGAAGGCGGTGAGGGCCGGCGCCGGATTGAGCACGGTGCACAGTTCGTCCGGGTTGGACGGATCGGTCGGGCAGGTGTCGCTCAGGTTGATGAAGGCGCTGGCCAGGCCGAGGTAGACGACCGGGCGACCGAACGAGTCGACGTCGTAGACATCGTCGACGGTGGGGCCGGCGGCCTTGGCCACGCCGGCATGCGCCGCGGCGACCTTCGTCGCCATCGCGCGGGCGCCGGCCTGCGGCTGGGCGCGACGGACGGGAAGATCGGAGGAAACGGCTTCGGCGATCTCGTGCCGCGACGGCGCCTTCTGCTGCGCGTGGACGGCGAGCGAGGCGAGGACCGCGGCGACGGCGAGGCCGATGAGAGGCTTGCGTTGCATGGGATGTGCTCCGGGTTGGGCCGGTACGGGGACGGCACCGAGCACAACGCGGCGCCCGGTGCGGAACGGACAGCCTGCGGCCGCCCGGGTGGCGTCGGGCCGGCACCCGCGCCGGCGGCGCGGGCGACGGCCGCGCAGGTCAGTCGCCGACGATGCGCAAGCCGAACACCATCGAGGCATCGGCCACGTAGCGGACGCTGCCGGTGACGTTCATCTTCACCGTCATCGGATTGTCGAAGAAGTCGTCGGCCTGCGCCGGGGTCAGGCCGTAGTTCTCGATCAGCGACTTGTGGCTGATCAGGCCCGCCATGCACACCGTGGAGTCGCGGGTGCGTTCGGTCAGGGTCACGCCGGGTTCCAGCGCCTCCTGGAACAGCTCGCTGGAGGTCATCGAGGTCTGCAACTGGCCGCCGAACGGCGCGCCGGTGGTCGGATCGATCAGGCTGGGGTCGGCCAGCACCGGATTCTCGATGGTCAGGGTCGGCGAGTAGCGGAACTGGCCGATGACCCGGGACGCGGTCGGGTTGTTCCACGTGTAGGTGAGCAGCGGCGAGAACCAGTAGCACAGGATCGAATTGCTGGCGTATTTCGGCAGCTTGATGCGCGCGGCGTCGTTGAAGGTGAAGCTGGTGGTGGCACCGACGGCCGGGTTCATTTCCTGGCAATACTCGTCCGGCGTCGTCGGCTTGGGGCAGCCGGTCGTCACGTTGACGAAGGCACTGGTCAGGCCGAGCCAGCGCACGTTGCGGCCGAAGGAGTCGACGTCGTAGACCTCGTCGGTGGTCACCGGGTACAGCGGCGGCGCCAGCTTGGCGGTGACGCCGCTGCGGGCGGCCGGCGCGAGCTTGGCCTGTCCGGCCCGCTGGGCCAGCAGGCGCTGCTGCGGGTAGTTCTGCAGGTCGGCGGCCACGCCGCGGGGGGCGTCGGCACGCAACGGCAGACGCGACTGGGCGGCATGGGCGGCCACGATGCAGGCGGCGGTCAGGCCGAGGGCAAGGGCGGTCTTCGACAACGGAAGCTTGCGGGACATCGCGGGGACTCCGGTGGTTGGGTGGCGGACAACCGGAGCAATACGCGGGACACGCCCGCGGGAGGACAGGACGCGCTCAGGGGTGCTCGGCTTCGAGGTGCACCCGCTCCCGGTGCAGCAGGTACAGGCCGCTGGCGACGATGATGCCGGCGCCGACCCAGGTCACGCCGTCCGGCAGCACGTGCCACAGGCCGAAATCCAGCAGCACGCCCCACAACAGCGCGGTGTATTCCAGCGGCGCGATCGACGAAGCCTCGCCGTGGCGGAAGGCTTCGGTCACGAAGTACTGGCCGAGCGCACCGGCCACGCCGACGCCGGCGATCAGCCCGAGGTCCCCGGCCGCCACCGGCACCCAGCCGGGCGCGGCCAGCGCGCCGGCGCCCAGGGCGATGCTGGTCAGCAGCCACACCACCATCGCCTGGCTGCTGTCGGTGCGGGCCAGCACGCGCACCGTGATCGCCGAGACCGCGTAGCCCAGCGCCGACAGCAGCACCGCGACCCCGGCGAGGGTCAGCACGCCCTCGCCGGTCGGGCGCAGCACCACCATCACGCCGAGGAAGCCGACCGCGATCGCGGCCCAGCGCCGCGGCCCGACGCGTTCGCCCAGCACCGGGACCGAGAGTGCGGTGATCATCATCGGCGCCACGAAGAACAGCGTGTAGGCGGTCGACAGCGGCAACGTGCGCAGCGCGTACACGAACGCGACCATCATCACCACGCCCAGCACCCCGCGCAGCAGGTGCAGCGGCCAGCGCACCCGCAGCAGCGACCTCGGCCCGACCGTCGCCAGCGCCCAGGCCAGCACGAACGGCAGCGAGGCCGCGCCGCGCAGCGACGCGACCTGGAACGGCGGGTAGTGCGCGGACAGCAGCTTGAGGCCGGCATCCATCAGCGCGAAACAGCCGACGGCGACGAGCATGCGCAGGGCCGCGCCCCAGGGATGGCGGGGGGAGACGATCAAGGGTGGCATGCGCCAAGCATGCGGCTCGATGACGCACCGCACCAGCCCGGCGCGCGCAACATCGTGTCGCGGCTGACCCGCCGACGATGGTTCCAGCGTTCTACACTCCGTCCTTCCACGTCCCGGAGTGTCCCGCCATGCCGTCGAACGCCGCGCGCGCGCTGTCGTTGTCCTGCCTGCTGACCTGCCTGCTCGTGCTGCCCGCCTGCAAACGCGAGACCCCGCCCGCAGAGGCGACGCCGGCCACGCCCGCCCCGGAAGCCAGCGCGACCCCGGCGCC
>JAEWNA010000108.1 GCA_023392975.1 Pseudomonadota bacterium | reverse complement strand
GGTCAGCCGGCCGCACCGCCTGCCGTTCCTGGTGCGCGGGCGCGCGGCGCTGCTGGTGACCAACCTCGCCTTCGTGCTGGCCGCGCTGTTGCTGATGGCGCCGTTCGGGTTCATCCCCTTCAGCAATACCTTCCCTGCACTGGCGCTGCTGTTCTATGCCGTGGGGCTGATCCAGCGCGACGGCGTGGCGGTGCTGCTGGGGCACCTGGCCAACATCGGTACGATGATCTATTTCGCGATCCTGATCGGCGGCGGTGGCGTGCTGGCCCACGGGCTGTGGCAACGCTTCACCGGCTGACCCCCGGACAGAGGGCACAACGAGGCGCATGAGCAACGACAACAAGACCCGTGGTTCCCGGATGGGGCGCGTCCTGCGACCGGTCGCGCTGGTGGCGGTGGCCTGCCTCATCGCCGCCTGCGCGTCCAGCACCGTGACCCGGACCGGGAGTGCTTCCGGGTCGACCCCGAAGTACGGGGCGACCACCGTGGTCAAGCGAGGCGACAACCTCTACCGCATCGCCACCAACAACGGCATCAGCACCCTGGACCTGGCGGCCTGGAACAACATCCCGCCGCCGTACACGATCTACCCGGGCCAGCGCCTGAAGCTCTACCCCGACTCCAATGCGGGGCGGATGCCGCCGCGCAGCACCGCAGGCACCCGCCCTTCCTCCTCGCCGCCCGCCACCAGGCCGCAGCCCCCGGCGAGCAGGCCGGCGCCGACGCCGACGGGGAAGGCCGTCGCCAATTCGATCAAGTGGAGCTGGCCGGTGGACGGCAACCTGCTCAGCTCCTACCGGGACGGCGACCCGACCCGCCAGGGCATCGACATCGCCGCCACCGGCGGCGCGCCGGTGCGCGCGACCGCCGACGGCACCGTCGTGTACTCCGGTTCCGGGCTGGTGGGCTACGGCGAGCTGATCATCATCAAGCACAGCGACCAGTGGCTGTCCGCGTACGGCCACAACCGCAACCGGATGGTCAACGAGGGCGAGCTGGTCAAGGGCGGGCAGCAGATCGCCGAGGTCGGCCGCAGTGGCGCCTCGCGGGACATGCTGCACTTCGAGATCCGCTACAACGGCAAGCCGGTCGATCCGTTGCTGTACCTGCCGAAGCGTTAGTCCGTGGACGGGCGCCGCGCCGCGGGCGCGGTCAGCCCGGCAGGATGAACGCCGCCACCACCTTGCGCTCCTCGCTCGCCATCACCGTGTAGGTGCGCGCAGCGGCGGCATTGGTCATCGCCTCCAGGCCGATGCCGCGCTGCAGGCAGGCGGCCATCACCGCCGGGGGCGGGAATGCCTGGTGCCCACCGGTGCCCAGCAGCACCACCTCGGGCCCGAGTTCCAGCGCCGGCTCGAGGTCCTCGGGCCGCATCGCCAACACATCGCGCACCGGCCAGCCTTCCACCAGCCGGTTCGGCGAGACCAGGAAGCTGGCGTGCAGCCGCCGGTCGTTGACCAGGGCCTGCCGGGCGTCGGCGCCGCGCAGGAAGTAGTCGTAGTCGGGGTTTTCCAGGATCAGGTCCATCGCCGCATCCTAGCGCGGGAGGACGATTTCCCGGTGATCGCGGCTGGGCCGGTAGAACACCGCGGTGTGGCCGATGCGCTGCACCAGCGCCGCCCCGGTGGCGTCGGCGAGGCGGGCGATCATGGCGTCGCGTTCCTCGCGCTCGGCCGCGGCGACCTTCACCTTCACCAGCTCGTGGTGCTCCAGCGCCAGGTCCAGCTCCGCCACCAGGTTGTCGGTGACCCCCTTGCCGCCGACCTGGAGCATCGCGCGCAGGCCGTGGGCCATGCCGCGCAGGAATCGGGTCTGGGCCGGGGTGAGGACGGTCGACATGGCAGCTGGCAGCAAGGTTCGTGGAGGGCGCGCAGGGTATCATGCAGGGCCGCCCATCCCGCGCCCGCCCATGCCCGCCCGCAGCAAGAGCAGCCAGCGCTGGCTCAAGGAGCACCATTCCGACCCGTTCGTGAAGAGGGCGCGCGCGGAAGGCATGCGCTCGCGCGCGGTGTACAAGCTGGAGGAACTGGTCGCGCGCGACCGCCTGCTGCGCCCCGGCATGACCGTGGTCGACCTGGGGGCCGCCCCGGGCGGGTGGTCGCAGTGGGTCCGGCGCGAACTCGGCGACACCGGGCGGGTGCTGGCGCTGGACATCCTGGAGATGCCGCCGCTGGCCGGGGTCGAGTTCCTTCATGGGGACTTCAGGGAGGATGGGGTCCTCTCACGGCTTGAATCCATGCTGGACGGGCAGCCGGTCGACCTTGTGCTCTCCGACATGGCCCCCAATAAGAGTGGAGTGGATGCGGTCGACATGCCGCGCGCCATGTACCTTGCCGAGCTGGCGATGGATTTTGCCGACCGGCACCTGCGCCCCGGCGGGACGTTCCTGATCAAGCTGTTCCAGGGCGTGGGTTTCGATGACTACGTGCGCGATCTTCGCCGGAGGTATGAGAAGGTGTCGATCCGCAAGCCGGAGGCCTCGCGCAAGCGGTCTCCGGAGGTGTACGCGCTGGCACGTGGCCGGCGCGCCGACGAGATGAATGCCCACGGGCGAGAGGTGTAGCGGTACATGAACGATCTGGCCAAGAACTTGCTGATGTGGGTGGTGGTCGCCGTCGTGCTGATGGTGGTGTTCCAGGCCTTCGGGCCGCGCACCGCCGGCCAGGCGGCGCCGCAGGAAGTGACGTATTCGCAGTTCCTGAAGGACGTGGACGCCGGCCAGGTCAAGTCCGTGACCTACACCGAGGAGAGCGGCCTGTCGGGCAATGCCCTGCGCTTCGAGCGCAAGGACGGCTCCACCGGCACCACAAACGGTCCCGCCGACGACGCGCTGGTGAACGTGCTGGTGCGCGAGAACGTCGAGATCACGCGGATCCCGCCCGACAACGGGCCGTCGATCCTCTACATCCTGATCAACATCCTTCCCTGGGTGCTGTTCATCGGCATCTGGGTGTACTTCATGCGCCAGATGCAGCAGGGCGGCAGCAAGGGGGCGATGAGCTTCGGCAAGTCCCGCGCCAAGCTGCAGGGCGAGAACGAGGTCAAGGTCACACTGGCCGACGTCGCCGGCTGCGAGGAGGCCAAGGAGGAGGTCGGCGAGCTGGTCGAGTTCCTGCGCGACCCCACCCGCTTCCAGAAGCTGGGCGGCAAGATCCCGCGCGGCGTGCTGATGGTCGGCCCGCCGGGCACCGGCAAGACGCTACTGGCGCGCGCCATCGCCGGCGAGGCCAAGGTGCCGTTCTTCAGCATCTCCGGCTCCGACTTCGTCGAGATGTTCGTCGGCGTCGGCGCCAGCCGCGTGCGCGACATGTTCGAGCAGGCCAAGAAGCACGCGCCGTGCATCATCTTCATCGACGAAATCGACGCCGTCGGTCGCCATCGCGGCTCCGGCATGGGCGGCGGCCACGACGAGCGCGAGCAGACCCTCAACCAGATGCTGGTCGAGATGGACGGCTTCGAGGGCGGCGAGGGCGTGATCGTGATCGCCGCGACCAACCGCCCCGACGTGCTCGACAAGGCGCTGCTGCGCCCGGGCCGCTTCGACCGCCAGGTCATGGTCGGCCTGCCCGACATCAAGGGCCGCGAGCAGATCCTGCGCGTGCACATGCGCAAGGTCCCGCTGAGCGACAACGTGCGCCCCGAGGTGCTGGCGCGCGGTACGCCGGGCTTCTCGGGCGCCGATCTCGCCAACCTCGTCAACGAGGCCGCGCTGTTCGCTGCGCGCCGCAACAAGCGCGAAGTGGAGATGCAGGACTTCGAGGACGCCAAGGACAAGATCTACATGGGTCCCGAGCGCCGCAGCATGGTCCTGCGCGAGGAAGACCGCCGCAAGACCGCCTATCACGAGTCCGGCCACGCCGTGGTCGCGATGTCGCTGCCGAAGGCCGACCCGGTGCACAAGGTCACGATCATGCCGCGCGGCTGGGCGCTGGGCGTGACCTGGCAGTTGCCGGAGCACGACCAGTTCAGCATGTACAAGGACAAGATGCTCGAGGAGCTGTCGATCCTGTTCGGCGGCCGTCTCGCCGAGGAGATCTTCGTCGGCGAAGTGTCCACCGGCGCCTCGAACGATTTCGAGCGGGCGACCAAGCTGGCGCGCGCCATGGTGACCCGTTACGGCATGTCCGACGCGCTGGGCACGATGGTCTACGCCGACGACAAGGATTCCGGCTTCGGCCTGCAGAACAAGACCATTTCCGAGGCGACGCAGCAGAAGGTCGACGCCGAGATCCGCCGCATCCTCGACGAGCAGTACGAAGTCGCGCGGCAGATCCTCGAAAGCAAGCGCGACATCGTCGAAGCGATGACCGCCGCGCTGATGGAGTGGGAAACGATCGATGCCGACCAGGTGAAGGACATCATGGAAGGCCGCACGCCGCGTCCGCCGGTGGGCGCCGAAAAGGTCGACAAGGACAAGGACGATAGCCTGCCCAGGCCGCAGGCCCCGGCGATCGGCGGTCCCGCCGAGACCACCTGATCCCGGCGCCGGGATTCCGGCGCGCCTCATTCCGGCGCGTCCCCGCGCTTGCCAGCCGCATCCCGAAAGGCCAGAGTCCACTCTGGCCTTTCCTCGTTTCCGGTGCCCATGTTCGACATCGCTCCCCGGCTCGACTGTGCAGGTCGCGTGCTGGCCCTCGATCGCCCGCGGGTGATGGGCATCGTCAACGTCACCCCGGATTCGTTCTCCGACGGCGGCGAACACGCCACGGTCGAGGCTGCGGTCGCGCATGCGCTCCGGCTCGCGGACGAGGGCGCGGACCTGCTCGACATCGGCGGCGAGTCGACCCGGCCAGGCGCGGCGGACGTGTCCGTCGACGAGGAGCTGGCGCGGGTGATCCCGGTGATCGAACGGCTGGCGCAGGCGACGACGCTGCCGATCAGCATCGACACCTCGAAGCCGGAGGTGATGCGCGCCGCGGTCGCGGCCGGTGCCAGCATGATCAACGATGTGTGCGCGCTGCGGCGCGAGGGCGCCCTCGATGCGGCCGCGGCGCTGGGCGTGCCGGTGGTGCTGATGCACATGCAGGGCGAGCCGCGGTCGATGCAGGACGCGCCCGAGTACGAGGATGTGGTCGCCGACGTCCATCGCTTCCTCGCCGAGCGGATCTTCTCGGCCGAGATGGCCGGCATCGACAAGAAGCGGATCGTGGTCGACCCGGGCTTCGGGTTCGGCAAGACCACCGCGCACAACCTCGCGCTGCTCGCACGCTTCGAGCGTTTCGCCGACCTCGGCGTGCCGGTGCTGGCCGGCTTGTCCCGGAAGCGCACGATCGGCGAGCTGACCGGTCGTGACGACCTGCGCGATCGCGTCTCCGGTTCCGTCGCCGCGCACCTGATCGCGGTGCAGCGCGGCGCGGCGCTGGTGCGCGTGCACGACGTGGCCGCGACCGTCGACGCACTGAAGGTCTGGCATGCGGTGGCATCGGTGCCGATGCCGAAAGCGAAGCCGGTCGCCGCGGGCATCCGCTGGCCGGACGAGGACTGACGCGCCGGTCCTGTCGAAGCGCCGGCAGGCGCGTTGCTGGCGCGACATCCAGGCCGCAAGTCCCGTTTCGTGAAGACCGCCCGGTTGCGAAAGCCACGACCCTGACACAGTATGGCTGCCATGTTGTTCCGGCCCAGGCGATGGCCAGAACGGATGCCGCAAGGCATGCGCGAGGAAGCGCCCGGACAGGACGATCCGCTTCGATCGATCAGGAGATTGACCATGAAACGCCCCCACGCGACCACCCTCGTCTTCCTCGCCTTGCTGGCCGGCACGCTTGCCGCCGGTGCGGGCGCCCGCACCCGTCCGGCTGCGGCCGAGACGCCCCCCGCGGATTCCGGCGACAAGGGGACGGTGGAGATCAGCGACAAGGCCGCGAAGAAGATCTCGATGGCGATCGGCGAGGAAGTGGGCGATTTCGCCGTCACCAACCAGGAGGCGGTCGATTCCAACGCCGGCCAGAAGACCACCGAGTACACCGTCCGCACCAACGGCGGCAAGACGTACAAGTGCCAGATCATCGAGGCTTCGCGCGCCGGCAAGTTCTTCTCGTTCGGCACCGCCGGCAACGCCGACGCGCTGTGCACCCAGTTCTCCGGTTCGACCGGCGGCAAGGGCCGGGCCGCGGCCGCCCCCGCCGGAAAGGGCGCGAATGCGGCCGCCGCGGGCGGCAAGCCGAAGGCGTCCTCGCCGATCGCGGTCAGCGACAAGGACGCGAAGAAGATCTCGACGGCGATCGGCGTGGAGCCGAGCCAGTTCGTCGTGACCGCGCAGCAGCCGGTCGATTCGAACGTGGGGCAGAAGGCCACCGAGTACACCGTGCGGACCAACGGCGGCAAGACGTACAAGTGCCAGATCATCGAAGCCTCGCGTCTGGGCAAGATCGCGACCTTCGGGACCGCCGGCAGTTCCGATGCCCTCTGCACGGACTTCACCAAGGGGTCGCGCGACCAGGGCAAGACCAACCAGGCCGCCTGCAACGCGCTGCTCCGCGCCGCGCACAAGTGCGACTGAGCCTGCGTCGCCTGTTCTTCGATCACGGTGCGGACGCGACGATTGACGCGTCCGCACCTGTGAACACCGCGACGATTCGTCCGTCGCAGCACGCCTGAGTTCTTGCGTTGCGTTTGCCCACAAGGGTTGTGGGCAAGCGGTGGGGCAATCCTGTGGACAACCTGCTGCAGCCCAGTCGTGGCGGGCCCTGCAGACGATTGGCGGAATTTTCGCCACTGCGATCGCGCGTTTCAAGTGGCGAAAATTGCGCCAATCGTCTGCGGGCCGCACGGTGCCGGGGCTGCAGCGTTTCGTCCACAACTTCATGCGCAGGTTGTCCACAGGCGCTGTGGACGACGGCGGATGCGCCCCGGTTCACATGCGGCGCAGGCGCCGCATCGACCATGCCGCAATGCCCAGCAGGGCGAGCACGAACAGCAGCTTGCCGAAGCGGAATGCCGGTCGCTGCCCGAGCGGGACCGCCAGGTCGGGTGGCAGGTCGCCCTGGCCGACGATCACCTCGACGCCGGCCGGATGCAGGTCGCTGTCGCGCTCCACCTCGACCAGCAACGGCGGCCGCTCCTCGCCGGGCGGGGGCAGCGTCTTGAGGATCGTGCCCTGCAGGATCGCCCCCTGCCTGCGATTGAGCGCGGTGTAGGCGTCGAACAGCCCCTGGCCCATGGTCGCGACCAGTTCGGCATCGCTGTGCTTGCCGTGGGCCGCTTCGAGCTGTTGCCCGATCGTGCCCGCGGAGGTCGTCTTGTCCATCCGCGATGCCGAGAACACGACCGTCATGTCGCCCATCGGCGTCTGCACGCCGTCGAAGCTGCCGCTCATGACGATGTCGCCGCTCGGGTCGTCCTTGGCCGAGATCGCATACATCCGGTAGACCACCCAGACGTCTTCGCGGGGATCGAGCGTCGACGGCATCGCGAGGGTCAGACGACTCGTTCCGCCCGGTGCCAGCGGCGTGGGCATCATCTGTCGCGCGAGTTCCCCGGCATGCGTCGCCATCGGCAGCAGGCAGAGCAGGGCGAGCGCGCCAATGCGGCGGCGCGTGTCGGTCGGCATGGCGTCGTTCCCCGGGAAGATCGGCCGAGGATGCCGATCCGTCAGGAGGTGCGCAATGGGGGCTCGCGGCGGTGGAACGCCTGCACCCGAGGGTCCACGATCCGGAACCACAGCGGCGGGCACAGCGCGAGCAGGAACATCGCTGCGTATCCGCCCGGCAGCTGCGGGCTGTCGGCGTGATGGAGCAATGTCTGGTAGCGACGGCGCGGGGTCTCGTGGTGGTCCGAATGCCGCTGCAGGTGGAACAGCAGCAGGTTGCTCAGCAGGTAGTCGGAGTTCCACGAATGCAGGTGCGTCGTGCGCTCGTAGCGGCCGTCGGGCAGGCGCCGCCGTTCCAGGCCGTAGTGTTCGATGTAGTTGATGATCTCCAGCGCACAGGCGGCGATGACGCCCTGCACGACGAAGTAGACGGCCCCCACCGGCCCCAGCCACCCCGCGACGCCGGCGAGCAGCAGGCACCACAGCGCGCTCCAGCCCAGCAGTTCGTTGCGCGGGCTCCACCACGGGCGCCCCTGCGCGGCGAGCCTGCGCGCCTCCAGCCGCCAGGCGTTCGCGGTGTTGCGGACGAGGGCGCGGGGCAGGAAGTGCCACAGCGACTGCCGGAAGCGCGCGCTGGAGGCGTCCTCGGGCGTGGACACGTGCACGTGATGCCCGCGCACGTGCTCGACCTTGAAGCCGTGGTAGCCGACGCTGGTCAGCAGCAGGCCGCCGGCCGCGCGTTCCAGCCGCGTGTCCTTGTGGATCAATTCGTGGGCGACGTTGATCGCGAGCACGCCGCCGACGATGCCCTGCGACAGCAGCCACCCCGCGATGCCGATCGGGCCGGACACGGTGTGGACGAAGTGCCAGCCGGACCACAGCATCACGCCGAACTGTGCCGGCAGCGCCGCCAACGTCATCGCTGCGAACCAGCGGTCGCACTCGAGCACCGGTGTTTCGGCCGCGTCGGGATTGCGCGGATCGTGGCCCAGCGCGTGGTCGGCCAGCGGCAGCAGCACGAACAGGAAGAACAGCGGGAACCACGCCATCAGGTCGGGCCGGCCGCTGCGCGCGCCCAGCCAGGAGGCCGTCGGCATCAGCGCCGGGACCACGAACACGAACAGGAAGGCGTAGCGTTTCCAGGCCGGCATGGGCGTCGTCGGGGCGGGGACGAGGCGCCAGCCTACGCCCCCGGGCGCGATGTACAACCCGGCGACGCCCGGCGGCGGCCCGGGGTATCCTCGCCGCTTCCCGATCCCGCCCGATCGCCGCCCGGAACCGCGCATGACCGCAGGCCAGCCGCTGCTCATCACCTTCGGCGTCTACCTCGTCGCCATGATCCTGATCGGCGTGTGGGCCTGGCGCTCGACCCGCAGCTTCGACGACTACATCCTCGGCGGACGCTCGCTGGGCAGCGTGGTCACCGCGCTTTCGGCCGGTGCGTCCGACATGAGCGGCTGGCTGCTGATGGGCCTGCCGGGCGCGCTCTATGCCGGCGGCGTGTCCGAGGCGTGGATCGCGCTGGGGCTGGTCGCTGGCGCCTGGTGCAACTGGAAGTTCGTCGCCGGCCCGCTGCGCGTCTACACCGAGCGCACCCGCAACGCGTTGACGCTGCCGGACTATTTCACCCACCGCTTCGAAGACCGCCAGAAGCTGCTGCGCGTGTTTTCGGCCGTGGTCATCCTCGTGTTCTTCGCGGTGTACTGCGCCAGCGGCATCGTCGCCGGCGCGCGGCTGTTCGAAAGCGTGTTCGGCGTGCCGTATGCGCAGGCGCTGTGGTGGGGCGCGGCCGCGACCATCCTCTACACGCTGATCGGCGGCTTCCTCGCGGTGAGCTGGACCGACACCGTGCAGGCGTCGCTGATGATCTTCGCGCTGGTGCTGACGCCGATCATGGTCGTGCTCGGCAGCGGCGGGCTGTCGCCGAGCCTCGCGCTGATCGAACAGGTCGACCCGGGCAAGCTCGACTGGTTCAAGGGCGGCACGCTGGGGGCGATCGGCATCGTTTCCCTGTTGGCGTGGGGCCTGGGCTATTTCGGCCAGCCGCACGTGCTGGCGCGCTTCATGGCGGCCGACTCGCTGACCACCATCCCCAAGGCGCGCCGCATCGGCATGAGCTGGATGGTGCTGTGCCTGCTCGGTGCGATGGCGGTCGGCTTCTTCGGCAACGCCTACTTCGCCGAACATCCCGACCAGGTCGGTCCGGTCGCCGAGAATTCCGAGCGCGTCTTCATCCAGCTCGCGAGCGTGCTGTTCAACCCGTGGGTCGCCGGCGTGCTGCTCTCGGCCATCCTCGCCGCGATCATGAGCACGCTGTCCTGCCAGTTGCTGGTGTGCTCCAGCGCACTGACCGAAGACTTCTACAAGGGCTTCCTGCGCCCGAAGGCCGGCCAGCGCGAACTGGTGTGGTTCGGCCGCGCGATGGTGCTGTCGGTGGCGCTGCTGGCGATCTGGATCGCGCGCGACCCGGACAGCAAGGTGCTCGGCCTCGTGTCGTATGCCTGGGCCGGCTTCGGTGCCGCGTTCGGGCCGGTGGTGCTGTGCTCGCTGTTCTGGGGACGCATGACCCGCAACGGCGCGCTCGCCGGCATGATCGCCGGCGCCGCGACCGTGATCCTGTGGAAGGAGATCGCGGTCAAGCAGTACGGCAGCCGCCTGTACGAAATGGTGCCGGGCGTGATCGCCGCGATCGTCGCGATCGTCGTCGTCAGCCGGCTCGGCAAGCCGCCGTCCGACGACGTGCTGTTCCGGCACCGCGGCGTGCAGGAGACGCTGAAGGTACATGGGTACTGATGCATGCCGCGACAGCGTTCGCCTTTGCGGAAGGCAGGGGGACTAGTGGTGTCGGCCATTCAGAAGGAATGGGGCGAGGCACTGGGGACAGATGCCTCGCCTGAAGCGGAGGAGGTCATGGGCCGGGCACATGACCTGCTACAGGCGGATTCTTCCGAGGCCTTGGTGCGATTGCTGGATGGCAAATCGTGCATGGATTACCTCGGTGCCGAATGGATCCGTGCGCATCCGCCCGTCTGGCCGGCATTGCGCGCGTTCGAGGTCGTCGCCTCCGAGGGCGATGCGGCGCGCTTCGGCACGCTCTAAGCATGCCCGCCGACACCCGCCCCCTCGCCATCGCGCTGATGGGCCCGACCGCGTCGGGCAAGACCGCGCTCGCGCTGGACTGGGCGGCGCGGTTCGGCGGCGAGATCGTCAGCGTCGATTCGGCGCTGGTCTATCGCGGGCTGGACATCGGTGCGGCCAAGCCGACGGCGGCGGAACTGGCGGCCGTGCCGCACCACCTGATCGATGTCCGCGATCCGTGGCAGCCGTATTCGGCGGCCGAGTTCGCCGCCGATGCGCGCGCTGCGGTCGAGGACATCGTCACCCGCGGGCGACTGCCGATCCTCGCCGGCGGCACCGGTCTGTACTTCCGCGCGCTGCTCGACGGCCTGTCGGCGATGCCCGAGGCCGATGACGCGGTGCGCGCCCGGCTCGACGCCGAGGCCGCCGAACGCGGCTGGGCGGCGCTGCACGATGAGCTGGCGCGAGTCGATCCCGTCGCCGCCGCGCGCATCCACGCCACCGACCCGCAGCGCATCCGGCGTGCGCTGGAGGTCTACCGGGTCAGCGGGCGGCCGATCAGCGCCTGGCAGCGCGGCGCCGCGGCCGGACCGCGCTTTCCGTGCCGGGTGCTGCGGCTGGCGATCGCCCCGGCCGATCGTGCGGTGCTGCACGCCAGGATCGAGCGCCGCTTCGATGCCATGCTGGCCGCCGGTTTCCTCGACGAGGTCCGCGCCCTGCGCGCGCTGCCGGCGCTGCGCGACCATCCGGCGCTGCTGGACCTGCCGGCGCTGCGCGCGGTCGGCTACCGCCAGGCCTGGGAGCATCTGGACGGTGCCACCGATGCCGCGACCTTCCGCGATCGCGGCATCTTCGCCACCCGCCAGCTCGCCAAGCGCCAGCTCACCTGGCTGCGCGGGCAGCACGACCTGCGCTGGTTCGATCCGGAAAACGCCCGCGATCGTCTTGAAATGGCGCTCAACGGCTTCCTCTCCGCGACCGCCGCCATCGACTGACCCCATCGGCCGGCTTCCGGTCAGCTGCCATTTATGCAACCATCGGGGTCCGGCAGGGGAGTGCCGCGTCGCCGTCACGGGCGCAAGGCCGGCTTGTCGCATTTCTCGACAACAGAGCAATCACCGCAGTCATGTTCCAGCCAATAACAAGACCCAGAACGGGGAGCACCATGTCGAAAGGGCAGTCTTTGCAGGATCCTTTCCTGAACGCGTTGCGCCGCGAGCGCGTTCCGGTCTCCATCTATCTCGTCAACGGCATCAAGCTGCAGGGCACGATCGAATCCTTCGACCAGTTCGTCGTCCTGCTGCGCAACACCGTCAGCCAGATGGTCTACAAGCACGCCATCTCCACCGTCGTGCCGGCGCGCAACGTGCGCGTGGGCCCGGGCGGCGGCTACGTGCACGCCACCGAGTCGGACGACGCGCCGGGTGGCCCGATGGACGAGCAGGACTGACGATCGCGACTGACGCCGCGGACGCCCGTCCGGGTGTCCGTGGCGATCCCGGCCCGTCCGGGTGCGGCGCTCCGGCGCCGCAGACGGCATACTGCGCGTCCTGTCCCGTGGAACTCCCGGTTTGTTCGAACGATCCCGCAAGGGCGAGACCGCGCTGCTGATCCAGCCCCACGCCGGTGGCCCGCCCGAGGCCGACGTGCTGGAGGAATTCGCCGATCTCGCCCGCTCCGCCGGCGCCACCGTCGCGGCGCTGCTGCATGCCCGCATCGACCGCCCCAATGCCGCCATGCTGATCGGCAGCGGCAAGCTGGAAGAGGCCAAGGTCGCCGCGGACGCCACCGGCGCCGACCTGGTGCTGGTCAACCACACGCTCTCGCCCGTGCAGGAGCGCAACCTCGAGAAGGCGCTCGGCCGCCGCGTGGTCGACCGTACCGGCCTGATCCTCGACATCTTCGCCCAGCGCGCGCGCAGCCACGAAGGCAAGCTGCAGGTCGAACTCGCGCAGCTGCGGCACATGGCCACGCGCCTCGTGCGCGGCTGGACCCACCTCGAACGCCAGCGCGGCGGTTCCATCGGCCTGCGCGGCCCCGGCGAAACCCAGCTCGAAACCGATCGCCGCCTGCTGCAGAAGCGCGTCGAGCAGCTGCAGCGCCGGCTCGACAAGGTCGAAGTGCAGCACACCCAGATGCGTCGCGCCCGCGTGCGCAGTGAACTGCCGCGGGTGGCGCTGGTCGGCTACACCAACGCCGGCAAGTCCACGCTGTTCAACGCGCTGACCGGCGCCGGCGCCTACGCCGCCGACCAGTTGTTCGCCACGCTCGACCCCACCGTGCGCCGGATCGCGCTGTCCGGCGGTGCGGCGATGCTGGCCGACACCGTCGGCTTCGTCCGCGACCTGCCGCACGACCTCGTCGCCGCGTTCCGCTCGACCCTGTCCGAAGCGCGCGAGGCCGACCTGCTGCTGCACGTCATCGACGCGGCCGACCCGCATCGCGACGACCGCATCCGCCAGGTCGACGCGGTGCTGGCCGAAGTCGGCGCCGGCGACATCCCGCAGCTGCTGGTGTTCAACAAGATCGACCGGATCGAGGGCGCGGTGCCGCGACACGATCCCGCGGTGCGGCCGACCGAGGAAGGCGAGGCCGTCGATCACGGCCTGGACGAGGTCGCGCGCGAACGCGTCTGGCTTTCGGCCCGCGATGGCCTCGGCCTCGACCTGCTGCGCGATGCGCTGGTCGCGCGACTGGGCCTGCGCCGCGCGCTCGGCCGGGTGCGCCTGCCCGCACGCGCGGGGGCGCTGCGCGCCCGCCTGTACGCGCTCGAGGCCGTGCGCGCGGAGGCGCACGAGGACGACGGCGGCTGGACGCTGGACCTCGACCTGGCCCTGGGCGATGCCGAGAAACTGGCCGCCGGCCCCGATGGCGACGCGCTGGAGCCGCTGTTGCCGCGGGGCACGGACGACGACACCTTGTAAACTGCCGGTCTCGCCCGCATCCCGGCGTGGCATATCGGCTTCGGAGCAGGCATGGCCTGGAATACACCCGGCAACGGCACCCCTGGTAACGGCGACAAATCCCCCTCCGGCGGCGGGCGCGACCCCTGGAACGCGCGCCGCAAGCGTCCCGGCGATGGCGGCGGCGAAGACTGGCTCGCGCGGCTGCGCGGGCTGTTCGACGGCGGCGGTGGCGGCGCAGGCAATCCGCTGCGCTGGATCCCGGTGCTGGTGGCGCTGTGGCTCGCCTTCTCCAGCTTCGTGCTGGTGACCGAGCAGGAGCGCGGCGTCGTCCTGCGCTTCGGCGAATTCTCGCGGATCATGTCCCCGGGACCCGGCTTCAAGCTGCCCTGGCCGATCGAGACGGTGCGCAAGATCAACGCCACCGAGATCAAGACCTGGAGCGGCACCGTGCCGGTGCTGACCAGCGACGAGAACATCGTCAACGTCGAGTTCAACGTGCAGTACCGGATCGGCGATGCCCGGCAGGCCCTGTACGGCACCCGCGACGCGGAGGACGTGCTCCAGGAAGCCACGCTCAGCTCGGTGCGCGAGCAGGTCGGCCGCTCGCCGCTCGACACCGTGCTCGGCGCTCGCGACGCGCTCGCGGTGGCTGCGCGCACGCGCCTTCAGAAGTCGCTCGACGACTACACGACCGGCCTGGTGGTGACCGAGCTCAACCTGCCGAATGCGCGGCCGCCGGAAGAGGTCAAGCCCGCGTTCGACGACGTCAACAGCGCCCAACAGGACAAGGATCGCCTGATCAGCGAATCCCGCGCCTACGCCGCGAAGATCGTGCCGGAGGCCCGCGGCGAGGCCGCGCGCACGCGCACCGTCGCCGAGGGCTACAAGACGGCGTCCATCGCCCGCGCGACCGGCGATGCCGCGCGCTTCAGCCTGCTGCTGCAGCAGTACCGCGGCGCACCCGAGGTCACCCGCAAGCGGCTGTGGCTGGAGACCGTGCAGCAGGTGCTGGCGCAGAACCGGAAGGTGATCGGCGGCGACAGTCGCCAACTGCTCTACCTGCCGGTCGCGCCCGGCCAGGCGGCCGCGCCCGCCCCGGCGATGTCCGCGCCGCCGCCCGAGATGGTCGCGCCCGCGGTCACCAGCACGCCCGACGAAGACCCCGTGCGCAGACCGCGCGGCAGCCGCGATGGAGAAGGCCGATGAGATTCCCGCTCTGGATTCCCGCCGCGCTGGTCGCCCTGTTCGCGCTGCTGAGCTCGACCTTCGTCGTCCAGGAAGGCCATACCGCGATCGTCCTCAACCTCGGCAAGGTCGTGCGCACGGACCTCCGGCCCGGCCTGCACTTCAAGGTGCCGCTGGTCGAGAGCGCGCGCATCTACGACACCCGCCTGCTGGTGCTGCCGGCCGAGCCCGAGCGCTACCTGACCTCCGAGCGCAAGGACGTCAATGTCGACTTCTTCGCCGTCGGCAGGATCAAGGACGTGCGCGCCTACTACCGTGCGACCGCCGGCGACGAATCCGCTGCGGTCGCCCGCCTCGAACCGATCATCAAGGACGCGCTGCGCAGCGAGATCAACACCCGCACGCTGTCCCAGGTGGTGTCCGGCGAGCGCGGCACCTTCGCGGGGACGCAGCTCGCCACGATCAACAAGGGCGCCGCGACGCTGGGCGTGACGATCATCGACCTGCGGATCAAGCAGATCGACCTGCCGACCGACAGCCAGGTCATCCGCGACGTCTATCGCCGGATGAGCGCGCAGCGCCAGCAGGTCGCGAGCAAGCTGCGCGCCGAGGGCGCGGAGCAGGCCAACGAGATCCGCGCCCAGGCCGACCGCGACCAGGCGGTGATCCTCGCCGAGGCCGAGCGCGACGCGCAGAAACTGCGCGGTGAAGGCGACGCCGAAGCTGCGCGCATCTACGGGAGCGCCGCCGGCGCCGACCCGTCGTTCTACGCCTTCCAGCGCAGCCTCGAGGCCTACCGCGCCTCGTTCAAGGACGGCCAGTCGGTGATCGTGCTCGACAAGGACGATCCGTTCCTGCAGTACATGCGCAGCGATCGCTGAAGCGGCGGGACCGATGCCGGTCCCGTCATCCCCGCGAAAGCGGGGACCCGCGGCGATGTGCGATCTCGACGCCTTCCTCGCCGGTGCGAGGACGGCGTTTGTCTTTCATGGCGGCGAAGGCTTCGCTCGCGCGCGCATCCTCGCGACACGCCAGGCCCGCATCAGCCGGCTGACATCGTTCTCTTCCCGTCAGCCACGCGTGCATCCATGACCGGCCTCCGGGTCGCCCTTCCGCACGTCGCCGTGTCCGATGGTGCGTTGTCGTGCTTCTTGCACGACGCTTGTCGGCGCGCCGTGATGCGACGGCTGCGCATGCCTGGTGCTGTCGTCATCGACACCGGATCGCTTGGTTCCCATCCGCCGCGTCGCGGTTGATCCGCATCGACACGGTCGGCATCCGCGAACGGGTGCCCATCACGCTTTCTCGCGTTCGCATGCGATTCGTTCCCGCTTTCGTCCTTCCGTTCGCATCGCGCGCGCGCAAGGATGGCTGCGCGAGACGCATCGACGATCATGGATCGCGCACGTCGTCTCGCGATGTCGCCGGCGAGGATCGACCGGTCGCGTCGGCGTTCGATTCGCTGTTCCTATGGAGAGACACGTTATGAATGACACGATCGAAATGCGCGCGCGCAGCAGGATGCTGCGTCGTACCGGGCTGGCGCTGGCCCTGCTGTCGCTCGCCGGCGGTGCCCAGGCGGCCACCTGCCTCGCCTACAACCCCGCCAACAAGGCGAACAAGCTCTATCTGCTCTATCCCAACGCGCCGTTGACTTACCCGTCGTTCGGTTTCTCGGCCGCTTCGGCGACGAATCCCGCGGCGGCATTCAACGCGGCCGACCTGCCGAGCTATACCGGCACCACCACCGCGCTGCGCGATGCGATCACGCACGTGGTCGAACTCGACTACTGCGAATTCAACGTGCAGGTCATCCCGACCGCCACGCTGCCGCCCGCGACCTTCCCGCGCCGCAACACCGTGGCGGTGACGACCAAGTCCGACATCACCGACGGCCTGTTCGGCCTGGCGCAGAACGTGGACACCGGCGACGGCACGGCCGTCGATTATTCCTACGTCTGGGGCAAGACCTACCAGGACTGGACCGGCGGCCCGGGCGGTGCACTCAACGGCGCCAACTCCACGCTCGATCGCTGGGCCAACTCGATCGGCGGCACCGCCGCGCACGAAGCCGGCCACAACTACGGCCTCGCGCACAACACCACCCTCGCGCCGGACGAGGACACTTACAAGCACCACGTCATGCCCGCAGGCGGCAGCCTCAATGCCGAGGACCGCGCCGGCTATCGTCGCCACTTCAGCGACGGTGAGTTCTCCACGCTGGCGGCCAACGTCGGCCTGTCGCTGCAGACGATGTGGAACTGGGACATGGTCAATCCGAACGCGGCCGCGGCCTACAGTCTCGACATGACCGTGCTCTATCCCTCCGCCACGCCCCCGGTGCTGGCGTGGTCGTTCGCGGGCTGCTCCAGTCCGTGGATCAACCCGACCGTGATCGGTCCGACCGGCCCCGCGCAGACGTTCCAGGGCGGCACGTATTACCCGTACACGCTGCGCTGGAACACGCCCAACCCCGGCAGCTGCGTCGGCACGCCGGGGCAGGCGCCCGGCGGCGTGCTGTTCCACATCGGCGCGACGTTCACCTCCGTGAATTTCAGCCTGAGTACGCCCAACCCGATCGTCATCAAGGATGTGATCCTGCGCGATTCGGGCGGCACCGCGATGTCGCTCAACCCGCGCCTGCACGCGTTCGACGCCGGCACCCTCGACACCATCGGTGGCAACCTCAACCTGGGCGTGTTCAACCTCGGCGAAGCGCCGCTGCAACTGGCGAACCTGCAGATGCGCGAACTGCCGCGGGTGGTCGCACTGGACCAGATGGTGCGCGACGGGCGCATCGCCGACTTCACCGGCATGCCGTTCGAGCCCTGGCCGCAGACGACGCGCACGCTGGTCGACAAGGCCAGCGTGGACCCGGGCCGTGGCCTGAGCCTGCCGATCGCACGGCTGGACCAGAAGCGCCACGTCTACGAGGTGATCACGCCGGAGGATTGCCTGAAGGCGCTCGGCGACCGGCTGGGCGGCGGTCCCGACACGACCGACTGCTTCCCGGGCACCAACATCGATCTGTTCCCCTCGACCACGATGTACTTCATCGGCGAGAGCGTCGATCCGCAGGCCACGTACTGGGATCCGACCCAGAAGCGCTATGTCCGTGGCCCGCTGTCCAGCCGGACCTACTACCAGGTCACCGGCCGCCGCCTCGACACCGACAGGAACGGCGTCGATGACTACGTCGACCGCCAGCAGGGCAAGGCGGGCACGCGCTGACGCGTCCCTGGAAGGGGGAGGGGCGGCTCGCCGTTCATCCCCCGGCCGGGAATTCCGGGACGCGAGGGTGGTCCCCGCGCCGAAAACCCGGATAATGCACAAAAGCCGGACGGGGCCCACGCCCCGCCGGCTTTTTCCGTGTCGGGGGTCGGTCCACGCGGGCGCGCCGGAAGGCGCGATCCGCGTCCCGGGTCGACTCGCGGCAAGGTCGCGCCTTCCGGCGCTCCTACAACGTGCTTTCCGGAGTCAGGTCATGGGTCAGTCGGTCGTGGTGTTGGGTGCCCAGTGGGGCGACGAGGGCAAGGGCAAGATCGTCGATCTGCTCACCCAGGACATCGGCGCCGTCGTGCGCTTCCAGGGCGGCCACAACGCCGGCCACACGCTGGTGATCGGCGGCAAGAAGACGGTCCTGCACCTGATCCCCTCCGGCATCCTGCGCGACGACGCGCTCTGCCTGATCGGCAACGGCGTGGTGCTGCATCCCGGCGCGCTGCAGAAGGAGATCGCCGAGCTCGAAGCCAACGGCGTCGACGTGCGCAGCCGGCTGAAGATCAGTCCGGCCACGCCGATCATCATGCCGTACCACATCGCGCTGGATCAGGCGCGCGAGAAGGCCGCCGGCAAGGACGCCATCGGCACCACCGGTCGCGGCATCGGCCCGGCCTACGAAGACAAGGTCGCGCGTCGCGGCATCCGCGTCGCCGACCTGCGCTATCCGGCCGAACTGGCCGAGAAGCTGCGCGCCACGCTCGATTACCACAACTTCGTGCTGACGAAGTACCTCGGCGTCGACGCCGTCGATTTCCAGCAGACCCTCGACGAAGCGCTGGCGTTCGGCGAATACATCGAACCGATGAAGTCCGACGTCGCCGGCATCCTCCACGACCTGCGCAAGCAGGGCAAGCGCGTGCTGTTCGAAGGCGCGCAGGGCTCGCTGCTCGACATCGATCACGGCACGTACCCGTACGTCACCTCGTCGAACACCACCGTCGGCGGCGCGCTCGCCGGCACCGGCGTCGGCGCCGACGCCATCGACTACGTGCTGGGCATCGCCAAGGCCTATGCCACCCGCGTCGGCGGCGGCCCGTTCCCCACCGAGCTCGACGACGAAGTCGGGCAGGGCATCCGCGACCGCGGCCAGGAATACGGCGCCACCACCGGCCGCCCGCGCCGCTGCGGCTGGATCGACATCGTCGCGCTCAAGCGTGCGGTCGCCATCAACGGCATCACCGGCCTGTGCATCACCAAGCTCGACATCCTCGACGGGATGGAGAAGCTGAAGATCTGCATCGCCTACGAGTACCACGGCAAGCGCAGCGAATACGCGCCGCTGGACGCCGACGGCTGGCGCGAGTGCAAGCCGGTGTACCTGGAATTCCCGGGCTGGAGCGAATCCACCGCCGGCATCACCGAATGGGACAAGCTGCCGCCCGCGGCCCGCGCCTACCTGCGTGCGCTGGAGGAACTGGCGGGGTGCCAACTGGCGATCGTCTCCACCGGCCCGGACCGCGACGCCAACATCATCCTGCGCGACCCGTTTGCCTGATCGCGCCGACGACGGCGATGCGTCGCCGTCGGCCGCAGGAGTGGCCTCATCGTCGTCGTGCGAGGGGCCGGCCGGCGATCGGCATGCGTTGCGGACCCGCAGCGTCCCGGTGTCCCGCACACGAAAAAGCCCGCATCGCTGCGGGCTTTTTCTTTCGCCGGTCGCCTGCGACGACATCGGCTGGAATCATGGTGGCCGGGGAGGGAATCGAACCCCCGACACGGGGATTTTCAATCCCCTGCTCTACCAACTGAGCTACCCGGCCACGGGCGAGCGCGGAATGATACGGGGCCTCGGGCGGCAGGGCAAGCCGGCCGGGGGCTGAATACGAGGGAAGGGGTGGTTTTCGTCGTTCTGGCGCGGGCGCATGATCGTCCGCGGCATTCATTCCCTGCTCGCACGCCCCCACGGAGGTTCCCATGCGCCGCACATCCCGTCTGCTGGTGCCGCTGCTCGCGGCGCTCGCCCTGTCCGCCTGCGCCACCGATGCCGCGCAGCGCGATGCCGAACGCCTGGCGCTGTATCGCGCCCACGCCGGTGCGCCGGTCGACAGCATCCAGTACACCCACAGCTACAACGGCTGGACCCCGCTCGGCGACGGTGCGTTCGCCCTGTGGACCACGCCGGGCAAGGCCTGGCTGATCCAGTTGTTCCCGCCGTGCACGGAACTGGATTTCGCCGACCGCATCGCCTTCCGCGACACCGTCGGCCGGCTCAGCGCCAAGTTCGATCATGTCTACGTCGCCAACCACGGCCTGATGCCGATTTCCTGCACGATCCAGGAGATCCGGCCGCTGGACGTGAAGGCGATCCGCACCGCCGAGCACGACGCGCGGGAAAAGCGTCAGGTCGAGTCGGTGCCTGCGGACGGGTCGGCCCCGGCTTCCGGCGAGTAACCCGCCGGTTTTTCGGCGCCGCCGCCGAACAGGAACTTCTCCATCTCGCCCTGCAGGAACTTGCGGTGTTCGGGATTCATCGGCGAGAGGCGGTTCTCGTTGATCAGCATCGTCTGGTGCGCGAGCCATTTGGCCCAGGCGCTCTTGCCGATGCCGGCGAGCACGCGCTGGCCGAGTTCGCCCGGCCAGGGCGGGAAGTCGAGGCCTTCGGTCTCGCGTTGTTCGTAGGCGCAGAACACGGTGCGGGGCATGGGGAGGGTCCGTCAGTCGTTCGTGGCGATCAGGCTGCGGATCGGCGCGGGGATGCCCAGCGTCGCCAGCGCATCCCGCGCGACCCAGCGCAGGTCGTCATTGTCGCGGATCGCGTCGTGCGATGCGACGCCGCGCCAGGCCAGCGGGTGCAGGCGCAGGCGATAGTGCGTGAACCCGTGCAGGACTTCGTCCAGCGCTTCGCCTGCGTCGTAGTCGCCGGCGACGTGCGCCTCGAACCAGGCGCGCGCCTCGACGTGATCCGGCGCCTCGGGCAGCGACCACAGCGCGGCCCACACGCCGGTCGCCGGGCGGCGCTGCAGCAGTACGCGACCGTCGCCGTCGTGCAGGCGCAGGACCACCGCCGTACGTTCCGGCAGCGGCTTGCCCGGCTTGGGCGTCGGTAGATCGGCGACACGACCCTCGCGCAGCGCGACACAGCGCGACTGCAGCGGGCACAGCACGCAGGCGGGGTCGTGGCGCGTGCACAGCGTCGCCCCGAAATCCATCTGCGCCTGGGTGTAATCGGCGAGACGTGCGTCGGGTAGCAGGGATTCCGCGATCTCCCACAGCTTCCTTTCGACCGACGGCGCGCCCGGCCAGCCGTCGATGCCGTGCACGCGGCACAACACGCGCTTGACGTTGCCGTCGAGGATCGCGAAGCGGTCGCCCCACGCCTGCGACAGGATCGCGCCGGCGGTGCTGCGGCCGATGCCGGGCAGGGCGGTCAGCGCGGTGAGATCGCGCGGCAGGTCGCCGCCATGGCGTTCGACGCAGGCCTTCGCCGCGGCGTGGAGGTTGCGGGCCCGGGCGTAGTAGCCGAGCCCCGACCATAGCGCGAGCACGTCGTCGAGCGGCGCCGCGGCCAGTGATGGCAGGTCGGGCAGTGCGGCGACGAAGCGCTCGAAGTAGGGGATCACCACCCGCACCTGGGTCTGCTGCAGCATGATTTCCGAGAGCCAGACGCGGTAGGGCGTGCGCGGATGCTGCCAGGGCAGGTCGTGCCGCCCGGAGACGTCGAACCAGGCGAGCAGGGCGTCGGCGTAGGAAGGCGATGCGTTCACGCGTCGGGTGCATCGCTGGCGTAGGGGCTTTCCAGCCAGTACAGGCAGTGGCTGCAGTACGCCGGCTGCGGCAGCAACGGCGATGCGTTCGCGCTGCGGACAGGACGTTCGCAGTGCGGGCATCGCAGGTCGCGGTCGCGCTCCCACAGGGTCGATACCGTGTTCGCCAGCGCCAACACGACACCCAGGACGATCCACGCCCAGTCCGTGAAGACCGCCAACAGCCAGAGACCCGGCAGTCCGACGATCGCCGAGATCCACATCCTGCGATTGAAGCTTCGGAAATACCTGGCACGGCGCGTTCGCCATGCGTCGATCACGGCTTTGTCGTAGATCGCCTTCGCTGCCGACATGCTCACTCCTCCTTCCCGATGCGTTCGTCGTCGAGGTCGATCTCGACGCCTTCCAGCGTCGCGCCCGAGACCACGAGCTTCGGCGAGACCAGACGCCCGTCCAGCGGCGGGAGCGGGGTGCCGTCGGGCCGCTTCGTCCAGTCGAGGACGTCGTACAGGCGGAAACGCGCGTCGAACCGGGTCGTGTCGCGGCGCAGCGACAGTGCGGCCACGTCGGAGAGATCGGGCTTGCCGGCGTAGCGCAGCGAGAACGGCAGCGGGGAAGCGGACGCCGAGACCGGCGGCGGCAGCGCCGGCCAGGCGTCCGGCCACTGCGGCAGCGCGCCGGAGAGATCGAGCGCCAGCCGCCGTCCCAGCGCCAATGCGCCGTGCGCATCGAGAGATGGCAACGGCGGCGCTCCGCGCAGGGCCACGCCCGCGGGCGCGAGCACCCACGTGGCCTCGTCGAAGCGCAGCGGGCCGGCCAGGCCCAGCGTGAACGGCAGGCGGGTGTCGCCGGATTCGTAGCGCGCCGAGACGCCGAGGCGCGCGGGGACCATCGCGACCTCATCCTCGCCCAGGTGCAGCGGGCCGGACAGGCGGATCGTCGTCGGCATCCGCCAGTCGCTACGTTCGATCGTCAGCGTACCGGCGGCGGCGATGCCGGCGTCGTTCGCGGGTGTCGACATCGCCACCGCGAGATCGAACGGGATCGCGGTCGGCGAGTCGAGATAGCGGCCGCGCAGGCGCGCGTTCACCGGACGATCGGGATGCAGCGACGGCAGGTCGATGATGACGCCTTCTATCCGCCAATCGTCGTTGTCGATCTCGCCGTCGACGATGCGCAGGCCGTCGGTGAGCGTCGGGATGCGCGTCTCCGCGCCGGGCGGGCGCTTCGCGAGCCACGCCTGCAGCGCCGGGACATCGAGCACGGGGGCGTCGAGTTCAACCCGTTCGATGGTCAGGTCGGCGCCGCGGCTGCGCAGCGTCGACCACGGCAGCGAGAGCAGGGCGCGATCGGCGAGCAGCAGCGGCGTCTTCGCACCCGGCTCGCGCACGCGCAGGTCGCGCACGACCAGTTGCGGGGTGCCGCGGAAGCGCGCTTCCACGCCGCCGATGGTGATCTCCAGCCCGAGATCGCGACCGATCCGATCGAGCAGGACCGGCACCGAGCGCTGCGGCTGCAGCAGCCAGCTGGCGGACAGCAGGAACAGCGCCAGGCCGGCGACGAAGACGACGAACCGGCGCAGGCGCCGGGGGCGCGGCGCGTCGGCCGCGGCGTCGCTCACGCGCCCAGCGCCTCCGGCAGCAGAGCGTCGACGAAGGCTTCGGCGTCGAACACGCGCAGGTCCTCGGGACGTTCGCCGATGCCGGCGAAGCGGATCGGGATGCCGAATTCGCGCGCCAGCGCGAACACCACGCCGCCCTTGGCGGTGCCGTCGAGCTTGGTCACGACCAGGCCGGTGACGCCGGCCGCGGCATGGAACTGGCGCAACTGCGACAGCGCGTTCTGGCCGGTGGTGCCGTCGATCACCATCAGCACCTCCTGCGGTGCCGACGCGTCGATCTTGCCGAGCACGCGCTTGATCTTGCCGAGCTCGGCCATCAACCCCTGTTGCGTGTGCAGGCGGCCCGCGGTGTCGGCGATCAGCACCTCGGTGCCGCGCGCCTTCGCCGCCTGCAGCGCGTCGAACGCCACCGATGCGGGATCGGCGTCCTGGCCCTGCGCGACGACGGCGACGCCGTTGCGTTCACCCCAGGCCTGCAACTGCGCGACCGCGGCGGCGCGGAAGGTGTCGCCGGCGGCGAGCATCAGGCTGCGGCCTTCCGCCTTGAAGCGGTGCGCGAGCTTGCCGATGGTGGTGGTCTTGCCGACGCCGTTCACGCCGACGGTGAGGATGACGAAGGGTCTGGCGGCCGCGCCGATGACGAGCGGTTTCGCGACCGGCGCGAGCAGCGCGATCAGGTCCGCGCGGAGCGCGGCAAGCAGGGCGTTGGCGTCGGCGAATTCGCGCGACTTCATCCGCTTGCGCAGCGACTCGATCAGCTGCGTGGTCGCGGTGACGCCGACATCGGCGGTCAGCAGCGCGGTCTCGATCTCGTCGAGCAGGTCGTCGTCCAGCTTCGGGTTGCGCGAGAACAGGCCGCCGAAGCTGCGCGCGAAGGTGCTGTTGCGCAGCCGCTCGCGCCAGCCGGGCTTGCCGGGCGCGGCGGCCGGAGCGGCGTCGGCGACGGGGTCGGCGGGCGGCGTGGCCCC
>JAEWNA010000105.1 GCA_023392975.1 Pseudomonadota bacterium | reverse complement strand
CCTCCTGCCCGCCGCAACCGAAGGCGTGAGCCGGAAGTAAGCGACCGACCCCGCGGGCGTGAACGCTGCCGCGCGCCCGCTCGGCCTCTGGTCCGCGATCGCGCTGGTCGCGGGCAACATGGTCGGCAGCGGGGTATTCCTGCTGCCGGCGTCACTGGCGCCGTACGGTGCACTGAGCCTCTACGGCTGGGCGATCACCCTCGGCGGTGCGCTGCTGCTGGCGATGACCTTCTCGCGCCTGGCCGCGCGCGGCGCGCGCGCCGGCGGCCCGTACGCGTACGCGCGCGAGGCCTTCGGCGACACGGTCGGCTTCACCATCGCCTGGAGCTACTGGATCTCGATCTGGTGCGCGAATGCCGCGATCGCGGTCGCGTTCGCCGGCAGTATCGGCGCCCTGTTCCCGGCCCTGGTGGCCACGCCCGCGCGCGGCGCGGGGCTCGCGCTGGCGGCGCTGTGGCTGTGCGCGGCGATCAATCTCGCCGGGGTGCGCGAAGCCGGCCGCGCGCAGGTCGTCACCACGGTGCTGAAACTGCTGCCGCTGCTGCTGTTCGGCGGCATCGCGATCTGGTGGCTGGACCCGACGAACTTCGCCGATCGATCCGACGCCATCGCTGCGGCCGCGAAGGCCGGCGCCCCGGCGACGACGGCCGGCGCGGTGCAGGCCACGGTCGCGCTCGCGCTGTGGTCGCTGCTCGGACTTGAGGCCGCGACGATCCCCGCCGGCGCCATCCACGACGCCGAACGCACCATCCCGCGCGCCACGCTCATCGGCACGCTGCTGGCCGGCGTCGCGACGCTGCTCGCCTGCACCGCGGTGCTCGGCCTGCTTCCGCCGGATGACGCGATGGCCTCCACCGCGCCAATGGCCGACGCGGCCCGCGCGCTGTGGGGGCCGGCAGCCGGCATCGGCATCGCGGTCGTCGCCGCGATCTCCTGCCTCGGCGCGCTCAACGGCTGGGTGCTGCTGTCGGCGCAGCTGCCGATGGCCGCGGCCGAGGACGGGCTGTTCCCGCGCCGGTTCGCGACGCGCGACGCGCAGGGGACGCCGCGCTTCGGGGTATGGGTCGGCACCGTGCTCGCGAGCGGGCTGGTGATCGCGAAGTACACCGGACCGCTCGGCGAGGTCTACACGTTCTCGATCCTGCTCTCGACCGCGGCAACGCTGCTGCCCTATGTCTTCAGCGCCGCGGCCTGGCTGCGGCTGGGCAGGCATGGACGCATCGCCGCCGCACTGGCGCTGCTCTACGGCCTGTACGCGCTGGTCGGCACCGGTCGCGAGGCGCTGCTGTGGGGCGCGGCGCTGGTGGCGGCCGGCCTGCCGCTGCACGCGTGGCGGCGCCTGCGGTCCACGTGCTGAAGCGAAGCGCGACGGCATCCAACGGAATCGTCACGTCGCGTCTCCCGCCGCGACCCTGCGTGCGACGGTCACGCTTGCGCGGGTACCGCGACGGCGGCGCGCATCGTTAACACTGCCCTAATCCATCGCAACTCAAATCGCGCGTCGAATCCGAAAAAAAGGACGCCGCGATGTCCACGCTCGATGCTGTCGCCGTCACGTCTCCCGTGGCACCGCGCTGGTCGGCGCGCGTGCGTGCGCTGCACTGGATCGTCTTCGCGACGGTGGCGGTGGCGGTCTGCGCCGTACTGTCGCGCGAGTGGGTGGACGACGGCGGCGTCGGCAAATCCCTGATGCGCGTGCACACGCAGGCCGGGGTACTGGTCCTGCTGTTCGCCGCCTTCCGCATCGTGTCGCGGCTGGGTGCGAAGGCGCCGCAGACGCACGATCGCCGTGCCCTCGCCGGCCGCGCCGCCGCGCTCATCCACCTGTTCTTCTATCTCGCGCTGGTCGCGCTGCCGCTGCTCGGCTGGGGCTATCTCAACGCCAAGGGCAAGCCGGTCGCGCTGTTCGGCATGGAACTGCCGCGCATCGTCGGCCGCGATCGCGACCTGGCCGAAACCCTGCAGTCGCTGCACACCACGCTGGCCTGGATCTTCCTGGCGATCCTCGCGCTGCACGTGCTCGGCGCGCTCTGGCATCACTTCATGGCGAAGGACGACGTCCTCCGCTCCATGCTCCGGCGCGCGAAGACCCCGGCGCCTCACGTTTCCCCGCCCCCTTCCCCCGTCGCCGAGGTGATCGAATGACCCGAGCACGAAGCACCGCAAGAATCCCCGCACGCCTGGCACGCAGGCTGTGCGCATGGCTGCTGCCGCTGGCGGCGCTGTACGCCACCGATGCGCTGGCCGTCCCCAGTTATTCCCGGCAGACCGGCCAGGAATGCGCGGCCTGCCACGTCGGCGCCTTCGGCCCGGCGCTCACGCCGTTCGGCATGCGCTTCAAGCTCGGCGGCTACACCGATTCCGACGGCCAGGGCCGCAAGGTGCCGGTGTCGGCGATGGCGGTCGGCTCGGTCACGCACACCGCAACCGCGGACGACAGCGGCAAGCTCACCCACGCCGACCTCGCCGAGGCCTCGGTGTTCCTCGCCGGCAAGATCACCGACCACATCGGCAGCTTCACCCAGGTCACCTACGACGGCCTGGAGCACAAGACCGCGCTCGACCTGCTCGACGTGCGCTACGCCACCACCAAACAGGTCGGCGGCAAGGACACCATCCTGGGCGTGTCGATCAACAACGCGCCGACCCTGAGCGACCCCCTGAACACGCTGCCGGCCTGGGGCTATCCCTACGTGTCGGCCCCGCGCGGCGCCGGCGCGGGCGGTGCCGAATTCACCGGCATCGGCGGGCTCGAAGGCACGGTGATCGGTGCCTCCGGCTATGCGCTGTGGAACGACCACCTCTACACCGAACTCGGCACCTACCGCTCGCTGTCGCCCAGCACGCTGTCGCGGATCGGCGTCGGGCGCGACGGTTCGCCCGGCATCCTCCACGGTTCGAGCTACTGGCGCGCGGCCTGGCTGGGCGATGCGCCGCACGGCGACTGGTCGATGGGCGTGTTCGGCAACAACGGCTCGCTGGAGAGCCGCGAGGACGGCACGCGCACCGCACGCTTCCACGATCTCGGCGTGGACGGCAGCTACCAGTTCCTCGGCACGCGCAAGCACGTCGTCGCCGTCAACGGCAGCTACCTCCGCGAACGCGACAGCGTGGCCCACGACAGCGTCTCCGAAGGCAAGCTCAACGCCTCGTACCACTTCCGCAACACCTGGGGCGGCAGCGTGGGCGTGTTCAACGCCACGTCGGGCAGCGGCGCGAACGAGAACCGCGGCTACATCCTGCAGGCCGACTGGACGCCGTGGGGCAAGGAAGACTCGTGGCAGGCGCCGTGGGCCAACGTCCGCCTCGGCCTGCAGTACGTGGCCTTCGACAAGGTCCGCGACGACACCGGCGCCCGGGAGCGGGCCAGCGACAGCAACTCCCTCCACTTCTTCGTCTGGACGGCGTTCTGACCATGCACATGACCACGCCTCTCCTGCTGGCCGGCGCGCTGTGCGCGCT
>JAEWNA010000084.1 GCA_023392975.1 Pseudomonadota bacterium | reverse complement strand
GCCGGGACCGGCGGCGGCTCGGGCGCGGCCGGAGGCGCGGTGTCGGTGGCGGCCGGCGGGGTCGCCTCGGGTTGTGCCGGCGGCGTGGGCGCGTTGCAGGCGGACAGGGACGCCGCGAGCGCCGCGGCGAGCAGGGAAGTGCGCAGGGGGAAGGACATCGGGGATCCTCAGCGGGTATCGAGGGAAATGCTGGGCAGCTGGTTCATGTCACCGAGCCAGCTGTATTCGAACACGTAGCCGCCGTTCTCGTGGGCCAGCCAGCCGGCTTCGGGCGCGGTCGGCTTGAGATGGGCCTTCGGATAGGCGTCCAGCGACGTGTAGTGGGTGACGTAGGACTTGCGCGTCAGGTCCGGGTCCCGGATCGCGGTGCCCTCGTGCGAGAGGTTGCCGTGCCAGACGAGGGCGTCGCCCTTGTGCGGACAGTAGACCTGCGCCGGAATGCCGCTGGCCTGCATGCGCTCGGCGAGATAGTGGCTGAACTCGATCGGCGTGCGGCCGCTCTCGGGTTCCATCAGGATCGAACCGTCGCCCCAGTCGAAGAAACCCGAGGCGCCTTCGCGGTGGGAGCCGGGGTAATAGGCCAGCGGCCCGGAATCCGGATGGATATCCTCCAGCGGGATCCAGCTGGCGGCCAGGTGTGCCACCGGCGTCTGGCAGCGCACGTACGGGTAGTCGATGTGGATCGGCTGCTGGCTGCCCTTGTAGAAGGTCAGCGACTGCATCGCGCACGGCGGTGCACGGAACACGTGCGACAGGAACCGCGAGACCTCGCGGGTCAGGCTCAGGTGCGCGGCCGCGCGCGAGATGGTGTGGATGCTGTTGAACTTGAGCCCGGGGGAGTTCAGCTCCTCCTCGGTCAGGTCGAGGATGTGCTTCTGCACGCCGGAGGTCTCGACCAGCAGGTCGAAGTCGCGGTAGTGGGCGCGCAGATGGTCGATGTCGTGCTTCAGCGCATCGATCAGCGCCGTGTCGACCACGCCGGGGAACAGCACGATGCCGTGCGTCTGCCATTGGCGCAGCGCCGTGCGCAGGTCGAACCCGGGGTCTTCGGTCAGGCCGTCGACGTAGGCGTCGATGTCGGCATCGGGATGGTCGATCCAGGGACGGTCCCGGATCCAGTCTTGTTCACGGTACATGGGGCGAACCTCGTCGTGGGTGTTCCGGCCGGCCGGAACTCATTTGCGCTGGAAGACGAAACAGGCCTGGTCGTACTTCGACCCGTCGTGGCAGACGGCGACCAGGTCGAAGTGCTCGGCATAGGCGCTGCGGGCGTAGGCCTCGGGGATCCAGGTCTCGCCGTAGAAGCTGCTGTCGCGCGGACCGCCGCCGCCGACGCCGTCGGAGGACGCGTGGACGATCTCGCCGGCCGCGTAGCGACGGCGGGCGTCGTCGATGTCCAGGAACAGCGCGCCCAGCGCCTGGATGTAGCTCGACGCCGACGCGCCCTGCGCCCGCGCCCACTCGCAGAAGCCGAAGAACGAATCGTGGCGCGTGGTCCAGGCGACCACGCCACCCGGACGCACCAGCCGCGCGAACTCGCGCATCCAGTCGGCGCAGGCGCGCTCGGACAGGTGCGAGAACACCGAGTAGGAAATCACCAGATCGAAGCTTGCGTCATCGAACGGGATCGGCGGGAACGGCGCACAGGTCTGGAAGTGGTCGGAGTCGAACAGCGACCGGGTCATCTCGGTGAACGACGGGTCAACGTCGACACCGTACAGATTGCGGATCGACACCTTCTCCATGAAGGTCCGCGAGATGCGACCCCAACCGAAGCCGAAGTCGAGCACGCGGGTGTCCGGGCCGAGCGGGCGACCGATCGCCTGCATCTCGCGGTCGACGTCGGCATAGAAGGCATGCGCCTGGCGCAGCGCGGCTTCCGACGACAACCCGGTGGTGTTTTCCTGCATCTGGGTCGAGGGGAAGCGCGGCAGCGTCTCGCCGAGCGGGCTGACTTCGGTCGCATCGAGACTGCGGATCAGGGTCTGGAGCCACGCGCCGTCGGCGCCGGGGGAAACGGTCATCAGGGGGATCCTTGTACTGGGGGAAGAGAACGGGCGCCGGACTGCAGCCAGTGCCAGGTGCGGGCGATGCCTGCGTCGAGATCGATGCGCGGCACCCAGTCGAACCGGGCGCGCGCGGCATCGGTGTCGAGCACGACCTCGCGCACGTCGAACCCGCGCGCCGGCAGGTACTCGGTCGGCAGCGGGCGGCCGGTGACGCGCACGACCGCGTCGCGGATGTCGTCGAGGCTGCGCCCCTCACCGCTGCCGGCATTGAACACGCCGGTGGCGTCGCTGGCGGCGGCGTCGATGGCGAGGCGGACGAGATCGTCGATGTAGAGATAGTCGCGCACGGTCCTGCCATCGCCCCAGATCTGCAGCCCCTCGCCCGCCTGCGCGCGTGCGAGCGCGGCGGCGACGAAGCCCTGCCCGCCCGCGGCGGACTGGCGCGGACCGTAGGGATTCGACGGGCGCAGGACCAGCGGATCGAGCCGGCCGAGATGGCCGTACATGCGCAGGTACTGCTCGACTGCGACCTTGACGATGCCGTAAGAGGAGATCGGCCGCAGCGGATGGTCCTCGCGCACCGGCACGCGCTCGGGATTGCCGTAGACGGTGCCGCCGGAGGAAAAGAACACGACGCGGCGGATGCCGGCCGCCTCCAGCGCGGCGATCAGGCCGAGCGCGCCGACCAGGTTGGTCGAGACGTCGTGGACCGGATCGCGGTTGGATGTGGCCGGCACGGTGGTGCTGGCGAGGTGGAATACGGTGTCGATGCCGCCCAGCGCATCGGCCAGGGTCGCCGCGTCGGTGTGCAATCCACGGCGATAGTCGATGCCGGACCAGTCGGTGTCGGTGCGGGCCACGCCCGGATCGAGCACGCGCACGGCATGCCCGTCCGCGCGCAATCCCTCGGCGAGGTGGGATCCGATGAAGCCGTTGCCGCCGACGATCAGCGCGCGCATCTCAGCCGGGCTCCGTCTGGGCGAGGTCGGGCAGGCCGAACTGGCGGCGCAGGCTGCGCACGTATTCGGCGGCCGTCTCGCGCACGCCCGTGTCGAGCGCGAACACGCGTGCGGCCACGTCTTGCGCGCGCGCGACCTCGTCGCAATGGCGTGCGAGGTCGGCGTCGGAGGTCACGCTGCTGCGATGCCGGCGATGGCGATTGAGCACCGCCGGGGCGTAATGGATGCCGCCGCGCGCCAGCAGGTGCAGGTAGGCCACCCAGTCGCCGGCGACGCGGTAGCCGCAGATCTCGTCCTCGTGCTCGCGCAGCACCGCCAGCAGCGGTGCGCGGCGGAACAGCACCGCGCTGACGTTCGGGATGGTGTTCTTCACGCCCAGCCCCTGCGCCGCCTCGTCGGCGCCGCTGGCGGTGTAGGCGGCGTTCCACTTCTCCGGCGACAGGTCGCGGGTCCAGGCGCGATAGTCGGGCATCAGGAGCGCGCCGTCGGCGTCGATCGCCTCGGATTCGCAGTAGGCCATCGCCACGTCCGGGCGTGCTTCCAGCGCGGCGACGAGGGTTTCGAGGAAGGCCGGCTTCGCCAGGTCATCCGCCTCGGCGATCCAGACGTAGTCGCCCGAAGCCATTTCGACGCCCTTGCGCCACTGCCGGAACACCGAGCCGGAGTTGGTCGCGTTCAACTCGATCCGCGGCTCCGGCGCGATGCCGCCGCGCAGCGCGTGCAGCACGGCGACGCTGTCGTCGGTCGACGCATCGTCCAGCACCAGGATCTCGGCGATCGGCCAGGTCTGCTCGGCGATGCTCGACAGGCGCTCGCGCAGGTAGCGGGCGTAGTTGTAGTTCGGCACCACCACCGACACCCGCGGCAGCCGGCGCCCGGCCATCGCCGCCAGCGCCAGCGCGTAGTCGCGGAACGAGAAGTCGCGATCGATCAGCGCGCGGCCGGCCTCGCCGCAGGCCTCGCGCAGCAGCGGATCGTCGAGCAGCGCGGCGAGCGCGTCGGCGTAGGCGTCGATGTCGAACGCCGGCACCACGTGCCCGGCGTCGTGGGTCTCCACCAGCCGCGCGCCGCCGCCGGTGCCGGCGAAGGCGACCACCGGCGTGCCCACCGACAGGCTCTCCAGCACCACCGACGGGAACGGGTCCTCGCGCGAGCTGAGCGCGTAGACGTCGGCGCCGGCGTAGAAATCGTCGGTATCGAAATCGAGGCCGGCGAAATGGAAGCGGTCGGCGATGCCGGCCTCCACAAGCAGGCCATCGAGCTCGGCGTCGAGATCGACATCGCGATGCCCGACCCAGATCGCGTGGGCGTCGGCGTCGCGCGCGCATAGTCGCACCATCGCCTGCGCGAGCAGGTCCACGCCCTTGCGCCGGTCGGCATAGCCGACGGCGAGCACGATCTTCGCGGTGTCCGGCAGCGCGAACTTCGCGCGCAGCCGGCGGCGCGCCTCGTCGCGCCCCACCCCGCCGCGATAGCGGCTGCGGGTGAACAGGCCCTGTGGCCGCAGGACGAGCTTGTCGTGCGACACATCGGCCGGCCAATGCGACCGCAGACCGTCGCGCACGTCCTCTGCCGCAACCACCACCGCGACACTGTCGCGGGCCAGCGCGGCGACGGCCGGCGCCAATCCGTACTGCGCGATCACGCCCGGCAGTTCGTGGACCAGCGCGACCACGCGCAGACCGGCCGCGGCGAACACCGGCGCGACCCGCCCGGACACCGCGGTGTTGGCGATCAACGCATCGCAACCGTCCGCATGCAGCCTCCGCGCCAGCGCGGCGATGGCCTCGGGCGTCATCGTGTACAGCCGATGCACCTGACCGACCGCCTCGAAATCCGCTTCCAGCCGACCGTCGCCCTGCAGCAGCACGACGACCTCGAAGCCGATCCGCTTCCACTCCCGCGCCAGGTTCAGCGCGAGGTACTGCGCGCCGTGCGGATGCGCGTCATGCGAGATCAACGCGAGCGTGCCGCGCGACGGCGTCGCCGACAGCACCCGGCGGGTGGCGTCGAGGTGCGCGTAGCCGTGGCGCGAATCGGGTTCGAGCATCGCGCCTTCGGCCCACTCGTTCCAGGCGTTGACGAACACCACGCGCTCGCCGGCGACGGGATGGCGCTCGGCGTAGCCGACGGCCGCCTCCAGCCAGCGCGCGTATTCCGGCGGCGAGGCATGGGCGAAGGTGTAGCCACGACCGGGCTTGCGCGCCTCGTTGTCCCAGCTCGGCGACACGCCGCGGAAAAGTGCGTAGTCCTCCGGCGGCCAGTGCAGCGCGTTCTCGACCATCTCGCGATAGTCGACGATGTTGCCGGCATAGTCGGAATTGACCCGTTCCAGCGTCTCATTGATCGGGTCGAGCCCGCGCGCGAGCTTGTGCGGCGGGAATTCGATCGCCGCGTCGAAGCCGTAGACGCGCGGGTCGTCGACGTCGAACTGCACCATCGCCAGGAACAGCTCGCCGAAGCCCGCGTCGCGCGCGCAGCGCCGCCAGGTCTCCAGCGTCCGCCGCGCATCGGGCAGCAGCGAAGGCCGGTACATGATCAGCAGCGGACGGCCGTCGATGCGGATGTAGCGCCCGTCGCGCAGGTACGGTTCGAGATCGCGGATGAAGCGTTCGTCGCTCTCGTCGCAGTAGTCCTGGCCGAGCAGGATGTCGGCGTCCTGGCCGTCCCAGCGCCGGGTCCAGTTCTCGTTCGCCCAGCACAGGCAGAACGGCAGGTCGATCTCCGGATGCGCCAGCAACTGGTCCAGCGGACGTTCCAGCAGGCGCCGCCCGGCGAACCAGTAGTGGTGGAAGCAGAAACCGTGGACGCCATGCAGCTTCGCCAGTTCCGCCTGGCGGCGCATGACGTCGATCAGGCGCAGGTCGTAGAAGCCGAGCTCGCCCGGCAGCTTCGGCTGCTCGTGGCCGACGAACTGCGGCACCGCCTTGGTGACGTTGGTCCACTCGGTGAAGCCGCGGCCCCACCAGGCATCGTTCTCGGGAATCGGATGGAACTGCGGCAGGTAGAACGCGATCGCCTTCGCCCGCACCACCGCGGGCGGCGCCGACGCGGGCGCGGACACGTAGTGCGCGCTGCGCGGCACGCGGGCGTTCGCCAACACGTCGCGCATCCAGCGCGCGTACGCGGGCGACGCCCCGGCCAGCGTTTCCGCGGCATCGCGACCGGGCGGCGGCAGCGCCACGTCCGCGTCCTGTCCGGCCTGCCCTGCCGTGCGCGCTGCGGCCAGCGACAGTCGGCGGCCACGGAACGCATGCCAGCGGCGGTAGACGTTGGTATTGCCGATCAGCGGCCGCAGCGCGATGAACACCGCGTCCTTGACCGCCAGCCGCAGCTCCCAGGACACCGGCAACGCCCGGTATGCACCCTGGACCGCCCGACCGACGAATGCGCGCAACGACGCCATCGTCAACGGCCCCGCACCAGGGCCGACAGCCAGCGCGCCGGCGCGGTGATCTTCCAACTGGTCGACGCCAGCAACTCGTCGCATTGCGCCTGCAGCGCCGCCAGCCGCGCTTCGCGTTCCGCCAGCGTCGTGCGCAGGGTCTCGAGGGTCGCAGCATCCGCAGCCGCGCGATCGGCGGCATCGGCCGTCCCTGCGTCGCGGGCTGCCTCGGCCTCGACCAGCCGGGCTGCGAGATCGGCGCGTTGCTCGGCCCCTCGACGCAGATCCGATTCCAGCGCCGCCCGCACGTCACGCATCAGCCGAAGTTCGGCGTCCAGCGCACCGGCGCGGTCGCGCGCGAGCATGCCGGCGTCGGTCAGCGCGGCGATCCGGCCTTCGAGCGCGCGGCGCTCTTCGGCGAGGGCATGCTGGCGACCGGCGAGGTCGGCTTCGAGCCTGACCTGCGCCTGCTCGTGCTGGCGGGCCAGCGCCTGTGCCGCATCCAGCGTGTTCCGCAGCGTGTCGCGCTCGCCTTCCAGCGTGCGGATGCGACCGGCGAGATATTCATGGGCCTCGCCGGCGGCCTTCATCGCACCCTGCGCGTCCTGCATCGCCTGGGCGAGATGACGCTCGGTGTCGTCGGCGCGCGTTTCGGCGACGATCCGCGCACCCAGCGCCTCGAACAGACGCTGCACCGGGACCTCGTCCTCCGTACCGGACAGCGCGGCCAGCGCCCGGAACGCGTCCGGCGCGCGGTCGCCGACCAGCAGCACACCCAGCCCGTGGGTGTGCTGGAACTCGAACGCCGGATACTGCGCACGCAGTTCTTCCCAGAGCTTCCACACCCCGAACCCGCGCTCGCGGACCATGGTGTCGTGGAACAGCACCACCGCGCGGTCGGACAGCTTCGGCCGCCAGCTCTCGAAATCGTGCTTCACCGCCTCGTAGGTGTGCAGGCCGTCGATGTGCAGCAGGTCGACGGTGCCGTCGGAGAAATACGGCAATGCCTCGTCGAAGGTCATCCGCATCAGCTGCGAAAAGCCGCCATAGAGCGGATCGTGCTGCTTCGCCAGCGCCTGCAGCACCTCGTCGCCATAGAAGCCGGAGTGCTCGTCGCCCTGCCAGGTGTCGACCGCGAAGCACTTGGTCTCCAGGCCGCAGCGGACCACGGCCTGGCAGAAGGCGAGATACGACGTACCGTTGTGGCTGCCGAGCTCGACCAGCACACGCGGACGCGCCTCTTCCACCGCCCAGAACGCGAACGGCAAATGGCCGGTCCAGGCGCTCGGCGGCACCGACCGCGGCCGCATCGACAGGCTCGGATTGAGCGGCAGTGCGCTCATGCGCCCACCTGCGCGCCCAGCGCGCGACGTGCGAAGGCCAGCGCCAGCCGGTCGCGCCAACCGAGCCGCGTGCCGCGGAACACACCGACGGTGTCGCCCCAGGGCGCGCTGCCGGGATCGGCATGCGGCTGCCAGTCGGTGCCGACCTCGACCAGTTCACAGCGCCCGAACTTCGCCAGCGCGCGATAGCCGTCCGGATAGAACCGCCAGCAGTCCTGCGGATAGCGATGCTCCGGCCCGCGCGAGGGCGCGATCAGGAAGATCAGGCCGCCCGGCTTGAGCACACGGATCATCTCCAGCCAGGTCATCCAGAAATACTCGACGTGCTCGAAGGCCTGGCCCGAGATCACGACGTCGACGCTGCGGCTGGCGAACGGCAGCCGATACGGCGAGGACAGCACCACGTCCACGCCCGGCCCCGCCTCCAGATCCACGCCCGTGTAGCGCCAGTCCGGCGCGTCGAACAGGGTGCGATAGGAGCCGTTCACGTCGTACGACCCGATGTCGATCACCGCGAGCGGATGCGCCCGGTCGAGGTAGGTCGAGACCAGCCGCTGCATGTGTTGGTAGGAACTGGCGTGCAAGGGGAACCTCGTGTGGACGGAACGGGCGGCGCGGCGGTCAGCCGCGGCCGTCCCGGGTTTCCAGCGTAACGGAACGGAACGGCAGGCCGACGAGGCCGGTCGAGACGGTGCTGGTCACCGACTCGAGCACCACCGCGTCGTAGATCCAGGCGGCCTGGACATGCTCCAGGTGGGTGCCGTCGGCCAGCGCCACGTCCACCGTGTAACGTCCGCGCGGCAAGTAGGGCATCCGGAATTCGAACTGCGCGCGAATCTCGCCCCCGGCCTCGACCGGCGGGGCGGCGCGATCGTCGCGCCAGGTGTTCTTCCCGAACAATTGCTGGCCGAGCTTGTCCTTGAGGAAGAAGCCGACGATGGGGCTTTCCAGGACGCCGGCGGCACGCGCCTCGACGACGAGACGGACGAGTTCGCCACCGGCCACCTGACTCAGCGCCTTGCCGGAGGCATCCTCAAACCGCACGCTCCGGACCGTCGCCCGGCCATCGCCGAAGCCGGCCCGCTCCGGATCGAAGCGGAAGACCCGGGTCAGGCTCTCGTCCAGCGCCGGATCGCCCGCGTCCTCGTCCACCGGCGCCGGGACCGATGGGCGGGCGACCGAAGGCGCCGCGGCAGCGTGTCCGTAGAAATTCGCGTGGTACGCCTCGCACACGGCCTTGGCCGGTCCGTCCAGCGCCACCCGTCCGCGATCCAGCCAGATCGCGCGATCGCAGAGGTTCACGATCGCGGCGGCGCTGTGGCTGACGAACAGCACCGTGCCGCGCTTCTGGAATTCGCGCAGGAACCGCATGCATTTCTGGGCGAAGAACACGTCGCCCACCGACAACGCCTCGTCCACCACCAGCAAGTCGGCGTCGGCGTGCGCGATCACCGCGAACGCCAGGCGCACGTACATGCCACTGGAGTAGGTCTTGACCGGCTGGTCGATGAACTCGCCGATGTCGGCGAATTCGACGATGGCGTCGTACTTCGCGGCGATCTCCTCCGGCCCCATGCCGAGGATCGCCGCGTTCATGTGCACGTTCTCGCGTCCGGTGAACTCCGGATTGAAGCCGCTGCCCAGTTCCAGCAGCGCGCCGATCCGCCCGTCGACCGCGACCCGGCCGCCGGTCGGCGTCAGCGTGCCGCAGATGACCTGCAGCAGGGTCGACTTGCCCGAACCGTTCCGGCCGATGATGCCCACGGTCTCGCCGCGGGCGACCTCGAACGACACGTCGCGGAGCGCCCAGGACTCGCGGAAAAACCGCGCCGGCGCCATGCCGACGGCACACTGCAGCCGCGGCACGATCGCCTGCTTGAGCCGGTTTTCCGGCCGTTCGTAGAGCGGGTAGCACTTGCTGACGGCGGACACCGAGATCGCCGTGGTGGCGCCCTGCGTCGTCGCCGCGGACGAGGTCGGCTCAGAGGACATCCGCGAACCCCCGGCGCGAGGTCTGGAACCACCAGTAGCCCAGCGCCATGGACACCACGCCGATGGCGTAGAGGCGCAACAGGATCAGCGGGTCGGGCGCCGTGCCGGCGAACAGCACCGCGCGGCTCTGCTCGATCGCCAGCGTCAGCGGGTTGAGCATGACCCATGCGTGGTACCGCTCCGGCAGCGCCGCCAGCGGATAGAACACCGGCGAGAGGAACATCAGCACCGTCGCGAACACGCCGGTGAGCTGGGCGATGTCGCGGATGAACACGCCCAGCGCCGAGAACAGCCAGGCCGCGCCCAGCGCGATCAGCGCCAGCGGCAGCAGCACCACCGGCAGCCACAGCGCGGTCAATGGCACCCAGCCTTCCAGCAGCCACTTCGCGCCGAGCAGGATCAGCAGGCTCACACCGGCATGGAACGCCGCCGAGCCGACCAGGCTCCAGCCCAGCGTTTCCAGCGGGAAGACGACCTTCTTGACGTAGTTGGCGTTGCCGATCACCAGCATCGGCGCCTTCGTGATCGCCTCGGCGACGAGCCCGTGCGCGATCACGCCGACGAACAGCAACAGCGCGAAACGGGTCTTGCCGCCGGCTTCCATCATGCCCGGCCACTTGGCCTGGAACACCACCGAGAACACGAAGGTGTAGACCATCAGCATCAGCACGGGATACAGGAACGACCAGGTCACGCCCATGATCGAGCCGCGATAACGTCCCAGCACTTCGCGCCGGATCAGGTGACCGATCAACCGGCGTTCGCGCCAGACGCCGGTCAGCAGGCTGACCGGACTCGACGGCGGCGGCGCGTAGGCATGCATGCGGCGGACTTGCATGCCGTCGATCAGGCCAGCGCGTGCGCGAGGTCGTGGCGCAGGTCGTCCAGCGTCTCGACGCCGACGCTCAGGCGGACCAGGTCGTCGTGGATGCCCAGCGCGGCGCGGCGCTCGACCGGCACCGAGGCATGGGTCATCACCGCCGGATGATTCACGAGGCTTTCGACGCCGCCCAGCGATTCGGCCAGCGTGAACAGCTCCGTGCGCTCGCAGAAGCGCTGCGCGCCCGCGTAACCGCCCTTGATCCGCACCGAGACGATGCCGCCGAAACCGTCCATCTGCCGTGCGGCCAGCGCGTGGTGCGGATGCGCGGCCAGCCCGGGGTAGATCACCTGTTCGACCGCCGCGTGCGTCTGCAGCCATTCGGCCAGCGCCTGCGCGTTCTCGCAGTGCGCGCGCATGCGCAGGTGCAGCGTCTTGAGGCCGCGCAGGGCGAGGAAGCTGTCGAACGGCCCCTGCACCGCGCCGATCGAGTTCTGCAGGAAGGCCATCTGCTCGGCGAGTTCCGTATCGTCGCCGACGACGACCATGCCGCCGACCATGTCGGAGTGGCCGTTGAGGTACTTGGTCGCCGAATGCATGACCAGGTCGGCGCCGTGTTCCAGCGGCCGCTGCAGGATCGGCGAGGCGAAGGTGTTGTCGACCACCATGCGCAGGCCGTGTTTCCTGGCGATCGCGGACACCGCGCGCAGGTCGACGATCTTGAGCATCGGGTTGGTCGGGGTCTCGACCCAGACCATGCGCGTCTCCGGACGGATCGCCGCCTCGAACGCCGCCGGGTCGGTCAGGTCGACGAAGCTGAAATCGAGGCCGGCGCTGCGCCGGCGCACGCGTTCGAACAGGCGGAAGGTGCCGCCGTAGACGTCGTCCATGCAGACGACGTGGCTGCCGCTGTCCAGCGTTTCGAGGATGGTCGACGTGGCCGCCAGCCCGGACGCGAAGGCGAAGCCGCGGCGGCCGCCTTCCAGCCCGGCCACGCAGCGCTCGTAGGCGAAGCGGGTCGGGTTGTGGGTGCGCGAATACTCGAACCCCTGGTGCACGCCGGGACTGGACTGCGCGTAGGTCGAGGTCGCGTAGATCGGCGGCATGACCGCACCGGTCGAGGGATCCGGCGCCTGCCCCGCATGGATCGCCCGGGTACCAGGGCCCCAGTCTGCGGGAACGCCCGGGGACGGCTCGGCGGCATGCTCGGTCATGGGGCTCTCCTTGAGGGACCGGCGATTTTACACCGTCCCCCGAAGGCGGCCGCGGCACGGACCGGGGATTACTGAACGCGCCGGCGCAGCCAGTTCAGCAAGTCGATCCGGGTGATCAGGCCCAGGAAACGGTCGCCGTCCATGACGATGGCGACGTGGCCGCGGTCGAAGACCGGCAGCAGGGCCTCGACCGGCGCGCGCACATCGAGGATGTCGAGCTTGCTGACCATGGCAGTGGAGACCGGGTCGCGGAAGCGGGCCTCGTCGCCGTAGACGTGCAGCAGCACGTCGCTCTCGTCGAGGATGCCGACGATCCGGTCGCCCTCCATCACCGGCATCTGCGAGATCTCGTAGAGCTTCATGCGCTGGTAGGCGGTGACCAGCAGGTCCTTCGGGCCCACCACGACGGTGTCGCGCTGGCTGTACGGGCGCAGGATGAGGTCGCGCAGGTCGCCGTGGCTTTCGCGGGCGAGGAAGCCGTTGTCCAGCATCCAGTAGTCGTTGTACTGCTTCGACAGGTACTTGTTGCCGGTGTCGCAGACGAACACCAGCACGTTCTTCGGCACGGTCTGCTCGCGGCAGTACTTCAGCGCCGCGGCCAGCAGCGTGCCGGTGGAGGAGCCGCCCAGCACGCCCTCGCTGCGCAGCAGTTCGCGTGCGGCGAGGAAGCTTTCCTTGTCGGAAATGGCGTAGGCCCGTTTCACCCGGGTGAAGTCGGAGATCGAGGGCAGGAAGTCCTCGCCGATGCCTTCCACCATCCAGCTGCCGGACTTCTCGCTCAGCGTGCCTTCGTTGATGTACTCGGCGAGGATCGAGCCGACCGGATCGGCCAGCACCAGTTCGGTGTGCGGCGAGTGCTCGGCGAAGCAGCGCGAGAGGCCGGTCATGGTGCCGGAGCTGCCGCAGCCGAAGACGATCGCGTCCAGGCCGCCGACGCTCGCCATCTGCGCCAGGATCTCCGGGCCGGTGCCGTGCTCGTGCGCGGCCGGATTATCGGGATTGCCGAACTGGTTGATGAAGTAGGCGCCGGGCGTTTCGCGGGCGATCCGCTCGGCCATGTCCTGGTAATAGTCCGGATGGCCCTTGGCCACGTCCGACCGGGTGAGCACCACTTCGGCGCCCATCGCCTTGAGGTTGAAGATCTTCTCCCGGCTCATCTTGTCCGGGACGACCAGGATCAGCTTGTAGCCCTTCTGCTGCGCGACCAGCGCCAGGCCGATGCCGGTGTTGCCGGCGGTGCCCTCGACCAGGGTGTCGCCGGGCTGGATGTCGCCGCGCTGCTCGGCGGCCTCGATCATGCGCAGGCCGATGCGGTCCTTGATGGAACCGCCGGGGTTCTGGCTTTCGAGCTTCAGGAAGAGGTTGCACACGCCGGTGTCGAGACGGCGGGCGCGGACGATCGGGGTGTCGGCGATCAGTTCGAGGACGGACTCGCGGATCGCAGGGGGATTCGACGGGGACTTCGACATGCCGGCACCGGCTCGCAGAGGGAAAGGCCGGATTATCGCATCGCCGCCGGAGCGGACGACGACGGGTGGCGGGCGCAGGGCCCTGCCCCGCCGCCATCCGCGGGCCCGACCCGGCAGGGCCGGGCCCTGGCACCGTCGTCAGTGGTGCAGTTCGTCGTACATGCGGAGGAGGCGATCCTTCGCCGCGAGCTTCTCGCGCTTCATCTGGCCGAGCCGGTTGTCGTCGATTGGCAGCACGCCGAGTTCGGCATCGAGCACCTGCTTGTCCAGCTCCTTGTGGCGCTGGTAGAGCTGGCGGAACTCGGTGTTGGCCTTCATCAGCGCTTCGACTTCGGTCTGGGGTTGCCCTTCGAACATGGAATCCTCCTCACGAGGGAATGATCGGCCCGGCCACGGCGGCCGGACCCGGGGTGTGGACAAATGGCGAGCGACACGGGGGGAGACGGCCGCCGTCTCGCGTGCGGCGGCCGGACACGAAAACGCCCCGGCCTGCGAAGGCACGGGGCGCGATGGGGGAGACCTGCGGACCAGCGGTTGGCACTGCGCTGCGGACACCCCGCTCGGGGGCGCCCGCGACCGCCTGGCTTGCGGCGGCCTGCTCCTGGCTGGCGTCTTGCGGGAACATCTGGGATCCGCGGCTCCTCCGGGAGTGGACAGGCTCCCGGACTTCCGACCCTACTCCTCCCGTCGCCGGCCGGCAAGCGCACTCGTCGGGGAGTTCAGCCGATGGCACGGGCGCCCGTCATCGCGCCGGTCAAGGCCACGAAAGCCATTGACCTGAAAGAACTTTCCGGGGAAATCGATCAGCGCGACGGAGGCTTCGGCTTCGTCGACGCCGCGGGCTTGGCGCGAGGTTTCGGCTTCGGTTTGGGCTTCGCCGGCGCACCGGCCTTCGGGGCCGGCTGCCCGGCATTGAGCGCGGCTTCCTGACGCGCCAGTTCGGCCTCGCGCTCCTTGGCCAGACGCAGTTTTTCGGTCTCGCCGGCGGCCAGGGTGTCGAGCAGGCCTTCGGCTTCCTGGCGGTTGCGGGCCTCGGCCTCGACCTCCGCACGCAGGCGCTCGGCCTCCTCGGCCTGGATCTGCGCCTCGACCCGCAGCCGCTCGGCCTCGGCCCGGGCGCGTTCGGCGTCGCGGCGACTGGCCTCGACCAGCAGTTCGTTGCGCTCGGTCTCCATCCGCTGCAGCTCGCCGCGGCCGGCCTCGGTACGGGCGGCGATCTCGGCGGTCTCCACCCGCATGCGGGCGATCTCCAGCGCGAGCGGCCGCAGCTTGCGCTTGGCGCCGTCCAGCTGCTGCAGCGCCTGCCGCGCCTGCAGGCGCTCGTAAGCGGCGAAAGGGTTGCGCTGCGGGTCGGTGTCCAGCGCCTGCAGACGCCGGGTCAGCGCGACGACCTCCGGATCCGGCCCGGCGGCAGAGGCGGCGACCGGCGTCGCCAGCGCGAACGCGAGCAGCGCGCCGGCGATGCCACGGCGGCGGGCGCTCATGGCGCGGCCTCCATGCCCAGCTTCTGCCGCAGCTCCACGATCTCGGCGCGCCGGCGCGCGAGTTCGTCCTGCTGCACCACTTCGCGGCTGCGCGCC
>JAEWNA010000055.1 GCA_023392975.1 Pseudomonadota bacterium | reverse complement strand
CACCAGAAGGTCGCGTACAGGGCGATCAGGATCGCCACCACGCCCACCGCGCCGGCGTTGAAGGCGCCGCGGGTGCGGTAGTCCACGTCGTCGGTGCGGATGCGGTTGGCGTCGCCGCGGGCATGGGTCATCAGCGACACCGCGACCGCCAGCGCAAGCGCCAGCAGGAACACCAGGCCCACGCGGTCCATGAACGGCAGCGACGGCCACGCCAGCTTCAGCGCGATCGACAGCGCGAACGAACCGACCGCCGCGGCGATCGCGCCGGCCTCGTTGGCGCGCTTCCAGAACAGGCCGAGCATGAAGATCACCACGATGCCCGGGGTGAAGAAGCCGGTGTATTCCTGGATGTACTGGAAGCCCTGGTCGAAGCCGCCGAGCAGCGGTTTGGCGGCAAGCACCGCGAGCACGATCGCCACCGTCGCCGCGATGCGGCCGACCTTCACCAGGTGCGCCTGCTCGGCGTTCGCCTTGCGCTTGGCGTAGAAGTCGAGGGTGAAGATGGTCGAGATCGAATTGATCTTCGACGCCAGCGAGGCCACGATCGCCGCGATCAGCGCCGCGAACACCAGGCCCAGCACGCCGGTCGGCAGCAGCGCCATCATGCTGGGATAGGCCTGGTCGGGCTTCTCCAGCCCCGGCGCCAGCATCAGCGCGGCGATGCCCGGCAGCACCACGATCACCGGCATCAGCAGCTTGAGGAACGCGGCGAACACCACGCCCTTCTGCGCCTCGCCGATGTCCTTCGCGGCCAGCGCGCGCTGGATGATGTACTGGTTGAAGCCCCAGTAGCTGACATTCATGATCCACATGCCGCCGATCAGCACGCTCAGCCCCGGCAGGTCCTTGTAGAAGGCGTTGTCGGGCGTGAGGATCATGTGGAAGTGGTCCGGGTGCGCGGCCATCAGCGACTGGAAGCCGGCCACGATGCCGCCGTCGCCGCCGATCTTCGCCAGCGAAATGCCGACGATCAGCAGGCCGCCCAGCACCAGCAGCGAGACCTGCACGATGTCGGTCAGCGCCACCGCCTTCAGGCCGCCGTACAGCTGGTAGACCAGCGCGAACCCGCCGAGCAGCGCCAGCGCCATGAACTGGTCGATGCCGGCGACGCGGGTCACGGCGATCGAGCCCAGCCAGAGGATCGAGGTCAGGTTCACGAACACGTACAGGCCCAGCCAGAACACCGCCATGATCGTGCGGATGCTGGGCCCGTAACGTTCCTCGAGGAACTGCGGCATCGTGGTGATGCCGTTGCGCAGGAACACCGGCAGGAAGAACTTGCCGACGATCAGCAGCGTCAGCGCCGCCATCCATTCATAGGAGGCGATCGCCAGGCCCAGCGCGTAGCCGGAGCCGGACATGCCGATGATCTGCTCGGCGGAGATGTTCGCCGCGATCAGCGAGGCGCCGATCGCCCACCACGGCAGCGCGCGGCCGGCGAGGAAGTAGTCCTGTGCGTCCTTGCGGTGTCCGCTCTTTTCGCGCGACACCCATTGCGCCAGCACGAAGATGCCGACCAGATAGGCCAGCACGATGACCGCGTCGATGGTGGAAAGTCTCACGTCGTTCTCCGGAATCGGCCGTCGCGCGAGCGACGGGTCGTTTGCGATGGAGCCCGCGCGTGGGGGGAACGCGGTGCGTCGGGGATGATGCGTCAGGGCCGGTCGGATACGCTCCGACCGGCCCGTCGCCACGTTCTAGACGGAGCTGACAGCGTTGTCAACCGTGATCGGGGCGACCGCCCCGAACAACTCACGGGGCCGTCTCCAGCATCGCCCGCGGTGGCAGCGACCAGTCGATCGGCGTCTGCCCGTGCTGCGCGAGGTACTGGTTCGTCGCCGAGAAATGCCCGCAGCCGAGGAAGCCGCGGTGCGCCGACAGCGGGGAAGGATGCGGCGCCTTCAGCACGCGGTGCCGGCGCGGATCGATGACCTTGCCCTTGGCCTGCGCGTAGCTGCCCCAGAGCAGGAACACCAGGCCTTCGCGTTCGCGGTTGAGGGTGTCGACGACGTGGTCGGTGAAGCCTTCCCAACCCTTGCCCTGGTGCGCGCCGGCGCGGCCGTCCTCCACGGTCAGCACCGCGTTGAGCAGCAGCACGCCGCGCCGTGCCCACGGCGTGAGGCAGCCGTGGTCCGGGCGGGCGATGCCGAGGTCGCGCTGGATCTCCTTGAAGATGTTGTCCAGCGACGGCGGCACCGGCACGCCCGGCAGCACCGAGAAGCACAGGCCATGGGCCTGGCCCGGGCCGTGGTACGGGTCCTGGCCGAGGATGACGACCTTCGCCGCATCGAACGGCGTCGCGTCGAACGCCGCGAAGATCCGCGACGCCGGCGGGTAGATGCGCGCGCCCTTGGCCCGCCGCTCGCGCAGGAACGCCGACAGCGCCTGCATCGGCTCGCTGCGCAGGTAATCGCCGACGCGCGCCTTCCAGGACGGTTCGAGCTTGATGCGGTCGTCGTCGGTCATGCGGTCCTCATCGCGGATGCTGCGGCAGGCCATCGGCGATGGCGTAGTAGTCGCCCTTTTCCTCGACGAAAATGTGCCGGTGCAGCTGCAGCCCGGTCGGCCCGTCGAAGGCTCCCATCGCGACCGCGATCCAGTCGCGCTCGACCGGATTCCAGAACAGGGTCGAGCCGCAGTGCGCGCAGAAACCGCGGCGCACGCGCTCGGACGAGGCGTACCAGGCGACGTGTTCGGCGCCCTGCACCGTCAGCGCTGTGCGCGGGACGTCGCAGGAGGCGAAGAAATGACCGGTGTGCTTGCGGCATTCCACGCAGTGGCATGCGTCGATGCCGGACACTTCGCCGGTGACGCGAAAGGTGACGCGGCGGCAGAGGCAGGCGCCGTGACGGACCGGGGAAGTCATCGCCGCATGTCCTCCGTGGACGCGCCGGCCTCAGCCGGCCGGCGACCGCTCCCGCAGCTGCGACAGGCGCAGCTGGAACAGGGTCTTGGTGATCAGCATGCGTTCCTCGATCGGCTTGAGCACCAGGTCGTTGGCGCCTTCGCGAAGCAGGTTGGACTGCTTGTCGCGGTTGCCGTCGCCGGTCATCACCAGCACCGGCAGGCGGCGCTTGCCGTAGGCGAAATCGTTGCGGATCGCGCGCAGCAGGTCGAGCCCGCTGACCGTGCCGTCGAGGGTCACGTCGGTCAGCACCAGGTCGGCGCCGACGTCGTCATGGCCCAGGTGCTCGCGCAGGTAGGCCAGCGCGTCGTCGCCGCGGCTCATGTGCAGCACGGTGATGTCGTGGGCCTGCAGCATGCGCCGGGTGGCCACGGCCACGGTGATGCTGTCCTCGACGTACAGCACCCGGGCGTCGGGCATGGGCTCGGGATTGACGTAGCCGCGGATGAAGGTCGCCAGCGCGGCGTAGCCCTCGGCCTTGTCGAAGTAGTCGGTGACGTCCTCGGTGAAGCGGCGGGCCTCGAGGTGGGCCTGGGCGTCGCCCGAGACCACGATCACCGGCACGTAGCGCTGGCCGGCGGCGGCGCGCACGGCGCGCGCGACCTGCAGGCCGTCGCCGTCCATCAACACCAGCGAGGTCGTGACCAGGTCCATCGCGCCTTCGGCGAGGGCGGCCTGCGCCTCGGCGACGCCGCCGCAGCCGATCACCTCGACCCCGGGCAGGTCGCGCTGGAGCATGTCGCCGATCAGCCTGCGGACCATCTTCGAACCATCGACCACCATCACCCGCGGGTGGTCGGTGGTCAGGTGGCGGACATCATGGGCAGGCATGCGCGGCGTTCGCTCGTCGTCTTGGCGGAGGGCGGTGCTGGCGCGACCCTGCGCCGGAACGGTCCGGCGGCCCGCATCGGCGCCCTGCGGCGACCGACGCACCCCCCGGCGATCGCGTCAGACCCTAGTTTGACGCAGAAAATGCCCCGTGACCACGCCGGCGCCGAGCCAACCGAGCGCGGATGCGACGGCGAGCACGATCAGGCCGCGCAACGGATCGACGCCCGACAGCGCGAATCGGCTGCCGTAGCTTTCGGCCAGCGCGCGCAGCGGTGCGTCCAGCGCGAACGCCGCCGCGGTGAGCAGGCCCAGCGCCAGCGCGCCGGCGGCGAGGCCGTAGCAGGCGCCGAGGTAGAGGAACGGCCGGCGGATGAAGCCGTCGGTGGCGCCCAGCGACTGCAGGATCGCGATCTCCTCGCGCCGCGACTGGATGTCCAGGCGGACGGTGTTGCCGACCACCAGCAGCGCGCCGAGACCGAGCAGTGCGGACAGCACCCACACCGCGCGCCCGCCGAAGGCCAGCCAGCGATCGAGGCGATCGCGCCAGACCGCGTCGTGCTGGACGAAGTCGGTCTCGGGCAACGCTTCCAGCAGCGCCGCCAGCGCGCGTTCGTCGCCGCGCGGGCGGACGATCAGCACGCTCGGCAGCGGATTCTCGCCGACGGTGGCGACGGCTTCGGCGTAGAGGTCGGCGCCGGCGCCTTCACGCAGGCTGGCCAGGCCCTCGTCGGGCGTGCGCAGGGTCGCCGACTCGACCTGCGGCCGCGCCTTCAGCTCGCCCGCGAGCGCGCGGGCACGCTCGAGCGTCACGTCCTGCCTGAGGAATACGGTCACTTCGCGGGCGCGTTCGACCTGGCCGCCGAGCCGGGCCACGTTGTCCAGCACCAGGCCCAGCCCCAGCGGCAGCGACAGCGCCACCGCCATCACGCCGACGGTCAGCAGGGTCGCCCACGGCCGGTGCAGCATGCGCCCGAGGCTGGCGCCGAGGCTGTGCAGGTGGTGCTCGCACCACGCCGCGAAGCGCGAGCGCGGCTGCGCGGCACGGGCGGCGGGCTCAGCCATCGGCCAGTTCCTCCGGCGAGATGTCGTCGGCGAGGCGGCCGTGGTCCAGCACCAGCACGCGCTTGCGCATGCGCTTGACCAGCGCCAGGTCGTGGCTGGCGACCAGCACGCTGGTGCCGCGCTCGGGCAGCCCGGCGAACAGCGCCATGATCTCGGCCGACAGGGTGGGGTCGAGGTTGCCGGTGGGTTCGTCCGCGACCAGCAGCGACGGCTCGCCGACCAGCGCCCGGGCGATGCCCACGCGCTGCTGCTCGCCGGCGGACAGCTGGGTCGGCAGCGCCTCGCTGCGCGCGCCCAGGCTCACCCGGTCCAGTACGCTGCGCACCCGCTTGCGGATCTCGTCGCGACGCAGCCCGCGCAGCTGCAGCGGCAGCGCCACGTTCTCGGCCACGGTGCGGTCGGTCAGCAGGCGGTGGTCCTGGTAGACCACGCCGACCTCGCGCCGGTGCATCGCCACGCCGCGGCCGGAGACGTTGCGCAGGTTGCGCTCGCCGAAGAGCACTGCGCCGCGGCTCGGCCGCTCGGATAGGTGAATGAGCTTGAGCAGCGTGCTCTTGCCCGCGCCGGAATGCCCGGTGACGAACAGCATCTCGCCCGGCTCGACGGCGAAGCTCAGCTCGCTCAGCGCGACGTGCCCGCCGGGGTACTGCTTGCTGACGTTGTCGAAGCGGAGGAGGGGCATGGGGGCGTCGGTACGATGTCGCCGACATCGTACCGCGTCCGCTTCCGGCGTTGGCTCGCCGGCAATGCGCAGCCGTACAAGAGGCCGCGTTCGTGGTCCGTCTCGTCAGTGCCGCAGCGCGAACCAGGCGATCACGCCGGCGGCGATCCAGCATGACAGGCCGATGAGCATGCCGGTCTCGCCCCGCAGCGTGCGCGGCTGCGAGGGCCGCGTACGGGTCCGGCGGGACTTCTCGTTGACGTCGAAGCGCTCGACGCGGAACTGCCCGAACGTGACGACCGGAACGACGATGCGCCCGGTCCAGTACAGGAGGAATTCCAGGGCCGTGCGCAGCACGCCCTCGAACAGCAGCTCAGCGATGTCCGAGCCGCTGATCACCCGGCCTCAATGCCGCGAGCTCGGTGCCCGGGTCACCAGTGACTTCAGCTTGTTGCCGATCCGCGACAGCAGCGACGGGGCCTCGGCCGGTGCAGGTGCGGACGCGGGCTTGGCGGCGACGGCGACCGCGGCCGGCGTCTCCATCGCGCGGACGGCCTGACCGACGGCCTGGGCG
>JAEWNA010000336.1 GCA_023392975.1 Pseudomonadota bacterium | reverse complement strand
CTCCGGCACGGGCGCGTTGGCCTCGGGCTTCGTGTCCGGGATGCGGGAGACGGCCTCGATCTCGCCGACGGTGACGCGACCGATCTTCGGCTTGCGCCAGATGCCATCCTGCCAGGCCCAGTATTTCCTGGCGTTCCAGTAGCGCTCGTCGTAGAACTTCGTGCCCGGGATCGCGATGCTGCCATCGGGGCCGGGGATCTCGATCGACACGCCGCGATTGAAGCCGGTGCGGCTGCCGGTCATCGCGTGCAGGCCGATGCGCAACTGGTGTTCGTAGCGCGGCTTCGCGGCGGCGTCGCCGAAACGGGCGAAGACCGCCTGGCCCTCGACGGGCACGCGGGCGCGTTCGGCCTCGCTCAACGCCTTCCAGTAGCGCTCGCGCAGCGACAGGAAGCCGAGGTAGCCGCGTTCGGCGGCGAGGTCCATCCAGATGTAGGCCTGCACCGGGTCGCGCGGCACGCCCTGGCCGTTCCAGTACATCTCCGCGACCATCCCCTGCGACGGCTTGTCGGCGAAGAACGAGGCTCGGCGGAAGAAACGCAGCGCGTCGTCGAAGCGCCCGTCCTTGTAGGCGGTCATGCCGAGCATCCGGTACTGGATGTCCTGGTGGTGCTCCAGGAATCCGGCGGTCATCAGCATCGGATCGTCGGCGGGATCCGGCGGCGCGTCCGAGGCACGCGCCGAGGACAGGATCGAGGCGGACAAGAGGGCGGTGCAGAGCAGGAGCGGGCGGATCATGAGGTCGGGTCCGACGGGGGCCGATGACGGCCGAATGCTGACAAGGATGCGCAAGGTAGCCGAAACGTCGCGACCCGGCAGGTAAACTGACGACCTACTCCGATCGCGTCGAGTTCCCGTTCACGGTGTCCATGCAAGGCCTCAATCCCCCCCAACGCGAAGCGGTCCTCCATGCCGACGGCCCGCTGCTGGTGCTGGCCGGCGCCGGCAGCGGCAAGACCCGCGTGATTGTCGAGAAGATCGCGCACCTGATCCAGTCCAACCGCTATCCGGCCAAACGCATCGCCGCCATCACCTTCACCAACAAGGCGGCGAAGGAAATGCGCGAGCGTGTCGCCAAGCGCATCCGCGGCGATGCCGCAGAAGGGTTGACGATCTGCACCTTCCACGCGCTGGGCCTGAAACTGCTGCAGATCGAGCATGCGAAGGCAGGGCTCAAGCGCGGGTTCTCGGTGTTCGACACCGACGACGTCGCCGCCCAGCTCAAGGACCTGATGCCCGGGGCGAAACCGGATGCCGTGCAGGCCATGCAGGGCCTGATCTCGCGCGCCAAGAACGCCGGCCTCTCGCCCGAGGAAGCGCTGGCCGCCGCGCTGGGTCCGCGCGAGCGTGAGGCCGCGAATCTCTACGTCCGCTACCAGCAGCGGCTCAATACCTTCAATGCGGTCGATTTCGACGACCTGATCCGGCTGCCCGTGCACTTGCTCGAAGCCGACGAGGATTGCCGCCTCGGTTGGCGCGAGCGCATCGGCTACCTGCTGGTCGACGAATGCCAGGACACCAACGACGCGCAGTACCGGCTGCTGAAGGCGATCGCCGGCGACAAGGGCCACTTCACCTGCGTGGGCGACGACGACCAGAGCATCTATGCCTGGCGCGGCGCCAACCCGGAGAACCTGGCCCAGCTCGGCAGGGATTACCCGGCGCTGCGCATCGTCAAGCTCGAACAGAACTATCGGTGCAGCAACCGCGTGCTGCGCGCGGCCAACGCGCTGATCGCGAACAATCCGCACGAGCACCTGAAGACGCTGTGGAGCCAGCAGGCCGACGGCGAACGCATCCGCATCCTCGAATGCCGCGACGGCGAGCACGAGGCCGAACGCATCGCCTCCGAAATCCAGTTCATCGCCCAGTCGCGCAAGGCCGAGTGGGGCGAGTTCTGCATCCTGTTCCGCGGCAACCACCAGTCGCGGCCGCTGGAGAAGGCGCTGCAGCTGCTGCGCGTGCCCTACCACCTCAGCGGCGGCACGGCGTTCCTCGATCGCGGCGAAGTGAAGGACGCGCTGTCGTGGCTGCGGCTGATCGCCAATCCCGAGGACGATGCGGCGTTCCTGCGCGCGGTGCAGTCGCCCAAGCGCGAGGTCGGCGCGACCACGCTGGCGAAGCTGGCCGAACTGGCGCACCAGGCCGGCCTGCCGCTGTCGCGGGCGGCGGAATCGGTCGGCCTGCTGAAGCAGCTGCAGCCACGCGCGGCGAACGCGCTCAGCGGATTCGCCGACCTCGTGAAGGCGCTGCGCCACGAATCGCGCACGCTGACCCCGGCCGAGCTGGTGAAGCAGCTCAACGAACGCAGCGGCCTGCTCGCCGCGGTGCGCGCGCAGTGCAAGAACGAGCAGATGTTCCAGCTGCGCCGCGGCAACCTCGACGAACTCGCGAACTGGTTCGACGGTGCGCGCGGCGGCGCCGGCCCGGGCGAGCTGGCGGCGTCGCTCGCGCTGCTCAGCCACGCCGACAAGGGCGAACCCGGCAACCAGGTGCGGCTGATGAGCCTGCACGCGGCGAAGGGCCTGGAATTCCGCTACGTGTTCATCGTCGGCCTGGAGGACGGCACGCTGCCGCACGAGGCCAGCCTGGAGGAGGGACGCCTCGACGAGGAGCGCCGGCTGCTCTACGTCGGCATCACCCGCGCGAAGGAGCAGCTGTGGCTGTCGCACTCGCGCGAGGCGCAGCGCTGGGGCACGAAGCTGCGGTTGACCCCCAGCCGCTTCCTCGACGAACTGCCCGCCGCGGAGCTGCAGCGCGACGGCGCCGACCCGGTGGCCGACGCCGAGCGCAAGAAGGAACGCGCCGACGCGGGGTTCGCGGCGATCCGGGCGATGCTGGACGGCTGACGGCCGGCGCGGACGGTCACACCCGCCGGCTACACTGCGCGATCCGCTCGATCGCTTCCCGGAGTTCCCATGCGCAGGTCCCCCCTGTTCCTCGCCCTGTTCGCCGCCGCCCTGTCGCTCGGCGCCTGCCGCACGATGCCCGCCGCGGACGCCGGCAGCACGCCTGCAGCCGACACCCCGGTCGCCGCTGCGTCGGTGCCCGCGGACGACAATCTCAATGCAGTGCTGTGGATGCAGCGCGCCGCCGAGTACCGCGCCACCTGCGAGACCGTCTACCACGCCGCCGCCGACCGCCTGGACGCGGCGCTGAAGGACCCGGACTGGGATGCCCTGGTCCCCGCCGAACGCGCCAGCGCCGCGAAGGGCCTGCCGCCGGCGGTGGTGCTGGACGTCGACGAGACCGTGCTAGACAACTCGCCGTACCAGGCCCGGCTGGTGCGCAGCGGCGGCGAGTACGACGAAGTGTCCTGGGATGGCTGGGTCCGCGAGGAGAAGGCGCAGCCCGTGCCAGGCGTGCTGGATTTCGCCAAGGCCGCGACCGCCCGCGGCATCACCCTGATCTACATCTCCAACCGCGCCGAGCACCTCGGCCCGGCCACCCTGTCGAACCTGCGCAAGGCCGGCCTGCCGGTGAAGGACGACAGCGTGTTCCTTGGCCTCGGCACCTTCGTCGAGGGCTGCGAACAGGAAGGCTCGGAAAAGCTGTGCCGGCGCCAGCTGGCCGGCCGCAAGTACCGGGTGCTGATGCAGTTCGGCGACCAGCTCGGCGACTTCGCCCAGGTCGTGGCCAACACGCCCGAAGCCCGCGGCACGCTGGAGGCGCAGTACCGGGGCTGGTTCGGCCAGCGCTGGTGGGCGCTGCCCAACCCGAGCTACGGCAGCTGGGAGCCGGCGCTGTTCAACAATGCCTGGCCCGATCCCCGCGAGACCCGCCGCGCCAGCAAGCGCGAGGCGCTGAATCCGGCGGAATGATTCCGGCGGTCGGCCGCACCCCGCAAAGAATCAATGAATTCAATGCGTTGAACCACACAACTTGAAGTATTGCATCAGGATCGGCGGACGGTTACCCTGTCCGCCGTCCGGCCTCGCCGGAGCCATGCCACAACCGTGACCTGCCGGCGCGAGCCGGTCTTGCAGGAGACCCGACCACGGTCTCCTTTTTCTTGCCTGTCGCTTGTCGGCCCCGGTCCGGCCCGCCAAGATGCCGGTTCATGTCCGCCGCCCTCGCCCACCCCCGCTCCCGTCCGGCCGCGCTCACCGCGCTGCTGGCGCTGGCCGTCGCCCTGGGCCTGGCCGGCTGCGG
>JAEWNA010000324.1 GCA_023392975.1 Pseudomonadota bacterium | reverse complement strand
CGTCCGCGCAGCGCGCGCGCGAGTCCGTGCGGATCCGCGTCTGCGCGTGCGGCGGCGAGCGCGCGCTCGGCCAGCGCCTGCGCACGGGCGAAGTCGCCGAGCTTGCGGTAGATCCCGCCGACGGTGTCGTACATGTCGGCCTGCAGCGACGGTTGGCCGTCGAGTTCGCGCTCGATCCACGGCCAGCCGTCGTCGAGCAGTTGCCGTGCCGTCAGCTCGCGCCCGCCGGCGCTTTCGGGCGAGGCGCCTTCGAACAGCCGACGGATCAGCGCCAGCGACTGTCGCGCTTTCGTGGCCTCGGCCTGCGCGCGGTCGCGTTCGCGCGCCAGCGCCTCGGCCTGACGGGTCGCCACCACCGCGTACACCACGGTCGAGGCGAACACCGCGACCACCGCCGCCGTCGCCCACGCATGCCGGCGCAGGAACTTGCCGCTGCGATACGCCCACGTCTCCGGCCGCGCGCGCACCGTGCGTCCTGCGCGCCAACGGTCGAGGTCCTCGATCAGCGCCGCGACCGAGGCGTAGCGCCGCTCCGGCGCCTTGCGCAGCGCCTTCAGCACGATGTTGTCGAGGTCCCCGCGCAGCGCCCGGCGCAGGCCCGCGGGTGTGGTCGCGCGGGCGGCGGCGATCGCCTGGGCGGTCGCGCGGTCGTCCGCATCCCCGCGCGCGCTCGGGCGTAGCGGCTCGGTCGCGCACACCGCCTGTTCCAGCGCACGCGGCGACGCATCGGCGGCCTGCTGCGCGCGATGGCCGCAGAGCAGTTCATACAGCAGCAGGCCGAGTTGGTAGACGTCGGTCGCGGTCGAGGTCGGTTGCCCCAGCACCTGTTCCGGCGCAGCGTAGTCGGGCGTGAACGCGCGCAGCTGCGTCGCGGTGGCGGCGCCCTCGGCTCCCGGGCCGTCGAGCGCCTTGGCGATGCCGAAATCCAGCAGCCGCGGCGCACCGTCGTCGCCGACCAGGATGTTGCCGGGCTTGATGTCCCGGTGCGCGATCAGGTTGCGGTGCGCGGTCGCCACGGCTTCGGCAACCTGGCGGAACAGGGCGATGCGCGCCGGCACGTCGAGGCGTCGGTGGTCGCAGGCGCGGTCGATCGGTTCGCCTTCGACGTACTCCATCACCAGCCAAGGCCGGCCGTCCTCGGTGCGGCCGCCATCGAGCAACCGCGCGATGCCGGGATGGTGCAGCGTGGCAAGGATCCGCCGCTCCTCGGCGAAGCGGCGCAGGAAGCCTTCGGAGTCCGCACCGGGCCGCAGCAGTTTGAGCGCGCCGGTCTGGCGGAAGCCGTCCGCCTCGCGCTCGACCCGCCAGACCGTGCCCATGCCGCCGTCGCCGAGCCGATGCAGCGGACGCCAGGGGCCGATCGGGCCGGGCAGGGGCGGTTCAGTGCCTTCGGGTGGCGTGGCGTCGAACAGCGCCCGCCAGCGCGCCGCGCCATCGGGGGCGGCCAGCGCGTCGTCGTCCTCGGCCAGCGCCAGCAGCGCGCGCAGTTCATCGGCGAGGGCCGCGTCGTCGCCGGTCAACCCGTCGATGAAGCGCCGTCGATCCGGCGCCTCCTGCATCAGCACCTGTTCGAGCAGGGCATCCAGCCGCGCCTGCACCGCGCCTGCGGCACCTCCGCCGGTCACGGCGTCGTCGCTCACGAGGCTTCGAGGAACTTCAGCAGCCAGGCCCGGGCGCGCATCCAGTCGCGCTGCACGGTGCGCAGCGACGTCTCCATCGCCTCGGCGGTCTCGTCCTCGGTCATCCCGGCGAAGTAGCGGCATTCCACCAGTTGCGCCAGCCGCGGGTTGAACACCGCCAGCCGCGACAGCGCCTCGTCGATGGCCAGCAGCCGTTCCGGCGCGTGCTCCGCGGCCGGGATGCGGGTGTCCAGCGGCACCTCGACCCAGTCGCCGCCGCGCTTGGCCGCGAGCCGGCGGCGGGCGTCGTCGACCAGCACCCGGCGCATCGCCCGGGCGCAGACTGCGAAGAAATGGCCGCGGTCGCGCCAGTCCACGTCGTGCTCGCCGACCAGCCGCAGGTAGGTCTCCTGGACCAGGCTGGTGGTGTCGAGCAGCGGCCCGCGTCGCATCTGGGCGCCGAGCTGGCGATGGGCGATCGCGCGCAGCCGGTCGTAGACCATCGGCACCATGCGGTCGAAGGCCTCGCGGTCGCCGGCGTGGTGCCGCCGCAGCAGTTGGGTGATCTCGCTGGCCATCTGGAGTCTCCGGTGGGGCACGCCGGGCGGGGCTGTCGACGATCCACCGGGAAAAGCGCCGCGGAGCGGCCAGATCGCCGGTTCCTGCATTGCATGGGTGCGATAAACCTGCTTCAATCGCGCCCATCGTTCCATGTCTGGAAATCTCCGGGAGGCACGCCATGAACGACCTCAACGATCTCTACTACTTCGCGATGGTGGTCGAACACTCCGGGTTCGCCGCCGCCGAACGCGCGCTGGGCATCCCGAAATCCCGCCTCAGCCGCCGCATCAGCCAGCTCGAAACCGATCTCGGCGCGCGCCTGCTGCAGCGCTCGACCCGCCGCTTCGCGGTCACCGACGTCGGCCAGAGCGTCTACCGCCATGCGCAGGCGATGTTGGCCGAAGCGGGCGCCGCCCGCGAAGTGGTCGACCGCCTCAGCGCCGAACCGCGCGGCCTCGTCCGCGTGAGCGTGCCGGTCGGCATCGCCCAGCAGCTCATGCCGCAACTGCTCCCCGATTTCCTCGCCCGCTACCCGAAGGTGCGTGTGCAGATGCACGTCAGCAACCGCCGGGTGGACGTGATCAACGAAGGCTTCGACGTCGCCATCCGCGTCCGCGCCAAGCTCGACGACGACGGCAGCCTGGTGATGCGCAGCTTCGGCCAGATCCAGGAGCTACTGGTCGCCAGCCCCGGTTACCTCGACCGTGCCGGCCGCCCGCGCGAACCCGAGGACCTCGCCGCCCACACCACGCTCAGCATGAGCGAGGAAGAGGCACGCCAGCGCTGGGAATTGCAGGGCGAGGACGGCGAAGTCCGCCGCATCGAACTCAAGCCCCGCATCGCCGGCTTCGACTTCCCCATGCTCATGGCGTTGGCCAAGCAGGGCCTCGGCATCACCCTGATCCCCGAGACCATCTGCGCCGACGCCGTCCGCAACCGTGAACTGGAAGTCGTGCTGCCGTCCTGGCGTCTGCCGATGGGCATCTGCCATGCCGTCTTCGCCTCCCGCCGCGGCCTGCTGCCGGCGGTGCGCATGTTCATCGACCACCTCGCCGAACAACTGCCGCCTCTGCTCGAGTCCTCGCGCCTCCAGTGCCGCAACTGCCCCGGCGGTATGGCCGCGCCAAAGGACAAGGAAAAGAACGCTAGAATCGCCGAGCCGGCGTGAGGGCAGGGGGCGCAGACCGCGTCTGCGCATTGCTCCGACGCCGCTCCGGATGTCATCCCGAGCGAATGCGAGGGACCTGCTTTTTGGCGTTTCATGCGCCGGCGAAAAGCAGATCCCTCACCCGATGAAGCCGGGTTCGGGATGACAGGGAAGGACTTCAGACAACGGAGAGATGGCCGAGCGGTTTAAGGCACCGGTCTTGAAAACCGGCGAAGGGTCAAACCTTCCGTGGGTTCGAATCCCACTCTCTCCGCCACATACGCAAGGCCCCCGCAAGGGGGCTTTTGCGTATGTGGCGGAGTGCAGTGCGTGGACGAACCCACCCGGGTTCGACGCATCGGCAGGACTGCCGATGCGCACGGCGCAGCCGCCCGCAGGGCGAGGGCCATGGATGGCCCGAGTGAATCCCACTCTCTCCGCCAGACACGTAAGGCCTCCGCAAGGGGGCTTTTGCGTGCGTGCGGGGTGAGCGGGTGGACGAGTCCGCCCGGTTCGACCCAGCGGCAGGAAAGCCGATGCGCACAGTGCAGCTACTCGAAGGACGAGGGCGAGGGACGGCGCTCCCGGATCCCGCTCCTTTCGCACGAGACGCAATCGTCCAGGAAATGAAGTATTTCGCGCGCGCATGCCACCCGCGTGGTCGCGCATTGCCAAAACGCAGGAAGACGACCCGTCGGGACAGGTCGAATCGCGACGCATGCGATGAACCGCGACCCAGGTCCGCATGCGCACCGCATTGACCTGCGCATTGCCGATTCGGCGTTGGATCGCCCTGCCGATGCGCCGCATCGGTGCAAGGGGCCATGCCCCGACCTGGTGACAATACAAAGGAGATTTATGAAGAGAGTGACTCTCGCCTCGGCGATCGCGACGGTGATCGCCCTGGCCTGCGCCGCAACCCCCGTGCGCGCCGAAGAACCGCAGCTTCGCCACATCCGCGTGTGCGACGTGTCGGCCTGCTACTACGCGTGGAACGTCGTCGATTCCGACGACGATGGCGTCAGCGACGCCGATGAAGTGGTCGCCGGCTTCGACCCGCACGATCCGGCCAGTCGTCCGCCGCTGCCGCTCATGGTCGAGATGATCGGCGCGCAATCGCTGCCCACCTTCGAGTTCGGCGTGGGCCAGATGGTGGTGCGTCCGCCCGATCTGCAGGAAACGCTGGAGAAGCTCGGCATGAGCATGCCGGATTCGCCGCTCGCCGCATTCCCGATCAAGGGCCGCGCGGATGCGGTGAAACACCTCGGGCTGGACCCGACGCAGGTCGCGGACTTCGGCATTTCGATCGAGTCCGAAGGGTTCACGCTCGTGCGCGGATTCAACGAGGACACCAAGATGCCGGAGCGTCGCGTCGGCGGGGTCCGCGTCAGCTGGATCAGCGAGGGCGACGATGGCGGGGCGCCGCCGCCGGAAGAAGGGCCGAAGGTGGTGGAGTACGAAAAGTTCAAGAACGGCGACACGTTCGTGAAGCTCGACACCGGCGATACGGTCCTGATCAAACCGGACGGCAGCTACGACCGCAGAGGGCCCGACGGCAAGCCGAAGACCTCCGGCTTCTCCAATCCGGACGCCGATCCCGGCAACGGCGAGCCGACCGACGAGCAGTTCAAGGCCTGGGAGCGTGTCCACAACGCGACGCAGTTGACCGTGTTCGGCTGGAGTCCGATCGAGATCGATCCCAAGGACATCGAGGACCGCAAGGGCACGATCATCCTCATCGATCCGAACTACATGGACTACGAGGGGATGGCGTCGGGCCCGCCGCAGATCGATACCGCCCAGCCGGAAACGCGCCCGGACTTGCCGAATCCCGGTCAGCCGGATACCGGTTGCTGGCCGAAGTGCGATTGATCGCATGAGGCGGCACCCCTCTCCGCGTCCAACGCGGGGAGGGGCTCCCGCCGCCGAGGAAGGCCCCCCCGATGTCCGGATATCCGGGTTTTGCGAAATCGTTGCGTTTCCCGGTGTCGGATCGCCGTGCCGGGCGGCTGCAGCCCCTCGGCAGAGCCGCGGACCTCGCCGCGCCGGCCCAACCCGCTAAAATGGCGGATGGCCCACACTCTCTCCGCCGGATCCACCGCGGTTTCGACGCTCCTCCGCAACGCCCACGTCTACGCCCCCGAAGCCCTCGGCCCGTGCCAGGTGCTGGTCGGCGGCGGCAAGGTGCTGTGGATCGGCGCGGCCGACACGCCTGCGCCGTCGATCCCCGGGCTGGAGACGGTCGATCTCGCCGGCAAGCGCCTGATCCCCGGCCTGATCGACGCCCACGCCCATGTCACCGGCGGTGGCGGCGAGGGCGGGTTCGCGACGCGGGTGCCGCCGGTGCCGCTGTCCGCGTTCACCGCGGCCGGCGTGACCAGCGTGGTCGGGGTGCTGGGCACCGACGACCTCGCGCGCAGCCCCGGCGAGCTGCTCGCATCCACGTACGCGCTGCGCGAGCAGGGCCTCGGTGCGCACTGCTGGTGCGGCGGTTACCACGTGCCGCCGGTGACGCTGACCGGCAGCGTCCGCGGCGACATCGTCTATCTCGACCCTGTCCTTGGCGTCGGCGAGCTGGCGATCAGCGACCACCGTTCCAGCCAGCCGACGTTCGACGAATTCGTGCGCATCGCCTCCGAATGCCACGTGGCCGGGTTGATGACCGGCAAGGCCGGCGTGCTGCATCTGCACCTCGGTGACGGCGTACGCGGGCTCGAGCTGGTCCGTCGCGCGCTGGACGAAACCGAACTGCCCGCGCGCGTGTTCCACCCGACCCATGTGAACCGGCGCAAGGCGCTGTTCGAGGAAGCGCTGGCGCTGGCCGGTCGTGGCTGCACGATCGATGTCACCGCCTTCCCGGTCGAGGATGACGAGGACGCGTGGTCGGCCGAGGACGCCTGGGAGCGCTACCACGCCGCGGGCGCGCCGGCGGATCGACTGACGATCAGTTCCGATGCGGGCGGCTGCCTGCCGACCTTCGACCACGATGGCCGCCTGTGCCGCATGGACGTCGGCGCCTCGCGCGCGCTGGCGGACGCGCTGCGCACGCTGCTCGCGCGCGGGCATGCGCTCGAGGCCGTGCTGCCGGCCTTCACGTCCAACGTCGCGCGGCTACTGCGGCTGGCCGGCAAGGGCGTCGTCGCAGCGGGCGGCGTTGCCGACCTGGTCGCACTCGATGCCGACGGCGGCATCGCCGACGTGATGGCGCAGGGCGCGTGGCATGTGCGCGACGGCGCGATCGTGCGGCGCGGGCCGTTCGAGTGAGCCGCGGTCTTGCCTGCGGGCCCGCATGACGTTGTCATCCCGAGCGCAGCGAGGGACCTGTTTTTTCGCTTGCAACGTGAAAAGCAAGTCCCTCGCTGCGCTCGGGATGACATTAGTTTTTAAAGTTTCCCCCTTTTTTCGTTGAGCAATCCCAGGAACACCGATGTGCCCCAGTAAAGTCCCCGACGGGGAAGAACGCGGCTGGATCATCCCGATCGGCGGCGCGGAAGAGAAAGAGAACGATCGCGCGATCCTCGCCCGGTTCGTCGAGCTGTGCGGCGGTGTCGACGCCGACATCGTGGTGATCCCGACCGCGAGCAAGCTGCTGTCCACCGGTCCGCGCTACGTCGAGATCTTCACCGACCTCGGTGTGCGCAGCGTCGAATCGATGGACTTCGACACCCGCCGCGACGCCGAGGAGCCCAGCCGCGTCGAGCGCATCGAGCGCGCGACCGGCGTGTTCTTCACCGGCGGCAACCAGCTGCGGCTGGCAACCTTCCTCGGCGGCACCGCGGTGGCGAAGGCGATCCGCCTCTGCAACGCCCGCGGCACGCACGTCGCCGGCACCAGCGCCGGGGCGTCGTTCCTCAGCGAGCACATGATCGCGTTCGGCGAGGAAGGCTCGACGCCGGTGGCCGGCATGGTCCGGCTGGCGCCGGGGCTCGGCCTGACCAATCGCTTCATCATCGACCAGCACTTCCGCCAGCGCGACCGCCTCGGCCGGCTGGCGACGGCGCTGGCCTACAACCCGTTCGCCGTGGGCATCGGCCTGGACGAGGACACCGCGGCCTTCATCTCGCCGGACAACACGGTGGAGGTGTTGGGCAGCGGCGGGGTGACCGTGGTCGACGCCGCCGGGCTGCAGTTCTCGTCGATGGCCCAGGTCGACGAGGGCCAGCCGGTTTGCCTGCTGGGGCTCAGCTTCCACATCCTCGTCGCCGGTGCTACGTTCAATCTGCACACGCGCAAGGCCTCGGCGGGCGCCCTGCTGGCGCCGAAGGAATAGCCGCCGGAAGGAACGCCGACCGTCGGGGGACGGTCCGCGCGTGTCCCGGGTCCGCGCACGCGCGCGCCCGGTCCCATCACCGCACAGGAGCCAGTCCAGGTATGCGCATTCTCGATCGTTCGGTGTACGTCGGCCCTTCGCTGTACGCGCATTTCCCGGTGATCCGGCTGGAACTGGACCTTGAACGGCTCGAAGAGTGGCCCACCGGGCGGCTCGGGCCGGCGTTCGTCGATGCGCTGGTCGAGGCGCTGCCCGGGCTGGCCGAGCACGGCTGCTCGTACCGCACGCCGGGCGGGCTGATCCGGCGCATGAAGGAAGGCGAGGGCACCTGGCTGGGCCACGTGCTGGAGCACGTCGCGATCGAGCTGCAGAACATGGCCGGCGAGGACGTGACGTTCGGGAAGACACGCAGCATCGACGGGCGCCCGGGCGTGTACTCGGTGATCTACGAATACGCCCAGCGCGAGGAAGGCATCGAGGCCGGCGAACTGGCGCTGCGGCTGCTGCGTTCGCTGCTGCCGGCGGAACTGCGTTCGGCCGACGCCGTGCCCGAGGGCTGGGACTGGCCCGAGGCCCGCGACACCTTCATCCGCTACGCCCAGCGCCGTGCGCTGGGGCCGTCCACCATGTCGCTGGTGAAGGCCGCCGAGGAGCGCAACATCCCGTGGCTGCGCCTCAACGAGCAGTCGCTGGTGCAACTCGGCCACGGCCGCTACCAGCAGCGCATCCAGGCGACGGTCACCGGCAAGACCTCGCACATCGCGGTCGAACTGGCCAGCGACAAGGAGGAGACCAACAAGATCCTCGTGTCGCTGGGCCTGCCCGCGCCGCGCCAGGAACTGGTGCAGAGCGAGGGCGGCGCGAAGCGCGCGGCCGCGCGGATCGGCTATCCGGTCGTCACCAAGCCCTACAACGGCAACCACGGCCGTGGTATCTCGATCCGCCTGATGAACGAGGCGGAAGTGGTCGAAGGCTTCCTCAAGGCGCAGGCGATCTCGCGCTCGGTCATCGTCGAGACCTACCTCGAAGGCGACGACCACCGCCTGCTGGTGGTCAACGGCGAACTGGTCGCGGCGACGAAACGTACGCCGGGCCACGTGGTCGGCGACGGCACGCACAGCATCCGCGAGCTGGTCGAGATCGTGAACCAGGACCCGCGCCGCGGCGTGGGGCACGAGAAGGTGCTGACCCGCCTCGAGCTCGACGCGCAGGCCGAGATGATGATGGCGCGCGAAGGCGTGGATGCCGACACCGTGCCCGAGGCCGGCCGCATCCTCTACCTGCGTTCGACGGCGAACCTGTCCACCGGCGGCACCGCCACCGACGTGACCGACATCATCCACCCCGACAACCGCGAGATGGCGGTGCGTGCGATCAAGGCGATCGGCCTGGACGTCGGCGGCGTGGATTTCCTCAGTACCAACATCGCCGAAAGCTACAAGCGCATCGGCGGCGGCATCTGCGAAGTGAACGCGGCCCCGGGCTTCCGCATGCACGTGGCGCCGAGCGAGGGCAAGCCGCGCGACGTGGCCGGCCCGGTGATCGACATGCTGTTCCCGCCGGGCACGCCGTCGCGGGTACCGATCGCCGCGATCACCGGCACCAACGGCAAGACCACGACCTCGCGCATGCTCGCGCACATCGCCAAGATGACCGGCTTCACCCCGGGCCTGACCACCACCGATGGCGTCTACATCGACGGCCAGCGCACGGTCGAGGGCGACATGACCGGCCCGGTGTCCGCGCGCATGGTGCTGGCCGACCCGCAGATCGACTTCGCGGTGCTGGAGACCGCGCGCGGCGGCCTGCTGCGCGCCGGCATGGGCGTGTCCAAGGTCGACGTGGGCGCGGTGCTGAACGTGCAGTCCGACCACCTCGGCATGAAGGGCATCGACACGCTGGAACAGCTGGCCGAGGTCAAGCGCATCGTCGCCGAGGTCGCGGAAGAGTGCGCGGTGCTCAACGCCGACGACCCGAACGTGCTGAAGATGGGCGGCTACACCGACGCGAAGGTGATCTGCTACGTCACCATGAATCCCTCGCACGCGCTGGTGCGCGAGCACATCCGCGCCGGCGGCCGCGCCTGCGCGCTCGAGGGCGGCGTCAACGGCCAGATGATCACGCTCTACGACAAGGGCAGCCACATCCCGCTGCTGTGGACGCACCTGATCCCGGCGACGCTGGAAGGCAAGGCGCTGCACAACGTGCAGAACGCGATGTTCGCCGCGGCCATGGCCTTTTCGATGGGGATCAAGCTCGACGCGATCCGCCAGGGCCTGCGCACGTTCGACAGCACGTTCTTCCAGGCGCCGGGCCGCATGAACGTGTTCAACGAGCACCCGTTCAAGGTGCTGTTCGACTACGGCCACAACGCGCACGCCGTCGCCGCGATGGCCGACCTCGCGCAGCGCCTCGATGTCGCCGGTCGTCGCCTGGTGGTGGTCGCCGGCCCGGGCGATCGCCGCGACGAAGATCTGCGCGAGATCGCGAAGGCCGTGGCCGGCGGCTTCGACCACTACATCTGCCGCCGCGACGACGGCCTGCGCGGACGCGCGCCCGACGAGGTGCCGAAGCTGATCGCCGCGACCCTGCGCGAGCATGGCGTGCCGGACGACCGCATCAGCCTCATTCCCGACGAGCAGGAAGCGATCGACGCAGGTCTGCGCATGGCCCAGCCGGGCGACGTGCTGCTGATCTTCGCCGATGCGCTGGTGCGCTCGTGGAAGCAGGTCATCAAGTTCAAGCCGGAGGGCGTGCCGGAGAAGGCGCCGGTCGCCATGCCGGCACCGGCTCCCGCCGGCGAGGCTGCCGTCGAGCCGCGCTTCTCCCCCGAGCAGTGGGAAGGCGTGAGCCGCGACGAGCGCGGCATCTTCATTTCGCGGGAGAGCGACGACTGAGCGCCGTTCCCGTGCCGCAAGCCATCCCCGACTCCGAGCCGCCGTTCGACGATTCGCGACGCCTCACCGGCCCCAATCCGTACTTCGCCGGCTGCGGCGCGGCCATGGAGGCGCTGGGCCCGCGTGCGCGCGACATGACGGCGCTGATGTCGTGGCTGACGCGCGTGCAGGGCATGCGCCACACGCTCGGCTGGCCGTTCGTGGCGATCGATGGTCGCGTCCACGCCAGCGGGGCGTCCCTGGCGTTTCCGGCGCCGGTCGATCACCTGTTCACCGCCACCGAAATCAACGAGTGGGCGTGGTGCGCGGCAGCGGGCTACACCGACTTCCATGCCCCCGGCCATCCCGCGGCGTTCGACGACGCGCTGGCGGAAGACACGTTGCGTCGCTTCGCGGCCGCCGAGGCGAGACCGGACGTGGTCGCGCTGATCGATGCCGCAGCCGAACGCGACGTGCCGACGCTGCTGGATGACGACGCGCTGAGCGTCGGCCTCGGCATGCGCAGCGTCACGTACCCGCTCGATGCGCTGCCGGCCTCGGCCGATGAACTCCCGTGGCCGACGCTCGGTGCGATCCCCGCCGCGCTGGTCACAGGCTCCAACGGCAAGACCACGACCGTGCGCCTGATCGCGGCAATGCTGCGCGCCCACGGCCTGCGCACCGCGCATTCGTGTACCGATGGCCTGTTCGTCGGCGACACCGCGCACATTGAACGGCTCGAAGCCGGCGACTATTCCGGCCCGGCCGGCGCACGGCAACTGCTGCGTCGCACCGACGTCGAGGCCGCGGTGCTCGAAACCGCGCGCGGCGGGCTCCTGCGGCGCGGCCTCGCGCTGGCGAAGGCCGACGTGGCCGTCGTCACCAACATCAGCGAGGACCACTTCGGCGAATACGGCGTGCATTCGGTCGAGGACCTCGCATCGGTGAAACTGACGGTCGCGCGTGCGGTGGCGGGCGAGGGCGGCGGTCGACTCGTGCTCAACGCCGAGGATCCGCTGCTGCGGCGACGAGGGCCGTCCGCGGCGCCGCGCGTGGCATGGTTCGCGGTCGACGCGCCGGCGGTGCCCGACACGTCCGTGCCGCACTGTGTCGGCCGCGACGGCCGGCTGTGGCTGCACGATGGCGATCAGACCCACGACCTCGGCGAGATCGCGGCCATGCCGGTCACGCTCGGCGGCCATGCGCGCTACAACGTCGCCAACGCGGCCGGCGCGGCGCTCGCGGCGTCGCTGCTGGGCGTGCCGCCGGCGACGATCCGCGAGGTGCTCGCCGCGTTCGGGCGCGACCACGCCGATAACCCGGGACGGCTGCAGCGCTGGTCGTTCGCCGGGCTCGAGATCTTCCTCGACTACGCCCACAACCCCGAAGGGCTCGCCGGTCTGCTCGACATCGCGCAGGCCTGGCGAGGGCAGGGACGGCTGGCGCTGCTGCTCGGCCAGGCCGGCAACCGCGAGGACGCGCAGATCCGCGACCTCGCCGCGATCGCCGCGCAGTTCGCACCGGACCTCGTCGTGATCAAGGACATCGACGGCTACCTGCGCGGACGCACCGCCGGCGAAGTGGCGCAGGTCATCCGCGACGAACTGCTGCGTCGCGGCGTGCCCGAATCCGCGCTGCCGGTGCGACTGCGCGAAGCCGATGCCGCGCGCGAAGCGCTGGCCTGGGCGCGCGCCGGCGACGTGCTGGTGCTGCCGGTGCACAGCCTGGGGGCGAAGGCGGAGGTCGCCGCGTTGCTCGACGCGCTGCAGGCGAGCGACTGGCGTCCCGGCGAGGCACTGCCGCCGGCCTGAGGCGGGCGGGCGGTCGTCAGTCGGCCTTGGCGTCCCACGCGCGCAGCGCGGCCTCGATCGCGTCGATGCCCTTGGCCGCCGCTGCGGGATCGATCTGTTCGACGGTGTCCTTCGGCGAATGGATCACCGCCATCACCTTCGGCATCGGGTCGGGCGACTGGCCGGCGAACTCGGCGAGGATGCCGTCGATCTCGTCCCCGCCGACCAGCGAATAGGACACCGCCGGCCAGCCCGCCTTGAGGAACGCGAGGTGGTCGCTGGGCGGATAGCGGTTGCCGGCGGTGATCGCCAGGCCGGTCGCCTGCGCCGCCTTGCGGCTGGCGGCGACGAGCGGGTCGTTCGCGTCCGCACTCATCATCCATAGGCGGTCGCCCCAGCCGAACACGTCGAAGTTGACGTACAGCGCCGGCTTCTCGCGGCCCTGCGCGATGTAGGCGGCCGAGCCGCGCAGGCCGCGCTCTTCGAGGTCCCAGAACGCCACCGTCACCCGATGGTGGCGCAGCGGCGCGCGATGGAAGCGTTCGGCCAGCGCCAGCACCGCGGCGCTGCCGGAGGCGTTGTCGGTGGCGCCGTGGCCGACGTCGACGCGATCGGCGTGCGCGCCGATCAGCAGCAAGGGCAGGTCGGCGTCACCGGAGACCTCGGCGATCAGGTTCTCGCCCGGCTGCGACTTGTATTCGAAGGCTTGCGCCGTCGCCTGCATTCCGGCGACCGACAGGCGCTGGCGCAGCCGCGCGCGACGGCCCGCGCCGTCCTCGGCATCGGCCATCGCCGCGACGTCGGCTTGCCAGGCCGCGGCGGTGGCATCGACCGGTGCCGGGGCGCGTTCCTTCGCGATCGCGGAGAGGGCGAGGGCGCACGCCAGCGCGGCGACGGCGAATGGGACGGGGGCGGGAGCGGGGCGGCGGAACGGGGACATCGCGGTCTCCGGCGGGATCGGTACCGGGAAGATGCCGGACGCGCGGCCGCCGCGCCTTGGCCGGAGGTCATGGCATGTCGGAATTTTCCGACCCCGGACCGCGGGAAACGCCGATTGTCGTCGGCCGCGCCGCTGCCTAGTCTGTGCGCATCGCAACGGCGCAAAGGCCGACAGGGGGCAAGGGAATGACGATCCGGGTGTTTCTGCTCGACGACCACGCGCTGGTGCGCGTCGGCCTGCGCATGGTGCTGTCGGCCGAGACCGACATCGAGGTGGTCGGCGAGGCCGACAGCGGCGAAACCGGGCTGCCGATGATCCGCAAACTGAAGCCCGACGTGGTGCTGTGCGACCTGCACCTGCCCGGCATCAGCGGGCTGGAGGTCACCGAGCGCCTGGTCAGGGGCGACAGCGGCTGCAAGGTGGTCGTGGTATCGGTGCTGGAGGACGGGCCGATGCCGAAGCGGCTGATCGAGGCCGGCGCGTCCGGCTACGTCGGCAAGGCCGGCGACGCGGCCGAGCTGCTGCGCGCGATCCGCGACGTGGCCCGCGGCAAGCGCTATCTGGCGAACGGGATCGCGCAGCACCTCGCCTTGTCCGGCCTCGGCGGCGGCGACACACCGTTCGACGCGCTCTCGCCGCGCGAACTGGAGGTGGCGATGCTGCTGGTGCAGGGCCTGCGCCAGGAGGACATCGCGCGCAAGCTCAGCCTGAGCGCGAAGACGGTGAACACCCACAAGTCGCGGCTGTTCGAGAAGCTGGGGATCCAGGACACCATTGCGCTGGCGCGGCTGTCGTCGCAGTACGGCCTGAGCGATCCCGCGCGCGTGCTCTGACGCGGGGTGCGCGTCCGGCTGGGCCGTACGCGCTTGCGGAGGACTGGCTTGCGCAGGGCCGGCGTGTCGTCCTCGGCCGCCGGCGGACCTTGGCGCGGGCGATCAGCC
>JAEWNA010000282.1 GCA_023392975.1 Pseudomonadota bacterium | reverse complement strand
GGCGCGGACAGGCTGGCTGCCTGGATCGCCAGTTCGAGATAGGCCACGCCGGGCAGGATGCGGTTCCCGCCCAGCCGGTGGTCGGCGAGGTAGAAGGCCTCGGGCCTGAAGGTCTTGGCGAACGTCTGTTCGTCGAGCGTCGAGACGTTGGTATCGATCAGCGGATGGAGGGCCGCGGCCTGGTCCATCATCATGCTGCTCGGTTCCGGCAGCCAGTAACGCTGGCGCTGGAAGACGTATCCGGGCAGCGACAGACGGTGCCGGTCCTGTCCGGCGTGCAGGCCGCGCCAGTCGACGGCCACGCCGTCGGTCCATGCGCGCGCCAGCGACGGCAGCGCTTTCGCGGCGATCCAGTCGGCGATGCGCGGCGTGGCCTCGGCGACGCGCGCGGCGACCGCCGCATCGCGGCGCGCACCATCGCGATGGCCGGACCACATGCCGTCAGCGGTGCCACGCGCCGCGCACGCGCGCAGCGCGGCGACCACGGACGCCCGGTCCGAAGCCACGATGGCGGTGCGGAATTCCAGCGGCACGCGGCCGACCTGCAGCGTGTACGCGGCGTCGGCGAGGTCGATCGTCGGGTCCGACTGCAGGCGGTCGGCGAGGCGCGAGGCCACCGCGCACAGGGCGTCTTCGCGGCGCGCGGACAGCGGGAACAGCCACGGACCGGAGGCCGGTGCGGCGGTCCGTCCTGCGGGGATGTGCTCCTCCACGATCAGGTGGCCGTTCGCGCCGCCGGCGCCGAACGAGCTGATGCCCGCGATGCGCGGCAATTCGGTGCTCACGCCGTCGCGTTCGACCACCGGCCGCTGCCAGGCCTCCAGCGTGCGCTGCACGCGGAACGGGCTCTGCGCGAAATCGATGTAGGGATTGAGCACCTCGGAGTGGATCGACGGCACCAGCTGGCCGTGCTGCATCTGCAGCAGCACCTTGGTCAGGCCGGCGACACCCGCCGCGGCTTCGAGATGGCCGAGGTTGGACTTTGCCGAACCGATCGCGCAGTACTGGCGGTCGGTCTGAGCGAACGCCTTGATGAGACCGGAGATCTCGATCGGATCGCCGAGGCTGGTGCCGGTGCCGTGCGCCTCGACGTAGCTGATGTCGCGGGCATCGACGCCGGCGCCGATCAGCGCATCCTGGATCAGCGCCGCCTGGCGCTTCGGGCTGGGGACGGTGAAGCCGGAGGTCTTGCCGCCATGGTTCAGCGACGTGCCGCGGATGATCGCGTAGACGTGGTCGCCGTCGGCGATCGCCTTCGACAGGGGCTTGAGCAGGACCGCGCCCACGCCCTCGCCCGGCACGTAGCCGTCGCCGCCCGCGCCGAACGCGCGGCAGCGCCCGTCCGTGGACAGGAAGCGCATGTCGGCCAGCATGTTGTACTTGTTGGCGTGCAGCGACAGGTTGACCGCACCCGCCAGCGCGACGTCGATTTCGCCGGTGCGGATGGCCATGCAGGCCAGGTGGATGGCGCTCAGCGACGAGGAGCAGGCGCTGTCGATTGCGAGGCTGGGACCGGAGAAATTGAAGAAATGCGAGATGCGGTTAGGCACCGCCCAGTAATAGCCGAACGGCGCGGCCCACTCGTCGCGCGGACGGTCGACGCCGTGCAGCTGGTAGTCGCCCCACATCATGCCGATGTACACGCCGACCGGGTTCTCATGGACGCCGCGCGGCGCCGCGAGGGTGTCGGGCGTGTAGCCCGCATCCTCGATGGCGTGCATCGCGATTTCCATCATCAGCCGCTCGTTGGGGTTCATGTTCTCCGCTTCTTTCGGAGAAATGTTGAAGAACAGCGGATCGAAGCGGTCGACCTCGCGCAGGAAGCTGCCCCACTGGCTGTAACTGCGGCTCAGCACCGGCTTGCCGGGCTGGAAAATGAACTTGTTCGCGATGTCCGGACGGTCGCTCGGGATGGTCTCGATGCAATCGCGACCGGCGCAGAGGTTGTCCCAGAAGCCCTGCAGATCCTCCGCCTGCGGGTAGCGCCCGGCCAGGCCGACGATGGCGATGGGGTCGTCTTCCCGCGCCACCGGGGCGGCCGTCGCGGACGGACGCGTCGCCGCGTAGGCGGCGCGGCGCGGCACGAGCGGTGCGGCCGTCGTTGTCGCCGGCAACGCGATGGCGGCACTCGGCCGGATGGCCGGCGCGGCGATGCCGCGGGCCACGTCGGCATGGCTTTCGACGAAATACGCGGTGAGGTCGCGCAGCGTCTGGTATTCGAAGAACAGGGTCTTCGGCAGCGTGCCGAAGGTCTTCTCGAGCGAGGCGATGAGGTCGATCATCACCACCGAGTCGAACCCGTATTCCTTGAAGGTCCGGTCCGACTCGAATTCGTCGGGAATGTTCAGTTCCTTCGCGAACAGTGCCGAGAGGTACCGCGAGACGGCCGGATGCCAGGCGGACGGATCGTCCGCTGCGGCGTCGGCCCCCGCCGTGGGCGCCGCGTGCTCCGGCGCCGCCGGCGCGTTCGCGCTGCCGGTGGCCACGCCGAGCACCGCATGCACCTTGGCGAGGTCGCCAACCGGCATGACCACCACCTGCGGCTGTGGCTGCGCGATCGCGAACTCGAGTGCCTCGATGCCATGCGCGGTGGACAGCGGGACGATGCCGAACCCGCGCCGCAGGGCCTCTTCTTCCTTGTCGGACAGGCGCATGCCGCCGTCCTTCCAGTACGGCCAGTTGATCGACACGGCCTTGCCACTGCGCTCGCCGCTGGCCATCAGCCGGTCGCGATGCGCCGCGAAGGCATCCTCGAACGCATTGCCGAACGCGTAATCGCACTGGCCGACGTTGCCGAGCACGCCAGTGACCGACGAGAACAGCACGAACAGGTCGAGCGGATCGTCACGCGTTTCGAGATCGAGATGCACGGTCCCGAGCATCTTCGGCGCGACCACGCGCGCGAAGGCGTCGGCGGGCTTGCGCAGCAGGAAATTGTCCTCGATCACCCCCGCCGAATGCAGCACGCCGCGCAGGCTTTGCCCGTGCGCGGAGAGGTCCGCACGGATCTCCGACAACGCGCGGCGCACGTCGTCGCGATCCGCGACGTCGCAGGCCAGGTAGACGGCGCGACCGCCGAGCGCGGCCAGCTCGGCGAGCACCGGGCCTTGCGCGTCCGAGGGCGCGGAACGTCCGGTGAGGAACACGGTGGCGCCATGGCGGGCGCACAGGTGGCGCGCGACGATCAGGCCCAGCGCGCCCATGCCGCCGGTGATCAGGTAGGCGCCGCCCTGGCGGAAGGCCGCCGGCGGCATCTGGGTCGCCGCGACCTTCGGCAGTAGCCGCGAACCCGCGGCCGCGAATCGCCGGGTCTCGCGACGGCCGTCGACGTAACGCACCTCGATCGCCTTGTCGGCGGCGGCCAACTCGTCCGCGACGCGCGCGGGCATCGCGGCATCGAACGGCAACTGGATCACGCGTCCCGCGAAGCTCGGCTTCTCGATGGACAGGGTCTTGTAGAAGCCGGCCAGGCCGATCGCATCGGGCATCGCGTCGCCGCCCGCCTCCGCCGGCGCGAGATGCACGATGCGCAGCTTCTTCGGGCCGCGCAGCAGGGCCTTGCACAGGGCGTACACGCTGCGCGCACCCGCATCCAGACGCGCCTGCGGGCTTGCCGCATCGTCGGCACCGGGCGCGCACCACACGATCGCCTCCGGCTGCGCGCCGCGCGCCGCCCATGCGGCGACCTGCGCCTCCGCATCGGACAACGATGCGGCCCGCATGCCGCCCTCGGTCGCCTCGACTGCTTCGGCGGGCAACAGGCGCAGGGACTCGAACTGCGTCCCGGCGAACCGCGGCGACGCCGCGAGCATGGCCTGCAGCGCGTCGGGTTGGTCGCCCTCGCCGACCAGCAGGACCCTCGCGGGCGGGGCGATTGGCACGGCGGACGGCGGCAGCGCCGCTTCCAGCCACACCGGCGAATACAGCGCATCGTTCAGCGAGGCAGGCACCTGCGGCGCCTGCGGCACGGCCGTCGCAGCGGCGACGACGATGTCCTCCACGACGCGCGGACGGATGCTGAGTCCCCGGAACGCCAGCCGCACATGGCCGGCGGCATCGGTACCGGCTTCCGCCGCATCGCTCGAACGCGCGATCAGGTCGACGTCGATCTTGGGCACGCGATCCGCCGACGAGGACCGCGGCGAGAACCGTGCCCAGGCGAGGAATTCGCGCGGGCAGGCCCCGGAAGGGTCCATGCCGACGATATCGAGGCGATCCAGCGCGAACGGCAGGCACGGCGCATCGGCGCGGACGGGATCGACACCGGCGACCAGCGCCACCGCCGCCTGCAACGCGGCGTCGGCGACCCCGGGATGCACGAGGCAGTCGGCGAGGCCCGGCGTCTCCGGCAGCGCGACCCGTGCGAGGCATTGGCCCTCGCCCACACGCAGATCGACGATGCCGCGATGCGAGGGACCGTAATGCAGGCCCAGCGCATCGAACGCGCGATAGCAGGCGTCGGCGTCATGGGCGCGGATGCAGTCGGTGGCGATCGCTTGGAGATCCGGCGACGCGACCTCGTCCTCGGTGCCGAGTACGGCACGCCCGCGGCAATGTACGGAGGACGCATCTTCCGCATCGGCATCGACGATGCGGAAATCCAGGCGCAGAGCGGCTTCGGATGCGACTGCGTCGATCCCGTCGGCAGGCGCCAATTCGATCCAGATCTCGACAGTACGGTCGAGCACTTCGATCGGTCGCTGCCAGACCACGTCCTCGACGCGCACCGGCGCCGATGCGGGCAGCGCCAGCGCGCGGCACACGGCCTCGCGCACCATTTCCAGGCAGGCGACGCCCGGCAGCACGCGGCGATCATCGACGACGTGGTCGGAGAGGAAGCGCTCGCTGCCGTCGAAGGTCGACGCGAACCGGAGCTGTGTCAGCGTGGATTCGTTGCGATGGAGCAAGGGATGCAGGCGTGCGGCGCCGCCGGTTTCGCGGACGGCGCCTTCGATCGACGCGGGAATCCAGAAGCGTTCCCGGGCGAAGGGATAGCCGGGCAGGCGCGCCATGGTGCCCGGCGCGCCCGCGAACAGCGGCGCCCACGCCGGATTCGCGCCGGCCAGGAACGCCTGCGACAGCTTCTGCAGGGTCTCGATGCGGGTGGCCTTCTTCGCTTTTGCCGACTGCGCGACCAGAGACGCCAGCGCTTCGCGCCCGGCGTCGTCGCGGAACTCCGCCTGTGCGGTTTCGGACGCCACCGCGGGCGTGCCGGATGCGGACATGGCATCCAGCGCCTCGATCAGCGCCGCATGGCTGTCGACGACACAGGCGAAGCGCACCGGCAGCGGCTCGCGGCCGAGCAGCAGGGTGCGGCTGATGTCGATCAGCGACGTCGCACCGGCATCCGCCTGCAGCCAATCGCGCAGGTCCGAAACGCGGCGACGCAGCGCGTCCGCCGTCTTCGCCGACAAGGCCACCAGCACCGGCGTCTCGGAGGGACGACGGCGCGAGGATTTGCCGACACGAGGGGCCGGCGGCTCCTCCAGCACGACGTGGGCGTTGGTGCCGCCGAAGCCGAAGGAACTGATGCCTGCGCGCAGCGGGACGCCCGGCGCCGAAGGCTGCCAGGGGCGACTGTCGTCGAGCGCGTAGAACGGCGTGCCCTCCATCCGGATGCGGCTGTTCAGGCGCGTGAAATTCTGGAACGCGGGCAGGCGCCGATGACGCATCGCCAGCAGCACCTTGACGATGCCGGCCAGGCCGGCCGCGGCTTCCAGGTGGCCGATGTTGGTCTTCACCGAACTCAGACCGCAGCCGGGACCCGACAGGGACACGCCCTGGCGCTCGGCCAGCGTCTCGAAGGCGCGGACCAGGCCCTCGAATTCGATGGGGTCGCCCTTGGGCGTGCCGGTGCCGTGCAGTTCGACGAAACCGACCGTGTCCACCGGCACCGCGGCGCGCTGGTGCGCGGCCATGATGACTTCCGACTGCGCGCGCGGGCTCGGATACGTCAGCGTGTACGTGCCGCCGCAGTGGTTCACGGCGGTGCCCTTGATCACGCCGTGGATCGGATCGCCGTCGGCGATCGCCTTGTGCAGAGGCTTGAGGAGCAGGAAACCCGCGCCTTCGCCGCGTACGTAGCCGTCCGCGGTGTCATCGAAGGTCTTGCAGGTCCCGGTGGGCGACAGCATGCCCATCTTCGAGAACGAGATGTGGCGGGTCGGGGTCAGCATCAGGTTGATGCCGCCGGCCAGCGCCAACTCGCAGCCGTCGTATTCCAGGGCCTGGATGGCGTTGTGCAGCGCGTTGAGCGAACTGGAGCACGCCGTGTCGATCGGGATGCTGGGGCCGCGGAAATCGAAGAAGTGCGACACCCGGTTGGCGATCACCGCGGTGGCGGTGCCGGTGGAATGGTGCGCCTCGATCGAGATCTCGTCGCGCTCCTGCAATTCCTTGTAGTCGTGGTTGAACACACCGACCACCACCGCGACGTTGCGACCGGCGAGGCTCGAGGGCGCGACGCCCGCGTCCTCCATGCAGTTCCACGCCATTTCGAGCATGATCCGCTGCTGCGGATCCATGCTCTGGACGACCTTGGGCAGGAAACCGAAGAACTGGTGATCGAAGGCGTCCGCGTCATCGACGAAACCGCCCCATTTGCTGAAGGTCCTGTTGACCTCGAGCTTGGGATCGCCCCACAGCGCGCGCCAATCCCAGCGCTCCACCGGAACCTCGGTGACGCTGGACTTGCGTTCGATCAGGTTCGTCCAGAAGGTATTGCAGTCGTTGGCGCCCGGAAAACGAAACGCCATACCGATGATCGCGGTTTCCATCACCACTCCATAGTTCCAACAGGTTCTTCCTTGACACACGAAAACCGGCCCCGCATCTTCCGGGCCTTCTGCGGACGCGATACCGGTCTTGCGTCATCCGCTATTCGGGACAACGCGGAATGCACATCACACAGGCCAAAGACGCCCCCATGCGTCTTGATGGCGAGAGGATGCTACAACGCGGTGTGTTTCACGCGCAACCGCGTCCGATGAGCGTTTTTTTACTGTACTTTTCGGTTCTGTATTTTGACGGGAGGATGGAAACGGCAGCGGCGACGAGGGCCCCGGGCCCGAAAAGCAGTGCGATTCCAAGGCGATTTCGCATTTTCCACGCTCGCGCGGACCCTGAATGCGCGCCGCCATTCGACGCCGGTTTTTTTCGCGCCGGTTTCATTCATCGAATGAAATCATCGCCATCGGGTCGTTTTTCGACCCTCGCTTTCACCGGCCGATATTCCCGTTTCCCGACCGATTCCCATTCCCCACTCGCCTGGGGGGGGGGGGGCTAGGCCACCGGCTGGGTCAAGAGCACGAGCAGGTTGGCGACGTTCTTCACGTCCTGGCCGAAGGGGGTGAGGGTCGGATGGGCCATCGAGCGCGACGAGGCGGGCAAGGCGTACTTCACGAAGGTCGCCAACGTGCCTGACGGCCCGACGTCGATGTAGCGGTAAGGCCCCGCGCTTTCGAGGTGGACGATCGTGTCGCGGAAACGGATGGGTTCGCGTACCGCATCCCAGAAGTCCACGGGTTCGAGACTCGACAGGGTTCGCGCCCGCGCGCAGCACGCGACCGGACGTGCGTCGGCGGCAAAATCGAGGTCGCGGATGCCGGCGAGGAATGCATGCGCCGCCGGATCGATCAGGCGCGAATGGAACGCATGGGACACGTCGAGACGCTGACTGGCGATGGCCCGCTGCTTGAGCTCGCGCTCGATGCCGGTCATCGCGGACAGGTCGCAGGACACCGCGAAATGCCTGTCGAAGTTGATGCCGGACAGTTCGCTGTGTGCGCGCAGGAAAGGCTCGTCGTACAGCGAAGGCGGCGCGAGGATGGCGAGGATGCCGCCCGCTTCGCAGGTGGCCTCGAACGCACGCGCCTGGACCACGACGGCACGCATTGCGTCCTCGACCCCGAGGTGCCCGGCCACGGCGGCCGCCGCGAAGCTCCCCAGGCTCGCGCCGAGGCAGAGGTCGGGCTCCAGTCCCTGCGCGAGGAGAGTCTGCGCCAGGGCATATTCGAGCATGAAGATCGCCGGGTGCGTGACCAGCGTCCGCGCGAAGCTGTCCGCCTTACTGCCGGCATGCATCTGCTCAAGCACGCGTTCGCCGGTGAGGTCGCTCGCGATGCGATCCAGGCGCAGCAGTTCATCGCGGAAGACCGGATCCGCGTCGAACAGCGGCCGGCCCATGGTGCGGTACTGCGATCCCTGTCCGGAGAACATGAACACGGTTTTCGGAAACGACATCATCCGGTCCTTGGACATCCGGTGGAAGACTGATGAAGGC
>JAEWNA010000278.1 GCA_023392975.1 Pseudomonadota bacterium | reverse complement strand
GGCTGGACTGGCCCGTGGAAGCCGAGGCGGGCACGCTGCAGTTGCGGGTCGGCGCGCTGGCGGCGCCGTCGCTGGGCTACGCCTTCCGCGACCTGCGCTGGCAATGCCCGCTGCGTCGCGACGGTGCCGGCGGTTGGCGCTGCGCCGGCGAGGTCGTGGCCGGAGGCGCGCGGCCGATGCGGCTCGACGTCGCGCTCGGTGCCGCCTTCACCGATGTCGTGCTGGCGCAGGGCGATGCCCGGGTCGAGGTGCACCGGCAGGCCGCCGCACCCGACGCGACCCGCGTTGACCTCATTGGGGTGCCGCTGGTCTGGACCCAGGCGCTGCTCGACAAGGCGTGGCCAGCCGGCCATCTGAAACAGGGACGAGGCGACGCGCGCTTGGTGGTCGAGGCACCGCCGAACGCGCCGCTGCGAGTGGCCGGCCCGCTTGCCATCGCCGCGGCCGGACTGGAGACCGCCGACGGCACCATCGCCGCGGAGAACCTCGGCGGCACGTTCGCGCTCGACATGCGCTTCGACGGCGGCCGGACGCGTGTCGGTCTCGATGGCGCGCTGCGCGGCGGCGAATTCCTGTACGGCAGTGCCTACGTCGCCCTGCCGCCGACGCCGGTGGCGCTGACGATCGCGGCGGCCGGCGACGACCGCGGCTGGCGCCTGCCGACGATCGCCTGGCGCGACGGCAGGGCGCTCTCGGCGCAGGGCGAGGCGTCGTTCGACCCCGGCGGCAGCCTGCAGATGCTGGACATCGCGCTCGACAGCGACGACGTCGCGCCGCTGCCGGGCCGCTATCTCTCCGGCTGGCTCGGCAGCGCCGGCCTCGGCGATCTGGCGATGGACGGTGCGCTGCATGCGCGCCTGCGGCTGGATGCCGAAGGCCTCCGCGATGCCGAGGCCCGGCTCTCGAAGGTGACGCTGCGCGACGGCAAGGATCGCTTCCGCTTCGATGGCCTCGACGGCGACGTGCGCTACGTCGGCGGCAACACGCCGGCACAGAGCGACCTCGCCTGGCAGGGCGGGCAACTCTACGGGCTGGCGTTCGGAGCGGCGACGCTGGCGCTGCAAAGCGTCGACGGCCGCATCGGCCTGCGCGGCCCAGCCACCATTCCCGCGGTCGGCGGCACGCTGCGATTCGATCGCTTCGAACTGCGGCCGCCGGCCGGCGAGCGCCGCCTCGAGGCCGGGTTCGGCCTCACCCTCGACGGCATCGACATCGGCCGGCTCGCGCAGGGCTTCGGCTGGCCGGCGTTCCGCGGCACCCTCGGCGGCCGCATCCCGGACGCGCGCTATGCCGACGACCGGCTCAGTTTCGAGGGCGGCCTGGACATGGCGATCTTCGATGGCCGCGTGCACGTGTCGTCGCTGGCGATGGAGCGGCCGTTCGGGGTGGCGCCGACGCTGTCGGCCGATATCGCCCTGCAGGATCTCGACCTGCTCGCGGTGACCGAGGTGTTCGACTTCGGCAGCATCAGCGGCCGCCTCGACGGCAGCATCCGCGACCTGCGGCTGGTCGACTGGACCGCGACCGCCTTCGACGCCGAGTTCCACACCGTTCCGCGCAAGGGCGAGCGCCAGCGCATCAGCCAGCGCGCGGTGCAGAACATCTCCAGCGTCGGCGACGCGTCCTTCGTCACCAGCCTGCAGGGCAAGCTCATCGGCCTGTTCGACGATTTCGGCTACCGCCGCATCGGCATCGCCTGCCGGCTGCAGAACGAAGTCTGCGCGATGTCGGGGCTGGAAGGCGACGACGACGGACGGGAAACGTCCGGTTCAGCGTCGGCCTTTACCATCGTCGACGGTGCGGGCCTGCCGCGCCTGCGGGTGGTGGGCTTCAACCGGCGGGTCGACTGGCCGACGCTGGTCGAGCGCCTCCAGGCGGTCGGCAGCGGCGACCTGGCGCCGGTGGTGCGCTGAAGGGCCGCCCCGTCACGTCGCCATCCGCCCGGACCCGATACACTCCGCCACAATTGCACTCCGCCACAACATCCACGGGAGAAACGGCATGCGTCGTCTGATGGGGCTTTCGATGGTGTCCGCGATGGCGCTCAGCGCCTGCGTCACCATCAACGTGTACTTCCCGGCCGCCGAGGCCAAGGAAGCGGCCAAGGTCTTCGTCGAGAAGGTGCTCAACGACGCCGATGCGCCCAAGCCGGAAGGCGGCACCAATGGCGGCGGCATGGCGGTCGGGGCACCGCGCTCGCGCTTCGAGGCCGCCCGCTTCGAGATCGCCCGTTTCGAGATCCCGTGCCTCGACGCCTCCGGCTTCGATCCGCTGATGCTGCTCGGCATTTCGCCGGCGATGGCGCAGAGCCAGCCGGACTTCCACATCCAGACACCGGCCATCCAGGCCATCCAGGCGCGGATGGCGCAGCGCTTCGACAGCCAGCTGCGGCCGTTCTTCGATTCCGGCGCGCTGGGTTTCGCCGAGGACGGCCTGGTGGTGGTCCGCGACGCCGCGGCGCTGCCGCTGAAGGATCGCGTGCCGGTGAACAGCGCCGTCGCCGACGAGAACCGCGACCGCAAGGCCGTCTACCGCGAGATCGCCGTCGCCAATGGTCATGCCGAATGGGAAGGCCAGATCCGCAGCGTGTTCGCCAAGCAGTGGATTTCCAGCGCGAAGTCCGGCTGGTGGTACCAGCAGGGCGGGGCGTGGAAGCAGAAGTGAGTCCAGGAGGGACTCACCCCGTGCAGGCCATGCAAGGCCGATGACACGGGGTCCAGCATGCGTCGCGCCCCCGACCCGACGCCCGCCCTCCGGCGGGCGTCGTCGTTTCCGGGCCGGGGGCTTCGTCATGCGACAATCGCCGCCCGCTGTTTCCCTTCCGATCCGCCCGTGGCCCGCAACCGCATCGACCAGACCCCGTTCGCCCTCGACATCCTCGACCTGAGCCACGATGGCCGCGGCGTCGCGCGCCGGCCCGAGGGCGATGCGCATGCGGGCAAGACCGTGTTCGTGTCCGGCGCGCTGCCCGGCGAGCGGGTGATGGCGAAGCAGACCGCGAAGTCGCGGCACTTCGACGAGGCGGCGACGGTGGAGGTGCTGTCGGCATCGGCCGACCGGGTCGCGCCGCGCTGCCCGCACTTCGGCACCTGCGGTGGCTGCGTGCTCCAGCACCTCGCCGAGGATCGCCAGATCCTCTACAAGCAGCAGGTACTGCTCGACAACCTGCAGCGCATCGGCCACGTCGCGCCGAAGACCCTGCTCGCGCCGCTGGTCGATGCCGCGTGGGGCTATCGTCGCAAGGGTCGGCTGTCGGTGCGGCGGGTCGAGAAGAAGGACAAGACGCTGGTGGGCTTCCGCGAGGCCGATCCGCGCTTCGTCGCCGATCTGCGCGAGTGCCATACGGTGATCCCGGCGATCGGCAGGAAGCTCGACGCGATCTCGGCGCTGGTCGACGGGCTCGACGCGCGTCGCGACATCCCGCAGATCGAATTCATCGCCGGCGACGCCACGGTGGCGCTGATCTTCCGTCACCTGCAGCCGCTGGGCGACCGCGACCGCGAGGCATTGACGGTGTTCGCGCAGGCGCACGGGTTCGCGATCTTCCTGCAGCCCGGTGGCATCGACTCGGTGCAGCCGCTGTGGCCGCAGGATCCGTCGCTGTCGTTCGCGCTGGCGCCCTGGAACGTGGAACTGAAGTTCCGGCCGCTGGATTTCATCCAGGTCAACGCCGGCCTCAACGAGAAGATGATCGCGCGTGCGCTGGAACTGCTCGACGTGCAGCCGGACGATCGCGTGCTCGACCTGTTCTGCGGACTCGGCAATTTCACCCTGCCGCTGGCGCGCGTCGCGCGCGAAGTCGTGGGCGTGGAAGGCGAGGCCGGGCTGGTGATGCGGGCGCGCGAGAACGCGACGCACAATGCGCTGGCGAACGCGCAGTTCCACGCGGCCGACCTCGCACAGGACCTGTCCGGCCATGCGTGGATGCGCGCGGGTTTCGATCGGCTGCTGCTCGATCCGCCGCGCTCCGGCGCCGACGTCGTCCTGAAGCAGTTGCCGCTGGGTGGCCTGAAGCGGATCGTCTACGTCAGCTGCCATCCGGGCTCGCTGGCGCGCGACGCCGGCTACCTGGTCAACGAACGCGGCTGGACGCTCGAGGCTGCCGGGGTGATGGACATGTTCCCGCACACCGCGCACGTCGAATCGATCGCGCTGTTCCTGCCGCCGCGCTGACGGCGGGCTTTCGGCTTCGGACACGAAAACGCCCGCGCCTTGCGACGCGGGCGTCCTGGCTGTTTCGGCGAATCAGCCCAGCGAGCGCGGCGCGATGGACGGTGCGTCCTGCTGCGGCTGTTCCTGCGCCTGCACCTGCTGCGGCGCCGGCTTCGGCGGCTCGATCACCGCCTGCGCGCTGCTGACTTCCAGCGGCTGTTGCCGGGCCTGGTCGACCGCGACATTCGCGTAGACGGCATCCGGGGCGCCCGGCGTGCGGCCCTGGATCGCGAACAGACGATCGTTGCCTTCGCTCAGTGCCACGGAGAGGGCGGCCGGATCGAATTTCGTCCGATCGAATCCCGGCGTCTGGGCGAGCTGCGCGGTGAGTGCGCCGGCCATGTTGGCATGCTCCGAAGGATTCAGCGAAAGACGCGACGCGTCCTGTTCGCCGACGCCCTTGTGCACGGCATCGTAGACGGTGTTGAGGGGGTGGCCGAGCTGGTTCAGCATCGCCAGGCCAGCGGCGGTATGCGCCACCGACTCGTGCCGGTCGGATGCGTGCGACGCCGGGTGGTGTCCGCCGGAGGCGTGTTCCAGCTGCCAGGATTTGATGCGCAGCGCACGCTCCGCCCGTCTCTGCAGCTCCATGGTGATTTCGCTGTCGTCGACGCCGTCGTCCGAATGGCGGCGCATGGCGAGGATGCTGCGCTGATCCGCCGCCGAGAGCTTGCGCTCGTGCGGCATCAGCATCGCTCCCGGATCCATGGTGTCGGCGCTCAGGCCATGAACGGCATCCCGTTCGGTCAGGTGCAGGTTTTCGCTCAATTCCCGCCCCAGGGAACCCGGGGTATCCGGACGATCGTGTCCGGTGGCGTGATCCGCGTCGGCGCGGTCTTTCGGCGTTTCGCTTTGCATGGCGATGTTCCTTCTGCGGTTGGACGATCGGCATTCGTCAGTTTCGCCCGGCCGGCCGAGAATTGTTAAAAATTCGCTAATCGCCAGGCAACCGCGTTCATCCTAGCACGCGCCGCGGTCGGGTGCGCAACCCGGCGATGCGGACGGCGCGCGGGGCTGCGCCTACAATGTCGGCCCCCGGCACGTCCGGACCGCAGACGGCTTCCCGTGCCCCTCGAGATCGAACGCAAATTCCTGGTGACCGACGACCGCTGGCGGGCGCTGGCCGAGCGCACGCTGCCGATGGCCCAGGGCTACCTCAACGACCAGGCGTCGCTCGACAGCGGGCGCCAGCAGGTGTCGGTGCGGGTCCGGCTGGAAGGCGACGAGGCGCGGCTGAACCTCAAGAGTCGCGACCTCGGCCATACCCGCGAGGAGTACGACTACCGCATTCCGGTCGAGGACGCGCGGGCGCTGCTGGCGCGCTGCGTCGGCGGCCTGATCGACAAGCGCCGGCATTTCGTGACCCACGCCGGGCGGCTGTGGGAAGTCGACGAATTCCTCGGCGACAATGCGGGCCTCGTGGTGGCGGAGATCGAACTGGAAGCCGCCGACGCACCCTTCGAGCATCCGCCCTGGCTGGGCGCCGAAGTCACCGACACCCTGCGTTACTACAATCTCGCGCTGGCTACGCGCCCGTACTCGCACTGGTGCGAGGACGAACGCGAAGGTCGCGATCTGGAGTCCCCAACATGCTCGTAATCGGCGTCGCCGGTCCGGAACTCACGGCGCAGGAGCGCGACTGGCTGCAGCACGAGGCCTGCGCCGGCGTGATCCTGTTCAAGCGCAATTTCGTCTCGCGCGCGCAGGTGGCGGAGCTGTCCGCGGCCATCCGCGCCGCGGCGCCGCGGCCGCAGCTGATCTGCGTCGACCAGGAAGGCGGCCGCGTGCAGCGCTTCCAGGACGGGTACAGCGCGCTGCCGCCGCTGGAAGGCTTCGGTCGACGCTACGCCGCCGATCCCGCCGGTGCATTGGCGCTGGCCGAGGAGCACGCCTGGCTGATGGCCAGTGAAGTGCGCGCCAGCGGCGTCGACCTGAGCTTCGCGCCGGTGGTCGACCTCGGCCGCGGCAACCTCGCCATCGGCGATCGCGCGTTCTCCGACGATCCGCAGATGGTCGCGGCCTTCACGCACGCCTACGTCCGCGGCATGCACGCCGCGGGCATGGCCGCGACGCTCAAGCACTTCCCGGGCCACGGCTCGGTGCGCGAGGACACGCATTTCGACGTCGCAGTGGACGACCGTCCGCTCGAGGCGATCCGCGCCGAGGACCTCGTGCCGTTCGTGGCCGGCATCGACGCCGGCGCCGATGCGGTGATGCTGGCGCACGTCACCTATCCGCAGGTCGCGCCGGAACCGGCGGGGTATTCGCCCTTCTGGATCGAGACGATCCTGCGCCGCGAGATGGGCTTCCGCGGCGTGGTGTTCTCCGACGACATCGGCATGGCCGCGGCGTTCTCGGCCGGCGGCATCAAGCAGCGCATCGACGCGCACCTCGACGCCGGGTGCGACGTGGTGCTGGTCTGTCACCCGGAACTGGTCGAGGAATCGCTGGCGGCGGTCGAAGGCCGCAAGCTCGATGCGCAGGTGCTGGCCGGCCTGTTCGGCCGCGGCGCGCCCGGCTGGGACGGCCTGCTCGCCGATGCCCGCTACGGCCAGGCACAGGACAGGCTGCAGGCGCGGCCGGGAGCGATCGCATGAGCGCGCCCCGTCTCGCCGAAGTGCTGCCCACCGCCGACGTGCTGTTCGACCGCGCCGCGCTGGACGCCGCGATCGCCACGATGGCCGATGCGATCGTGCCGGACTACGCCGGCGATCCGATGCCGCCGCTGTTCGTCACGATCATGCACGGCGGCATGCCCTTCGCGACGCAGCTCGCCTTCGCGCTCGGCGAGCGCGGACTCGATCTCGAATTCGATTATCTGCATGCGACCCGCTATCGCGGCCAGACCTCGGGGTCCGGGCTTGCGTGGCTGCACCGTCCGGCGACGTCGATGCGCGGCCGCCGCGTGCTGCTCGCCGACGACATCCTCGACGAAGGCCACACCCTGCTGGCGGTGAAGCGCTGGTGCGAGGACCAGGGTGCACAGGACGTGCGCGTCGCCGTGCTCGCGGTGAAGCGGCACGATCGCCGGGTCGAAGGCATCGAGGCCGATTACGTCGGCCTCGAAGTGCCGGACCGCTATGTGTTCGGCTACGGCATGGACTATCGCGAACAGGGCCGCAACCTGCCCGCGATCTACGCGCTGGCGGACTGACATGCACACGGACATCGCCCTCGCCGTCGTCGGCGGCACCGGCCTGTATCGGCTCGCCGAGTTGCAGGACGTCGAGACCCACCAGCCGCCGACGCGCTACGGCGCGCCGTCGGGGCCGGTGCGCGTCGGCATGCTGGCGGGGCATCGCGTGGCGTTCCTCGCCCGCCACGGCGAGGGCCATTCGGTGCCGCCGCATCGCATCAACTACCGCGCCAATCTCGCCGCGCTGCAGGCCGTCGGCGCGACCCGCGTGCTGGCGCTCAATACCGTCGGCGGCATCACCGAACGCTTCGGCCCGCGCGTGCTGGCCTGCCCGGAGCAACTGATCGACTACACCTGGGGGCGCGTGTCCACGCTGTGCGAGGAACCCGGCACCGAAGTGCTGCACGTCGATTTCGGCGATCCCTACACGCCGTCGCTGCGTGCCGACGTGCTGGCGGCGGCCGTGCGTGCCGGCGTCGCCGTCGTCGATGGCGGCTGCTACGGCGCGACGCAGGGGCCGCGCCTGGAAACGAAGGCGGAAATCGCGCGCATGCGTCGCGACGGCTGCGACCTGGTCGGCATGACCGGCATGCCGGAAGCGGGGCTCGCCCGCGAATTCGGTCTCGACTACGCCTGCCTCGCGATCGTCGCGAACTGGGCGGCGGGTGCGGGCCCCGTGCATGACGAGGTCATCACGCTCGATGACGTGCTCGCGAACGTCGAAGCCGCGAGCGCCGGCCTGGCTCCGCTGCTGACCGCGATGCTCGACGCGCCGAACGTCGGCTGAGGCGCGCGCAGCTCTTGCGCGCGGGTCCGGGACATGCATACTCGCGCCTGTGCGCCCGTTCCCGGGTCGCACGACACCGCATCCCAATCGAGGTCATCAGGAATATGCCGTACGGAACAGTGAAGTGGTTCAACGACGCCAAGGGATTTGGCTTCATCGCTCCCGAAGATGGGAGTGCCGACGTGTTCGTGCATTTCTCCGCAATCAATTCGAAGGGCTTCCGCAGTCTGCAGGAAGGCCAGCGCGTCAGCTACGAAGTGACCACGGGCCCGAAGGGTGCCCAGGCCGCGGGTGTCACCCCGGTCGCCTGAGTCGCGTCGCGTGTCGTATCCCGATTCCAGGCCCCGCTCCGGCGGGGCCTTTTTCTTGCGTGGAGGGCGGGCATGAAGGCGACGCTGCGCATCGCGATCGTCGGTTACGGGACCGCCGGCCAGGCCCTGGCGGTGGCGCTGGGTCGCGATGGCCATGCGGTCGAGGTGTTCGAGCGCGTGCCGGAACCCGGCCCGGTGGGCGCGGGCTTCCTGCTCCAGCCGACCGGCCTCGGCGCGCTGTGGGCGCTTGGCCTGCTGCCGCAGGCGCTGGCGCACGGCGCGCCGGTGCATCGCCTGTACGGCGAGACCGTCGACGATCGTCCGGTGATGGACATGCGCTACCGCGAACTGCATCCGGCGATCTTCGGCCTGGGCATGCAGCGTGGCGCGATCTTCCGCCTGCTCGATGCCGCGTGGACCGAATCGCGCCGGTTGCACTGCGGTCGTGCGATCGTCGCCGTCGATCACGAACGCGGCACGCTGCGCGACGATCGCGGTGACGAGCACGGCGGCTTCGACCTGATCGTCATCGCCGATGGCGCGGCGTCCGCGCTCCGCGCCGGCATCGGCGAGATCGCGCTCGATCGTCCGTACCCGTGGGGCGCGCAGTGGTGCCTGGTGCCTGCCGAAGGCTGGCGCTGGCCGGACGAATTGCGGCAGCGCTATCGTCTGGCGCGACGCATGGTCGGCCTGCTGCCGGTGGGGACGCGGCCGGACGATCCGGTGCCGCGGCTGAGCTTCTTCTGGAGCCTGCCGGCGGCCGAACTCGCCGACGCCGGGCGCGATCCCGACCGCTGGCGCGCCGACGTGGCGGAGATCTGGCCCGAGGCGCTGCCGACGCTGGCCGGCATCGCCGTTCCGGACGGGCTGGCGCAGGCGCGGTATCGCGACACGGTGCTGCGGCGCTGGCATCGTGGCCGCACGGTGCTGGTCGGCGACGCCGCGCACGCGATGAGCCCGCAACTGGGGCAAGGCGCGAACATGGCGCTGGTCGATGCGCTCGCGCTGCGCGATGCCTTGCGTGCGGCGCCGAGGCTGCCCGAAGCGCTTGCGCGCTACGAGCGCCAGCGGCGCATCCACCTGCGCGCCTACCACTTCTGGAGCCGCTGGCTGACGCCGCTGTTCCAGTCCGATCGCGACCGCGTCGCCGCGCTGCGCGACCGCGTCTTCCACCCGCTGTCGCGCATTCCCGGCGGCCGCGGACAGTCGCTGCGGATACTGACCGGCACCCGCAACGGTTGGTTCGGCGTCTGGCCGTTGCCGGAGGCGTTCGTGGATGCGCTGCGCGAGGCGGCGCCGTCGCGCTAAAGTCGGGCTTCCACCGCCGCGAAGGGAGCGCGCGATGCCAGAGCCGAATGCCGGCCAGCCGATGTCCGGGACGCATGTCGTCCGCAACCAGCCGCCCGAGTTCGGCCCCTGCGACCTGTGGGCCGGCGACGCCGGATTGCGCGAAGCGGTCGCGCGCGAGGGCGGCGCGGCCTTCGCCGCGCATCTCGGCGACTACGGCCGCCTGGCTGGCGATGCGCTGTACCGGCTGAGTTTCGACGCGCATCGCGACCGGCCTCGCCTGCGCACCCACGACCGCTTCGGCCACCGCATCGACAGCGTCGAATTCCACCCGGCCTACCACGAACTGATGGGCGCGGCGATCGGCGGTGGCGTCGCCGGGCTGTCGTGGGCGCCGCAGGCGTGGTCGCTGCCGCAGGCGGGCGCGCACGTGGCGCGCGCGGCGCTGAGCTACCTGCACCACCAGGTCGAACCCGGCACCAGTTGCCCGCTGACGATGACGCATGCCGCGGTGCCGGCGCTGCGACGCGAACCTGCCTTGCGCGACTGGGCCGACAAGGCGGCCTCCGCGCGCTACGACCGCCGCGACGTGCCGATGGCGGACAAGGCCGGCGTCACCCTCGGCATGGGCATGACCGAGAAACAGGGCGGTAGCGACGTGCGCAGCAACGAGACCGTCGCGACGCCGCTGCCCGGCGGCGACTACGCGCTGGTCGGGCACAAATGGTTCTTCTCCGCGCCGATGAGCGACGGCTTCCTGGTGCTGGCGCAGGCGCCGGGCGGCCTGAGCTGCTTCCTGATGCCGCGTCGCCTGCCCGATGGCGATCGCAATGCGTTCCGGGTCATGCGCCTGAAGGACAAGCTCGGCGATTGGTCGAACGCTTCGTCCGAAGTCGAATTCGACGGCGCCCGCGCGCACCGCATCGGCGACGAGGGGCGCGGCGTGTCCGTGATCATCGAGATGGTGATGCTCACCCGGCTCGACTGCATGCTCGGCTCGGCGGCGGAGATGCGCATGGCGCTGCTGCAGGTGTTGCACCACGTGCGACACCGGGTCGCGTTCGGCCGGCGGCTGGTCGAGCAGCCGCTGATGCGCAACGTGCTGGCCGATCTCGCGATCGAGTCCGAGGCCGCGACCGCGTTCGCGCTGCGCGTCGCCGGTGCGGTCGATCGCGCATCCGCGGACGCGCACGAGGCCGCGTTAGCACGCGTCGCGACCGCGATCGGCAAGTACTGGATCTGCAAGCGCACGCCGGCCTTCGTCAACGAAGCGCAGGAATGCCTGGGCGGCGCGGGCTACGTCGAGGAGTCGCTGCTGCCGCGGCTGTACCGGCAGGCGCCGCTGAATTCGATCTGGGAGGGCAGTGGCAACATCCAGTGTCTCGACGTGCTGCGTGCGCTGCAGCGCGAGCCCGGCGCGGTCGATGCGCTGCGCGCGGAACTGCAGGGCGCAGCGGGACGGCAGGCCGACTTCGACGCTGCTCTTGCCGCGCTCGAACGCGATCTCGCCGCCTGGGGCGCGCAGCCGCCGGAGGCCGCGCAGTTCGCGGCGCGGGCGCAGGTCGAACGCCTGGCACTGGCGTTGCAGGCCGGGACGCTGCTGCGCGCGGGCAGTCCGCTCGCCGAGGCGTTCTGCCGCAGCCGGCTGGGCGACGCCCGCGGCGCGACGTTCGGAACGCTTGCGGATGCCGACGCCGTCGCGCGTGCGATCGAACGGCTGGACGCGGCTGCCACCACGACCCTCCTTCCCGAAGGAACGCAGGCATGACTCCCGTCTTCGTCCGCACCGCGCTGGCCGCGGCGCTGTCGTTCGCCACCGTGTCCGCCGCGTCGAAGCCGGCGACGTGGCCTCCGCCGATGGCGCCCGCCGCCGAGCGCGTCGACGGCATCCGCGTCGACAAGTCCGAACGGCGGATGGAACTGCTGCGCAAGGGCAAGGTGATCCGCACCTATCGCATCCTGCTGGGCGACGCGCCGCTCGGGCACAAGCACCAGCAGGGCGACGAACGCACGCCGGAGGGCCGCTACACGATCACCTTCCGCAATGGCGCCAGCCGCTACCACCTGTCGCTGCGCGTGTCGTACCCGAACGCGGCGGACGTGGCATGGGCGAAGGCGCACGGCGTCGATCCCGGCGGCGACATCATGATCCATGGCGGCACGCCGCCCGGTTACGCCCGCGACTGGACCGACGGCTGCATCGCGGTCACCAACGCCGAGATCGAGGAGATCTGGCGGCTGGTGCCGGTGGGGACGCCGATCACGATTTCGCCTTGAGGGGGCATTGCCGTCGAGCCCTCCCCGCCGAGCAGTCCGGTTGCGCCTGCGCCCCCGACCTGTGTTAAATGAACGGCGGGTCATGGGACGCCTGCGCCGCGGGGGGAGCGGCCAGTGCGAAGAACGTCGCGATGGCGGCGGTTGCGCGCTTCCGAAGGTACGGAAGGCGCTCAGGGTGTCAGGGAGAGCCGATGTACGGGGTGATTTTCGATTTTCTGCGCAGCTACGTGATCGAACGCCATGGCGGCCGCGCGACGTGGGACGCGCTGCTCAACGAAGCCGGCATCGGTTACAAGGTCTACTTCCCGGTCGCGCAGTACCCGGACGAGGAAATGGTCAAGCTCGCGACCACCGCGGCGCGCATGCTCAACGCGCCGCTGCCGGCGGTACTCGAGGACTTCGGCGATTTCGTCGGGCCGTCGCTGGTGACGTACTACGAGATGTTCGTCAAGCCGGAGTGGCGTACGTTCGAAGTGCTGGAGAACGCCAGCTACAAGATCCACGACGCCATCCACAAGCACAATCCCAGGCGCAATCCACCCGAACTGCGGACCTATCGCCAGGACGACGACCGGATGCTGCTGACCTACCAGTCCGAGCGCCGCCTGTGCTTCGTGGCGAAGGGCATCGTCCGTGGCCTGGCGAAGAAGTACGGCGAGCAGATCGAGGTCCGCGAGACCCAGTGCATGCACCATGGGGCGGGCCAGTGCCACTTCGAAATCACCCGGAAGCCGGCCCTCGGCAGCGAGGGGGGGTATGCGGTAAGGTAGCGGGCTTCCCCAGCCCCCGACCGTCGCCGTGTCTGCCGATGCCCAGCAGGGCGCCTCCGCTTCGTCCGAGGCCGCCGCCTACACCCCCCGTTCCGTCGAATCCGCCGCCCAGTCGTTCTGGCGGGACAGCCGTGCCTTCGAGGTCGACGAGACGTCCGCCAAGCCCAAGTACTACTGCCTGTCGATGCTGCCGTATCCGTCGGGCGCGCTGCACATGGGCCACGTGCGGAACTACACCATCGGCGACGTGATCAGCCGCTTCCGGCGGATGACCGGGCACAACGTGCTACAGCCGATGGGCTGGGACGCGTTCGGCCTGCCGGCCGAGAACGCCGCGCTCAAGCACAAGACCGCGCCGGCGAAGTGGACCTACGCCAACATCGACCACATGCGTGCACAGCTGCAGGCGCTGGGCTACGCGATCGACTGGTCGCGCGAGTTCGCCACCTGCCGCCCGGACTACTACGTCCACGAGCAGCGCATGTTCACCCGGCTGATGAAGAAGGGCCTGGTGTACCGCAAGAATTCGGTGGTGAACTGGGACCCGGTCGACCAGACCGTGCTGGCGAACGAGCAGGTGATCGACGGCCGCGGCTGGCGCTCCGGCGCGCTGGTCGAGAAGCGCGAGATCCCGCAGTGGTTCCTGAAGATCACCGCCTACGCCCAGGAACTGCTGGACGGGCTGGACACGCTGGACGGCTGGCCGGATTCGGTCAAGACGATGCAGCGCAACTGGATCGGCCGCAGCGAGGGCCTGGAGTTCGCGTTCGACGTCGCCGGCAGCGACGACCGCCTGTCCGTGTTCACCACCCGTCCCGACACGCTGATGGGCGTCACCTTCGTCAGCGTCGCCGCCGAGCACCCGCTGGCGCTGCGCGCGGCGGAGACGAATCCCGAGCTGGCTGCCTTCATCGCCGAAATGCGCCAGGGTGGCGTGTCCGAGGCGGAGCTCGAGACGCAGGAAAAGCGCGGCATGCCGACCGGCCTGTTCGCGATCCACCCGATCAGCGGCGAACAGGTGCCGATCTGGGTCGCCAACTTCGTGCTGATGGGCTACGGCACCGGCGCGGTGATGGCGGTGCCCGGCCACGACGAGCGCGACTTCGAGTTCGCGACGAAATATGGCCTGCCGATCAGGCAGGTCATCGGCCTGCGTGGTCCGATCCCGCCGCACCTGCTCCCTGAGGAAATGCAGTACGACACGGCCTGCTGGAAGCCGTGGTACGGCGACAAGACCAACCCTGCCGCGATGTGCGTCAACTCCGGCGAGGGCCTGGACGGCAAGGGCTATCGCGAGGCGTTCGACCACCTGGCCGCGAAGTTCGAGGCCGAGGGCCGCGGCGAGCGCAAGGTCAACTTCCGCCTGCGCGACTGGGGCGTCAGCCGCCAGCGCTATTGGGGCTGCCCGATCCCGGTGATCTACTGCCCGACCTGCGACGCGGTGCCGGTACCCGAGGACCAGTTGCCGGTGGTGCTGCCGGAGGACGTGCAGGACGCGTTCGCGTCCGGCGCGGTGCTGTCGCCGATCAAGGCCGACCCGGCCTGGCGCAAGACCACCTGCCCGAACTGCGGCGGCCCGGCCGAGCGCGAGACCGACACCTTCGACACCTTCATGGAGTCGAGCTGGTACTACGCCCGCTACACCTCGCCCGGCGCGGCCGACATGGTCGACGCCCGCGCGAAGTACTGGACGCCGGTCGACCAGTACATCGGCGGGATCGAGCACGCGATCCTGCACCTGCTGTACTTCCGCTTCTACCACAAGCTGCTGCGCGACGAAGGCCTGGTCGACAGCGACGAGCCGGCGACGAACCTCCTGTGCCAGGGCATGGTGATCGCGGAGACCTTCTACCGCGACAACGCCGACGGCTCGAAGGACTGGATCAACCCGGCCGACGTCGAGATCGAGCGCGACGACAAGGGCCGCATCGTCGGCGCGAAGTCGAAGGCCGACGGTGCGCCGGTGCGCATCGGCCACGTCGAGAAGATGTCGAAGTCGAAGAACAACGGCGTCGACCCGCAGGCGATGGTCGACAAGTACGGCGCCGACACCGTGCGCCTGTTCTCGATGTTCGCCGCGCCGCCGGAACAGTCGCTGGAGTGGAACGAGGCCGGCGTCGAGGGCATGTCGCGCTTCCTGCGCCGCTTCTGGCGCGAAGTGACCACGCATGCGTCGCAGCCGGATCATCCGAACGTCGATGTCGCCGCGCTGGACGCCGCGCAGAAGACGCTGCGTCGCCAGCTGCACGAGGCGATCCAGAAGGTCGGCGACGACTACGGCCGCCGCTACAGCTTCAACACCGCGATCGCTGCACTGATGGAGTTGCTGAACCATGTCTCGAAGTTCGACGACATGAGCGACCAGGGCCGTGCCGTGCGCCACGAGACCCTGCAGACGATGGTGCTGCTGCTGAACCCGGTGACGCCGCATATCTGCCACCACCTCTGGCAGGTGCTGGGCAACGCCGAGGCGCTGCTGGAGGA
>JAEWNA010000249.1 GCA_023392975.1 Pseudomonadota bacterium | reverse complement strand
CCGCGAACGCAGGTCCGGCAACGTCAGCGGCAACGCGTCCGGCGCGAGGCGCGCGGCGTAGAGCAGCCGGCGGCCGGCATCGCGGGCGCGGTTGTGGGCATCGAACAGCGCGATCTCGTCCTCGCGCGCACCGGCGACGGCCTCCAGCCCGTCCAGCGCCAGCAGGTCGGCGTGTTCGAACGCCTCCAGCGCCTCGCGCAGGCGCCCGGCCGCGGCCACGAGCGGCAGATAGGCGGTGCGCCGACCGGCGGTTTCGGCCTCGGCGCAGGCGGCGAGCAGCAGGTGCGTCTTGCCGGTCCCGGCCGGGCCGGCGAGATACAGCGCTTCGCCCGTGCCCGTGTCGCCGCGGGCGAACGCGCGCAGCTGCGCGAGCGCCCCCGCGGGGGCGCCCACGAAGGTCTCGAAACGTTGATCCGGCGGACAGCGCAGCGCCAGCGGCAACTGCGCGGCGCCGGGGGGCGACTGCGCGTTCACGCCGGGTCCGTCGGCTCCGCGGGAGGTGCGGGCGCTGGCCGCTCGGGCACGCGATGCGGGGCATCGACGATGGCGATCTCCGGCGGCGGGACTGGCGTCTCGCCGAGGTAGAAGCGGCTCTCGGTGTAATGCGCATGGAGGTGACGGATCAGCACGTTCGCCACCGACGCCACCGGCAGCGCCAGCAGCATGCCGAGGAAGCCGAACAGCGTGCCGCCGGCCATCACCGCGAACACCACCGTCACCGGGCCGAGGCCGACACGGTCGCCGACCAGCTTCGGCGTGAGCACGTAGCTTTCCAGCAGCTGGCCGATGCCCCACACGGCGAGCACCCCGAGCAGGTGCGGCCAGTCGCCGAACTGCACCAGCGCGGCGATGCTGCCGCCGAGCAACACGGTCAGCGGGCCGATGTACGGGATGAAGGTGAGCAAGCCGGCGAGCAGGCCGATCACCACGCCGACGTCGAGCCCGACCATCCACAGCCCGGCGGCGTAGAACAGGCCCATCGACAGCATCACCATGAACTGGCCGCGCAGGAAGCTGCCGAGCACGGAATCGGATTCGCGCGCCAGGGTCGCGACCGTGGCGATGCGCTCGCGCGGCACCAGTCCGGCGGCGCGCTGCACCAGCGTGTTCCAGTCGCGCAGGAAGAAGAAGGTGAGGAACGGGATCAGCACGATGTTGGCGACCCAGCCCAGCACCGTGAAGCCGGAATGGGTGATCACGCCCAGCACCTGGCTGGCGATGCCGCCGGCGCCCTGCCAGTTGCGCTTGATCATCTCGATCAGGTAGTCCGGATCGAGCCAGGTGGTGACGTTGAGGCCGGTCTTGGCCTGCAGCCACGGCAGCGCGGTGTGCAGGAACCAGTCGAGGTAAGCCGGCATGCTGTCCGCCAAGACCACGACCTGTTCCTGGATCAGCGGCACCAGCACGAGGATCAGCAGCACCAGCACCAGCACCATCGCGGTGAAGACGAGGCTCACGGCGGCGTTGCGCGACAGCCCGCGCGCCTGCAGCCGGGCGACGACCGGATCGCCCATCCACGCCAGCAGCAGCGCCGCCGCGAACGGGGTCAGCACGGGCGTCAGCGCCCAGACCAGCGCACCGACCAGCAGCAGCAGCAGGCCCCACTGCAGGCGCCGGAAGAACGTGGCAATGTCCTGCAGCGCCCGGCGTGCGTCGGGCCGGGCCGGGACGGGACGGCTCGACGCGGGACCACTGGGCGCTGGTGGGGACGGAGTGAAGGCCATGGCCGGCTCAGCGCAGGTCGAAGATCGGGATCACCGGCTCGCCGCCCTCGGGCACCGGGGCATCGTCGTCGCTGGCGGGGGACACCAGCACGCCGCGATCCGCGGTCATCCGACGGAAGCCCGGCAGGCCGCTGATCAGGTCCAGGTCCAGCAGCAGGCCGTTGGCAGTCGCCCGGACCGGCCGCACCTTGCGCACGACCGAGAGCTCCTGGAGGTGGGCCATCAGGCGCACGTAGTCGTCGGCGCTGTCGATGCCGGTGATCAGCACCCGGTAGGTGCCGGCCGGGCCGGCGGCGGCGCCGCGGCGTGCGTAACGCTTGATCAGCGCGTCGGCGGCGCCGTCCGCGCCCCCGGCCATGGCCGCGCGGGCATCGGGATTCTCGGTCGACCAGCTCGACAGCGCCTTGCCGTTGTCGACGAAGGTCCAGTCGGCCTTCCAGCCGGCGCCCTTGCGGTAGAGCTTGCCGATCAGCTGCATCGGCGGGCTGTAGCGGGCCGACACCCGGGCCACGGCGCCGGTGTCGCCGCGCCAGATCGCGCCGACCGCGGCCTGTTCGGCGGCGTTGCCGGACGGCAGGCCGAGGCGGTAACCGCGCTCGATCGCCTTGTCGAGGATGGAGCGGGCGGCGTTGCTCTGGCCGACGCCGACCAGCCGCGGGCCCTTGCCGTCGTCGATCGCCAGCCACAGCACCGGCTTGGGCCGCGGCTGCGGCCAGATCGGCAGGCCGAGCAGGCCGACGAGGCCGTCGACCTTGCCCTGGTCGAAGCGCACGACCAGCGTCGTCTTGAACGACGGCGCGCCATTGCGGCCGACGCCCTGGTCCTGGCGGTAGTCGAAGCCGGCGACGTACTCCTTCGCCCGGCGCAGTTCCTGGCCGACGCCGGGACGGCCGGTCGCGGCGCGGTCGCCGCTGATCTTCGCCAGCACCTGCGCCAGCGCCCGCGCGAAGCCGCGGTCGCGCTCGGTATCGGTCTGGCTGGCGACCTGGACTTCGGCCTCGTAGACGCCGCTGGCGGAGGCGCGGTCGCCCTCCACCCGCTGGGCATGGACGACGGGGACGATCAGCGCCAGCCCGAGGCACAGCCCCGCGACCCAACGCATCTTCCGCCAGTTCGATTGCCGCATCTTCGATGTCCCGGACAGTGTGGCCAAGGTCGGGCATGGTGCCACAACCCCCACTTTCCGGGTAAGCGAAGGCGCCCGATCGCGCGGCCGGATCGCGCCTCCGAAGCCCGGCGCCGCGCCGCCGCGGGCTACAATTCCGCCTTTCCGCGCCCGCAGCCCCCGCCGTGACCCAGACGCCCCCCGCTTCCCCCGGAATGACCTACCGCGACGCCGGCGTCGACATCGACGCAGGCAACGAGGTCGTCGAACGCATCAAGCCGCTGGTCCGGCGCAGCTTCCGCCCGGAAGTGATGGGCGGCCTCGGCGGTTTCGGCGCCCTGTTCGACCTCAGCGGCAAGTACCGCGAGCCGGTGCTGGTGTCCGGCACCGACGGCGTCGGTACGAAGCTGAAACTGGCGCAGCAGCTCGGCCGCCACGACACCATCGGCATCGACCTGGTCGCGATGTGCGTGAACGACGTGCTGGTGCAGGGCGCCGAGCCGCTGTTCTTCCTCGACTACTTCGCCACCGGCAAGCTCGACGTCGACACCACGGTGGCCGTGGTCGGCGGCATCGCCAGGGGCTGCGAACTCTCCGGCTGCGCGCTGATCGGCGGCGAGACCGCCGAGATGCCCGACATGTACCCGCCGGGCGAATACGACCTCGCCGGCTTCTGCGTCGCAGCGGTCGAGAAATCGAAGCTGCTGGACGGCGCGAAGGTCCGCGAAGGCGACGTGCTGATCGGCATCGCCTCCAGCGGCCCGCATTCCAACGGCTATTCGCTGATCCGCCGGATCTACGACCGCGCCGGCCGTCCGGCCGACCTCGACCTCGGCGGTGTCCGCCTCGTCGACGCGCTGATGGCGCCGACCCGGCTGTACGTGAAGCCGGTGCTGGACCTGCTGGGCGGCACGCACGGCGAGTCCATCCACGCGATGGCACACATCACCGGCGGCGGCCTGACCGAGAACATCATCCGCGTGATCCCCGACGGCCTCGGCCTGTCCATCGACGCGTCGAGCTGGACCCTGCCGCCGGTGTTCGAGTGGCTGCAGCGCGAAGGCGACGTCGCCCGCGAGGAAATGTGGCGCACCTTCAACTGCGGCATCGGCTTCGTGCTGGTCGCCCCGCAGGCCGCGGTCGGCGCGCTGGAAGGCGAGCTGGACCGACTGTCACTGCCGCACTGGCGGATCGGCGAAGTGACGCAGGCCGGCGGCGGCGAGCGCGTACGGATCGGCTGAGCGATGCTCGCGCAACGCATCGCGCTGTCTTCGCCGCTGCCGCCCGACGATGTCGATCGCCGGCTGCGCGCGGCAACGCGCGCGCCGGTGCCGTTGTCGAACCTGATCGAATTCCGGCGGTTGACCGGAAGCGCGGCGTTCGTCGGCACGTTCGAAGGCGACGGCTTCGCGGTGCGACGGGACATCCGCTACCGCAATTCCTTCCTGCCCCGGATTTCGGGCTCGGTCCACGCCGCGACCGACGGCACGCGCATCGAACTCCGGTTCGCCCCGCATCCGCTCGTGTTCGCGTTCATGGCCCTCTGGCTGTGCATTGCCGGGGCCGCGCTGATCGGCCTGATCCTCTGGCGTGCCATGGCCCCTGCCGGATCGCCCTACTGGCCGCTGGCGGTTCCGGCCGGCATGCTCGTCATGGGCGTGGCGATGCCATTCATGGCGCACCAACTGGAGAAGCGGCTCGCGATGGCGCGCTTCTCCGAACTCCTCGACGCCGTGCCGGTCCCCGGCGACCATCGGTCGCGCTGAACCGATGGCCTTCCGCCTCGCCGTCCTCGCCTCCGGCGCCGGCACCAACCTGCAGGCGCTGATCGACGCCATCGCCACGGGCGACCTCGACGCCACGATCGTCGGCGTGTTCTCGGACAAGGCCGGCGCACTCGCGCTGCAGCGCGCCCGCGACGCCGGGATCGCGGCCACCGCGCTGTCGCCGAAGGCGTTCGCCTCGCGCGAGGCGTTCGACAACGCTTTCTTCGCCGCCGTCGATGCCGCCAAACCCGACCTGATCGTCTGCGCCGGCTACATGCGGATCATCTCGGCCGCGGAGATCGAGCGCCGGCCGGATCGCATGATCAACCTGCATCCCTCGCTGCTGCCGGCGTTCAAGGGCCTGCACACGCACCGGCAGGCGCTGACCGCCGGCGTCTCCGAACACGGGGCCAGCGTCCACGTGGTGACGCCCGGCCTCGACGACGGCCCGGTGATCGCGCAGGCCCGGGTGCCGGTGCTGACCGGCGACGACGAGGCGACGCTCGCCGCCCGGGTCCGTGCGGTCGAGCATCCGCTGCTGGTCGAGACCGTTCGCCTGCTCGCCGACGGCCGGCTGCGGCTCTCGGGCGGCGCGATCATCCTGAACGGCACGCCCCTCACCGCCCCCCTTCAGCCCGCAGCCACGCCCTCGTCCGCATGATGCGGCCCGTCATGCGCCTGCCCGTCGCCCTCGTCGTGCTCCTGTCCCTCTCGCTGCCGCAGGTGCGCGCGCAGACGCTCGTGGACACGGGCCAGGCCGCCGAAGCGCCGCGCACGCTGTCGCCGTTCGTCGCCCGCTACGAGGCGGACTACCACGGCAAGCCGGCCGGCGACGCCACGCTCGCCCTGGTCCGCGAGTCCGACCCGCGCTGGCGGGTCGACCTCGGCATCCACGGCCGCCGCGGCATGCTGGGCGTGCTCGGCCTGAACGTGCAGCAGAGCACCGTGTTCGACACCATCGACGGCCGCTACCGGCCGCTGAGCCAGAGCACTGTCCGCAAGGGCCTGTTCCTCGGCAAGACCGCGACCGGCGCCTACGACTGGGCCCGCGGCACCGCGCAGTGGCGCGGCGACCTGAAGGATCGCCACAAGGCGCTGGTGGCGCTGCAGCCCGGCGACATGAGCGGCCTGCTGATCAACCTCGCCATCGTCCGCGATGCCCGTCCCGGCGCCGTCCTGCGTTATCGTTTCGTGGAGGGCGGCCGCGTCCGCGACCACGTCTACCAGGTCTCCGACATGCCGGAGACCATCGCCGTCGGCGGCATCGACTTCGCCGCACTGCGCGTGGCGCGCACCAACGGCGGCGGCGACGAGACCGTCGTCTGGGTCGCCGAGGGCGTGCCGACGCCGGTCCGCATCCTCCAGCGCGAGGACGGCGAGGACGCCGTCGACCTCCGGCTCATGGAATACCGCTGATCCCGCCCCCATCTCCCCGCTTCCCCCGCCGGCCCCGTGCCGGACCGATACCCGAAGGAACGTCATGACCCCGACCCGTTTCCCCGCCCCGCTGCGCGGCCTGACCTTCGCCGCCGCCCTCCTCGCCGCCACGGCGTCGCTGCCGGCGCATGCGCTGGAACCGTTCTCCGCCGACTACGAGGCCAGTTACATGGGCCTGTCCGCGAAGGGCCGGATGACGATCGAACCGCAGGCCGGCAACCAGTGGAAGTACACGCTGAAGGTCAGCAACCAGGTCGCGCAGCTGACCCAGGTCACCGTCTTCGAGGACCACGCCGGCCAGTGGCGTCCGCTCACCGGCAGCGATGCCTCACTGCTGCTGGTGAAGAAGATCCGCCGCAACGCCGTCTACGACTGGTCCGCCGGACAGGCGCGCTGGAGCGGCGACGTCAAACCCGAGCGCGCCGGCCCGGTGGCGCTGCAGCCCGGCGACGTCGACGCGCTGCTGCTCAACCTCGCCCTGACCCGCGACGCCCTCGCCGGCAAGCCGCTGCGCTATCGCATGGTCGACGAAGGCCGCGCCAAGCCGATGCAGTTCACCGTCGCCGGCAAGGACACCCTGACCATCGGCGGCAAGCCGCAGTCGGCCACGAAGCTGGTCAGCAGCAACGGCAACAAGCAGATGTACGTCTGGGTGGTCGACGGACTGGAACTGCCCGCGCGCATCCTGCAGCGCAAGGACGGCAAGGACGACATCGACCTGAAGATCACCACGGTGCGGTGATCGCGGCGCGGCAGAGCGAGCGTCAGGCCGCTCTCCCGTGAAGCAGGCTCAGTCGATCCGCCGGATCTTCGCGCCCAGTCCCGACAGCTTCTCCTCGATGCGCTCGTAGCCGCGGTCGAGGTGGTAGATGCGGTCGATCGTGGTGTCGCCGTCGGCGACGAGGCCGGCGAGGATCAGCGAGGCCGAGGCGCGCAGGTCGGTCGCCATCACCGGCGCGCCACCCAGTTGCTCGCGGCCGCGGACGATCGCGGTGTGGCCGTCGATGCGGATGTCGGCGCCCAGGCGCAGCAGCTCCTGCACGTGCATGAAGCGGTTCTCGAAGATCGTCTCGCTGATCACGCCGACGCCGTCGGCGACGCAGTTCAGCGCCATGAACTGCGCCTGCATGTCGGTCGGGAAGCCCGGGTGCGGCGCGGTGGTGATGTCCACGGCCTTCGGACGCTTGCCGTGCATGTCGAGGGTGATGGTGTCGGCGTCCTCGGTGATCTCGGCGCCGGCCTCGACCAGCTTGTCGATCACCGAGTCCAGCGTGTCCGGGCGCGCGCCGCGGCAGACGATGCGGCCGCCGGTCATCGCCGCGGCGACGAGGAAGGTGCCGGTCTCGATGCGGTCGGCGACCACGTCGTGACGGCCGCCTTCGAGGCGTTCGACGCCATGGATGGTGATGCGGTTGCTGCCGGCGCCCTCGATCTTCGCGCCCATCGCGACCAGGCACTCGGCCAGGTCGACGATCTCCGGTTCCATCGCCGCGTTCTCGAGCACGCTGGTGCCCTCGGCGAGGGCCGCGGCCATCATCACGTTCTCGGTCGCGCCGACGCTGACCATGTCGAACACCACGCGGCCACCCTTCAGGCGTTCGGCCTGCGCCTTGATGAAGCCGTGGTCGACCGAGACCTCTGCGCCCAGCGCCTGCATGCCCTTGATGTGCTGGTCGACCGGCCGCGAACCGATGGCGCAACCGCCCGGCAGCGACACTTCGGCCGCGCCGTGCTTCGCCAGCAGCGGCCCCAGCACGAGCACCGAAGCACGCATGGTCTTCACCAGTTCGTACGAGGCGACATGGCTGTGCACGCTGCGCGCGTCCACGCGCACGGTGCCGGCCTCGCGGTCGTGATCGACCTGCGCGCCGAGCTCGCGCAGCAGCTTGATCGTGGTGATCACGTCGTGCAGGTACGGCACGTTGCCGATCTCCACCGGACCGTCTGCGAGCAGGGTCGCGCACAGGATCGGCAGGACGGCGTTCTTGGCGCCGGAGATGCGGACGTCGCCGTGGAGGGGCGTGCCGCCGGTGACGACGATTTTCTGCATGGTCGGAGGGAATCGGAAAGGGAAAAAGGGAAACGATCGTCGCCGATCGTGGAAACCGCGTTGAAACCGGGATGTCTGCGCGCTCCGTCCCGTCCGCGCCGGGGGCGCGCCTCAGCCGGCTTCGGCGGGCGTCAGCGTCTTCAGCGACAGCGCGTGGATCTCGTTGCCCATCAGGCTGCCCAGCGTGGCGTAGACCAGGCGGTGGCGGGCCAGCGGCAGCTTGCCCTGGAAGGCCTCGGACACCACCAGCGCCTCGAAATGCACGCCATCGTCGCCGAACACCTGCACCTGCGCGTCGGGGAGGCCCTGTTCGATGAGCTGGCGAATGGCGTCTGGGGTCATGTCGGAATCGTCGTCTGGGGGCGGATCGGGCGCGTCTCCCGCATTCATCGGCCGTCCGGGCAAACCTGAATGGGGGTGCGTAGAATGGGCCGCCCAGCTTAACGGAAAGCCGCCGGCTCCCCAATCCGGCTCCCCCATGGCGACGCCCCGCCCGACCGCCTCCGATCCGATCTCCGACGCCACGCTGGCCGCCAGCGGCCGGCGGGTGTTCGACGTGGAGCGGGGGGCCCTGGCGGCGGTGGCGGCGCGGATCGACGGCGACTTTTCCGCCGCCTGCCGGCTGGTCCTCGACTGCGAGGGCCGCGTGGTGTGCATGGGCATGGGCAAGTCGGGCCACGTCGCCCGCAAGATCGCCGCCACCCTCGCCTCCACCGGCACCCCGGCCTTCTACGTGCATCCGGGCGAGGCCGGCCACGGCGACCTCGGCATGATCACCGACCGCGACGTGGTGCTGGCGCTGTCGTACTCCGGCGAGTCGGACGAGATCCTGATGGTCCTGCCGGTGCTCAAGCGCCAGGGCAACCGCCTGATCGCGATGACCGGCCGGCCGCAGTCCACCCTCGCCCGCGAGGCCGACCTGCACCTCGACGTCAGCGTGCCGGCCGAGGCCTGCCCGCTGGCGCTGGCGCCCACCTCCAGCACCACCGCCTCGCTGGCGATGGGCGACGCGCTTGCGGTGGCGCTGCTCGAAGCCCGCGGCTTCACTTCCGAGGATTTCGCCCGCTCGCACCCGGCCGGCGCGCTCGGCCGCCGCCTGCTGCTGCACATCGCCGACGTGATGCACACTGGCGACGAGATTCCCCGCGTCGGTCCCGACGCGACCCTCGGCGACGCGCTGCTGGAAATGAGCCGCAAGCGCCTGGGCATGACCGCCGTGGTCGACGACGACAATCGCCTGCTCGGCCTCTACACCGACGGCGACCTGCGCCGCTCGCTGGCCGACCCGGCGAACGACGTGCGCGGGACCCGCATCGACCGGGTGATGACCCGCAGCCCGGTGACCATCGACGCCGATGCCCTCGCGGTGGAGGCGGCGCAACGCATGGAGGCGCACAAGATCAACGCCCTGCTGGTGATCGACGGCGACCGCCGCGTGGTCGGCGCGCTCAACATCCACGACCTGCTGCGCGCGCGGGTGGTCTGACGATGGCGCCCGCCCTGCCGGCGCATCTCGCCGACCTCGACGACGACCTGCTGGCGCGCGCGGCGCGGATCCGGCTGGCCTGCTTCGATGTCGACGGCACGCTGACCGATGGCCGCCTGTTCCTCGATGCCGACGGACGCGAAATGAAGGCGTTCCACGTGCATGACGGCCAGGGCCTGGCGCTGCTGCGCAAGGCCGGGATCGAGGTCGCCTTCATCACCGCGCGCCGCAGCGAATCGGCGGCGCGCCGGGCCGAGGAACTCGGCGTGCGCGCCCACATCGGCGTGAAGGACAAGCTCGGCTGCGTCCGGGCGCTGTGCGCGGAACTCGGCATCGGGCTCGAAGCGGTCAGCTTCATGGGCGACGACCTGCCCGATCTGCCGCCGATGCGCGCCTGCGGCCTCGCGGTCGCGCCCGCCGATGCCCACGCCACCACCCGCGCCGCCGCGCACTGGCGCACGACCGCCGAAGCGGGCCGGGGCGCCGCGCGCGAGCTATGCGACCTGCTGCTCGCGGCCCAGGGCCACTTCCCGGTCGACATGGCGCCCACGGGCATCACCGGAGACCGCGCGTGAACTGGCGGCCGATCCTCGTCCTCGCCCTGGTCGTCGGCGCCGCGCTGGCCGGCTGGGCGCTGTGGACGCATCGCATGCCGCCGGCGACCGTCGCCGCGGCAGGCGATCGCCCGGACTACCGCCTCGACGACTTCGAACTGGTCTCGCTCGACGCCGCCGGCCGCGAATCCTTCACCCTGCGCGCCCCGACCCTCGTCCGCAGCCCCGGCGACCGCACGATGTCGCTGACGACGCCGGTGTTCTTCGTGCCGAACGGCGAAGGCAAGCACTGGGAAATCCGCAGCCGCAGCGGCTGGGTCAGCGCCGACCAGACCGAGATCCGGCTGCAGGGCGACGTGAAGGCGAACGGTCCGGACGACGACGTGCGCCCGGTGACCATGAATACCGACCACCTCAGCGTCTATCCGCGGCAGAACCGTGCGAGCACGGATGCGGTCGTGACCATCGTCCAACCCGGTTCTATACTCCGCGGACGCGGCTTCGCGGTGTCCACGCTCACCAAACGCTACGTGCTCCGATCCGAGGTCCAGTCCACCCATGCGCCGAGCTCCCACTGATTCCGCCGCCCCGCGAACGACGCCGGCTCTCACCGCCGCACTCGCCGTCGCGCTTGCCTCGCTCGCCGTCGCCGGCACCGCCGCCGCGCGCGATTCGGATCGCAACCAGAGCATGAACATCCAGGCCGCGCACAGCGAAGGCAGCCTGGACGACACCGGCATCTACACCTTCACCGGCGCCGTGGTCATCACCCAGGGCACGATGGAGATCCATTCCGACCGTGCCGACATTCACCGCACCGGCGGCGAGATCGCCAAGGCCGAACTCACCGGCAAGCCGGCCACGCTCAAGCAGCAGATGAACGACGGCAGTTGGATGAACGCCCGCGCCAACCGCATCGACTACGACACCCGCAACGACGTGATCGTGCTGATCGGCGACTACACCGTCACCACCCCGCGTGGCACCACCAGCGGCCAGCGCCTGACCTACGACCTCAAGAGCAGCCGGGTCGAGAGCGGCGGCGAGAGCGGCCGGATCAGCATGACCTTCGTGCCGAAGTCGGCGCAGGGCAACGGCGCCGACCCCAAGCCGAACGCACCGAAACCGACCGCGCCCAAGCCGTCCACGCAGGGCAAGCCCTGATGCTCGTCGCCGAAGGGCTGCGCAAGCGCTACAAGTCGCGCGAAGTCGTCCGCGATTTCGGCCTGAAACTGGAGGCCGGCGAAGTGGTCGGCCTGCTCGGCCCCAACGGCGCCGGCAAGACCACCTGCTTCTACATGATCGTCGGCCTGGTGCCGGCCGACGCCGGTCGCATCGTGCTCGACGGCCACGACATCACCGGCGAGCCCATGTACGTCCGCGCCCGCCGCGGCGTCGGCTACCTGCCGCAGGAACCGTCGGTCTTCCGCAAGCTCAGCGTCGCCGACAACCTGCGGCTGGTGCTGGAACTGCGCCCGGACCTCGACGCCGACGGCCGCGAACGCGAACTGGCATCGCTGCTGGAGGAACTGCAGGTCGGCCATGTCGCCGAGCAGATCGGCGCCAGCCTCTCCGGCGGCGAACGCCGGCGCGTCGAGATCGCCCGCGCGCTGGCCGCCAAGCCGCGGATGATGCTGCTGGACGAGCCGTTCGCCGGCGTCGACCCGATCTCGGTCGGCGAAATCCAGCGCATCGTCCGCCACCTGAAGAACCGCGGCATCGGCGTGCTCATCACCGACCACAACGTCCGCGAGACGTTGGGCATCTGCGACCGCGCCTACATCCTGAGCGAAGGCGCCGTGCTGGCCCAGGGCGCGCCCGAAACGCTGCTGGCCAACCCCGACGTGCGCCGGGTCTACCTCGGCGAATCCTTCCGGCTCTGACCGCGGTACTGGCCGCGGCACCGATCGCCGCATCACGCGCAGCCCCGCGCGACCGAGGCGGCCGGGCCCGTGGCGGCGCTGTGGCGCACGTCGCGGAACCGGGGCGCCGTTCTCTGCAAGAATCGCGCCAAGGGGGGCGCCCGGGACGGCGCGCAAGGGCTAACATACGGACATGAAGCCACGTCTTCAGACATCGCTGGGCCAACAGCTGGTCCTGACGCCGCAGCTGCGTCAGGCGCTGCATCTGCTGCAGTTGTCCTCGCTGGAGCTGGAGCAGGAGATCGCGATCGCGGTCGAAAGCAACCCGCTGCTGGACTGGGCCGAGGGCGAAGGCGCCGAGGCGCCCGAGGGCATGCCCGAGACGCCTGCGACCGCCGAGGCCGCCCCCGCCGAAGACGCTGCGCCCGAAGGCGAGGGTCCGGGCCTGGACGACGGCTGGGAGCCGCCGGACAGCTGGAACGCCACCAGCGGCGGTAGCGGGAGCGGCGAGGACGACGGCCTCGATCCCATGGACCGGCTGACCCGCACCGAGTCGCTGCGCGACCACCTGTCCTGGCAGTTGCACCTCACCCGCCTGTCACCGCGGGACCTGCGGATCGGCGCGGCGATCGTCGACGCCATCGACGACGACGGCTACCTGCGCGAACCGCTGGCGGGCATCGCCGAGACGCTGCTGCCCGACCTGCACGTCGGCGAGGACGAAGTCGCGACCGTGCTGCACCAGATCCAGCGCTTCGACCCGCCCGGGGTGGGCGCCCGCGACCTCCGCGAATGCCTCGCGCTGCAGTTGCAGGTGCTGCCGGACGACACCCCCTGCCGTGCGCAGGCGCTGCGCGTGGTCGAGGAGGCGCTGGAGCGGCTGCCGAAGCTGGGCGTCGACGGGCTGGCCGCCGAACTCGGCTTCACCTCCGACGCCGCCGCCGGCGCGATGCAGCTGGTGCGGTCGCTCGATCCGCGCCCGGGCTCGCAGCTGGGCGGGATGAGCGCCGACACCTACGTCACGCCCGACTGCGTGATCTGGCGCCACAACGGGATGTGGCGGGTGGCGCTCGCGGGCACCAACACCCGGCTCACGATCCACCGCGGCTACGAGGGCATGATCCAGCATGCCAGCAGCAGCGACGCCAGTTACCTGCGCGGCCGCCTGCAGGAAGCACGCTGGCTGCTCAAGCATCTGGAAGCGCGCGGCGACACGCTGCTCAAGGTCGCGCGCTGCCTGATCCGCCAGCAGTCAGGCTTCCTCGAATTCGGCGAACAGGCGCTGCGTCCGCTGACCCTGCGCGAAGTCGCGGCGGAAGTCGGCCTGCACGAATCCACCGTCTCGCGCGCGATCTCGCGCAAGTACGCCATGACCCCGCGCGGCACGCTGCCGCTGCGCAGCTTCTTCGCCTCCGGCATCGGCACCGAAGGCGGCGGCGAAGCCTCCAGCACCGCGATCCAGTCGATGATCCGGCGCCTGATCGACGACGAGAATCCGCGCAAGCCGCTGTCCGACGCCAAGCTCGCCGACACCCTCAAGGCCTCCGGCGTGCCGGTGGCGCGGCGCACCGTGGCGAAGTACCGCGAAGCGATGAACATCCCGGCCTCGCACGAACGCGTGCGGATGGCCTGAACGCGGCAAGCCGCCGCTCTTGCGTCCCCGCCGCGCTGGGGTAACCTGTGGACACGGCACATCGGATCGGAACGACGCGCCTTGTGCACGGCCCGATCCGACCCGATGTCCGCCGGTGGGGCGATCGCGACCGCCCGGTCGCACGCCCGCATCGCGCGCCCGCGGGCCGGGCCGACGCCGCGATGCGCGACACAGGCCCGGCACAACCAGAGGACATCGTCGATGCATATCGAAACCCACGGCCACCAGATCGAAGTCACCCCCGCGCTGCGCGAATACGTCGAAACCAAGCTTTCGCGCCTCGGCCGGCATTTCGAGCATCCGATGGACGTCATCCGGACCCAGCTGAGCATCAACAAGCCCCACCACCGCGCCGAAGCCACGATCAACATCGCCGGGCGCACCCTCCACGCCGATGTCGACGCCCAGGACATGTACGCGGCCATCGACCTGCTGGCCGACAAGCTCGACCGCCTGCTGATGAAGCAGAAGGAAAAGATGGTCGATCACCACCGCGGGGAAAGCCTCGCACGCGCCGCGGACTGAGTCCGTCCCCTCGCCCGGCGGCGCACCGTGCGCCGTCGGGTCGACATCGCCCTTCCCGCCTCCCATGAACGCCAGCATCAGCGCGCGCGATCTGTTCGATCAATTGCAGGAACGCCTCGCGCTGCGCTGGGTCGCCGGCCAGCGCGGCGAGCCGCGGGTGCTCGAAGCCGTGGACACGGTGGCCCGCCGGCCTTCGCTCGCCGGCTATCTCAACATCATCTATCCCAACAAGGTGCAGATCCTCGGCACCGAGGAACTCGCCTGGCTGGATGCGCTCGACGCGCGCCAGCGCTGGGAGACGATCGAGAAGATCATGCAGTTCCGGCCGCTGGCGATGGTGATCAGCAAGGACCAGCCCTGCCCCGAGGACCTGCGCGCCGCCGCCGAGGAATCCGATACGCCGCTGTGGGCGTCGCCGCGACGCGGCCATGAACTGTTCAACCACCTGCAGTACCACCTCGCGCGCAAGCTCGCGCCGCGCCTCACCGTGCACGGCGTGTTCATGGAGATCTACTCCATCGGCGTGCTGATCACCGGCGAATCCGGCGCCGGCAAGAGCGAACTGGCGCTGGAACTCGTCACCCGCGGCCATCGGCTGGTCGCGGACGATGCGCCCGAATTCACCCAGATCGCACCGGACGTGCTCGACGGCGCCTGCCCCGAACTGCTGCAGGACCTGCTCGAAGTGCGCGGCCTGGGCGTGCTCAACGTGCGCCAGATGTTCGGCGACACCGCGGTGAAACGGAACAAGTACCTGCGCCTGATCGTGCACCTCACCCGGCCGCACCTGGAGCCGCAGGCGACGGGCATGGAGCGGCTGGTCGGCGATCTCGGTTCGCGCCGGCTGCTCGATCTCGACGTGCCGATGATCACCCTGCCGGTGATGCCCGGCCGCAACCTCGCGGTGCTGACCGAGGCCGCGGCGCGCGCGCACATCCTGCGGATCAAGGGCGTCGACCCGGCCGCGGCGTTCATGGCGCGCCACTCGCATTTTCTGGAACGCGCGGAATGAGCGCCGACGCGACGTCGCGGCTCATCGTCGTCAGCGGCATGTCCGGCGGCGGCAAGTCGATCGCGCTGCACACGCTGGAAGACCTGGACTTCGACTGCGTCGACAACCTGCCGGCCGAACTGCTGCCCGACTTCGTGCGCAATGCGACCGGCAAGGGCGACCTGCCGCCGCGGCTCGCGGTCGGGATCGACGTGCGCAACCGCGAGACCGACCTGTCGCGGCTGCCGACCTGGCTCTCGCAGGCCGGCGCGCTCGGCTTGGACACCACGCTGGTGTTCTTCGACGCCACCGACGACGTGCTGCTGCGGCGCTACGCCGAGACCCGCCGCCGCCATCCGCTGAGCCATCGCGGGCTGGCGCTGGCCGAGGCCATCGCGCAGGAGCGGACGCTGCTGCGGCCGCTGCGCGCGCTGGCCGACGTCGTCATCGACACCAGCGAGACCAACGTCCACCAGTTGCGGCGGCGGGTCATCACCGAGCTCGGCCTGGGCGACGACCGCACGGTGTCGCTGCTGTTCGAGTCCTTCGCCTACCGGCGCGGCGTGCCCGCGGACGCGGACTTCGTGTTCGATGCGCGCAGCCTGCCGAACCCGCACTGGGACGCGCGGCTGCGCCCGCTGTCGGGTCGCGACCGCGAGATCCGCGAGTACCTCGACGCACAGGACGATGCGCGCGAATACGTGCGCCAGGTCTCGGGCTTCCTCGACCACTGGCTGCCGAAGATGCAGGGCGACACCCGCAGCTACATCACGATCGCGTTCGGCTGCACCGGCGGCCGCCATCGCTCGGTCTACCTCGCCGAAACGCTGGCGGCGCATGCCCGCGCCAAGGGCTGGCGCGAGGTCGCGACCTTCCACCGCGAACTGGAATAGCGCTCACTCCGCGCGCAGGCGCAGTTGCAGATCCTCGACCGACTGTCGCCAGGCGTCGGCATCGTCGCTGTCTTCCCAGAGTTCGCGCAGCTCGGAATCCGCACCCAGCACGCGGGCGACCGCGCGCCGCGCCTTGTCCAGCAGTTCCGGAGATGGCCGTCCGGGGTGGGCCGCAACCCAGGCATCGACGGACTCGGTGTACGCATTGCGCACGCCGCCGCGACCGAGCAGCCTCGCCAGCGTCTCCGCGGCGGCGAGGGCTTCCTCGGCCTCGGGCGCTTCGAGGTAGTCGTCGCTGACATCGAGCACCGCGTCGAGCGTGCGTTCGATGAGCGTGCGATCGTGCACGTCCTTGAGCCCGTACGCCCAGTCGCAGGCGGTGTCGTTGTCGAAGATGCCGGTGTCCCAGGCGCCCATGCATGCCTCCTCGTGGCCGCTCGTGGCGATCAGTCGTCTATCCGCCGCAACGACCAGAACGGGATGTCGCGGTGCAGGCGGAAACCCATGTATTCGTACAGCGTCTTCGCCCGCGGATTGCCGTGGCTCACGTGCAGGAACGGCACGAGGCCGGCGGCGAGCAGATCATTGCACAGCCATGCGGTGAGCCGACGGGCGTAGCCATGGCCGGTGAAGTCCGGATGCGTGCAGATCGCGCTGACTTCGCGGAAGCGATCGGTGCCCAGGCGCTCGCCCGCCATCGCCGCGAGCCGGCCATCGACGTACACGCCGAAGTAGCGGCCCATCGCCATCGTCCGTTCGCGGAAATAGTGCGGATAGACGAGCGCGGTCAGCGCGAGCACGTCGGCACGATGCGATTCGCCCAGCGGCACGAGATCGGGACCGTGCACCACCGGCATCGGTTCGGTCCGGATCATCTGCGCGAGGTCGCCGAGGTGTTCCAGCTGCCAGCCCGCGGGCACGCGTGGCGCGACGCCGAGCAGGTAGACAGATTCGCCCGGCGCGACCAGCGTCGCAAACGCATCGCCTGCCTCGACCTCGGCATGCGCGACACCGAGGAACGGCGCGTGCGTCGCCGGGTAGCGCGCCACCTCACCCGCGACGCACGCGAGATCCGCATGGCGGCTGCGCAGCGCTGACCAGAACGGGTTGTCGAGATCGGCGAATGCCGTGGTGGGCGAGGATGCGGCGGGCATGGCCGCAGCATAGCCCGCGGGATGGGCGTCAGTGCGACGCCGTCTTCGCGGGGTCGTAGGCGCCGGTGGTGAACCGCCAGCCGACCACGGGGACGGTCTTCGGGCGCTTGCAGTCCTCGAACAGGCCGACCACCTTGGCCGTCGCGCTGTCGGGCGTCACCGACAGCACCTCGGCGGTCGTCGCCGTCGATGTGGGCGAGACCCGCGTGAGTGCCATGCCCGGCGCGAGGCGATCGCGCGAACCGCGGTCGAGGGTGACGCGGTAGATGTGGTTGCAACCGAGCGCAGCCGTCTGCTCGTGCTTCACCTCGACGCCGTCCACCGAACGCACGCTCGCTTCCAGCGGCTGGCGACGCAGCAGGGCCAGCGTCGTTGGCGGCAGCGCCGGCAAGCCGCTCACTGGTCGCTTTTCGTCGCCATCGGCGAGCAGGAACATGCCGTGAACGTCGTGCCGCGGCTCGAATCCGCGATGGACGGCGTTGACGAAGTCGATCAGCTTCGATTCGGGGATCAGGTAGCGACGCGCGCCCCAGCGGACCGGATGCACGGCCTCGGGGAAACCGCCGAAGCCCGGTGCGTTCGACGCCGCGTACTCGAAACGGAGCGCACCGTCGCGTTCGACCACCTTTCCGCGGTTGGCGCCGTACAGGCCCATGCAGCCATGCCAGGTCGCCACCACCCCGCCGGCGGGCGCCAGCAACAGCCGGATGTTCGCGCCGAGCCCGTCGCCTTGGTAGTAATCGGCGGCCCAGGGATGCGCGCCGAGCGACGCGATCTCGCGATCGATGACCTTGCGCTGGCGCTCGACCGCCGCTTCATCGGTCGCCGTGGACAGTGTCTCCATCGGCGCGGGCTTGGCGGCCGTTCGTGCGGCGGCCTGCCCGCCGATGGCATCGGCGGTGGCGACAGCATCGCCGCCAGCGGAAGCGATGGCGATCAGCGCGACGAGGGCGGACAGGCGGAAGGAAGCGGAGGTGTGGCGCATGCGAAGCTCCGGTCGGCACGAGAGGCGGACCCATCGCAACGTCCGATGGCGGAAGGCGGGGTCGCATCGTGACAGAATCGCCGCCTCCCGATGCGGAATGCGAATCGATGACCCCGGATCTCCTCGCCGACGCGGCCCCGGCCAGCCTCCCGAGCGCTCCCGATGCGCCGGCGGTGCTCCGCGCCACCTTCAACCCGCTGCTGCGACCCTACCTGGTGATCTACGTCGCCTGGTTCCTGCTGGTCACCGTCGTGCTCAGCCCGCTGGCGGTGCTCTGGCTGCTCGGCATTGGCCAGTGGTGGGCGCGGCACTATTTCAACAAGCTGAAATGCGAGTTGGACGATCGCGTCCTCAATTTCCGCAAGGGCATCCTGTTCCAGGTCGAGAAGACCATCCCGCTGGAGAACATCCAGGACGTGACCTTCATCGAGGGGCCGCTGCTGCGCCGCTTCCATCTGGCCGTGCTGCGCATCGAGACCGCGGGACAGAGCCAGGGGCAGGCGCACAACATGCAGTTGGCGGGGATCATCGATGCCGACCGCCTGCGCGCCGACATCCTGCTCCGGCGCGATCGCCTGCGCCGCGAACTGGCCGGTGCGCGCGCCGATCACGACGCCCTGCAGCTGGCGGCGCTGCACGCGATCCGCGAGCGCCTCGACGACATCGCCGACCTGCTGCGGCGCGACCGCGCCTGACGCCTCAGTCGTCCTCGCGCACGAGCGCGACCGTCGCTTCGGCGCGGTCCAGGCGCACGTCGGCCTGCGCGTAACCGGCCACCTCCACCCGCACCGATGGCACGGTTGCGCCGTCCAGCACGAGACGGCCATCGGCATCCGCAAGCAGCGTCTGCGGCGGCACGCCGCGCAGCGGCGCGACCACCTCGACCGGCGCGCCGGCCAGCGGACGGCCGTCCGCGACCAGACGCAGCACGACGCGATGCCCCGCCGCGGTGTCGATGCGGGTGCGATAGCGCGACTCGCCGGCGCGGACCTCCACGGCGAGGCTCGTCGCCATGCGCCACGGTGTCAGCAGCGCGGCGACGCGCACCGGGCCGTCGCGATCCAGCGACACGGCCATGCCGCCGGCGACCGGTCGGAACGCATCGGCGCTGGCGTCGCGCCAGCCACCGCCTTCGCGCCGCTGCAGCACGAACACCGGGAACGGCGACGCCGCGCGCGGCCGGCGCGGCACCTCGACGCCCGGCACGTCGACCTGCAGCCAGCGCAGCGGCGACAGCTCCACGGTCTTCTCGACCGTGGTCGGCGGCGCGTCGCCGAGATCGATCGCCAGCGGCACGCGCTCGGGCCAGGTCGGCAGCGCGTCGATCAGGAACGAGGGCGCGGCCGGCGGCGGAAACAGCGCCTGCAGCGACAGCGGCGCCGAAGCATCGATGCCGGCGATGCGCACGACGCCGCGCGCGTCGGGAC
>JAEWNA010000174.1 GCA_023392975.1 Pseudomonadota bacterium | reverse complement strand
GCCAGCGCAGGTCCGGCCGCCGCAGCGTCGCGCCGAGGACGCGCCGGCCTTCGAGATGCGGCGCCAGGCCGCGGCGCGTGGTTTCGACTTCGGGCAGTTCGGGCATGGGCGCGGACGGGCGGGGGAGCGCCCGATGATACGACCGCCGATGGCGGCAGGCATCGCGCATCGCCCAAGAAAAAGCCGCTCCGCGGGGGCGCGGAGCGGCGAAGCCTCGATGGGCGGGAGAGAACGCGGGTGGCGGTGGGGCCTGCGCGCGGCCCGTGGCGCGGCGCCGCAACCGTGAAGCCGTCGTCCTGCCGATGCCGGTTTGACCGGAGCCCGGGCACCGGCAGGACGACGATGCGCCGCGACGCGCGAGGGGAGGCGCGCGACGCGGCACCTGCCGCATCGCACCTGCACGGGCGCGACGCGGATTCGCCTTGGGGCGGAGGGTCAGTGCAGGTTCTTCTCGAAATCGCGGACCTGCTGCTCGGCGACGTCCTTGGTCACGCCGTAGCGCTCCTGGACCTTGCCGGCGAGGTATTCGCGGCCGCCTTCGAGCACGGTCAGGTCATCGTCGGTGAGCTTGCCCCACTGCTGCTTGATGCGGCCGTTGAGCTGCTTCCACTTGCCCTTGATGATGTCGGTGTTCATGCGGTGTCTCCTTGGGGGAATGAAGAAAAGGAATTGCGAGGGATGAAGGACTGCGAGGGATCGCATCGGCCCGGGGCCGCATGCGGTGCGCCGGTGGCCGGGACAGGGAGGTCGGCCTTCCGGCGGCGGCTGGCGCCAACCGTCGCGACCGTCAGGTGCGCGGCTTGACCGTCAGCGTGGTCGCGTCGACCGACTTCACGCCCTTGATGGCGCGGGCGATCGCGGCGGCCTTGTCGACCTGGGCCTGGCTGTCGAGACGGCCGGCCAGGGTGACGACGCCGTTCTGCGTGCTGACGTTGATGTCGAGGCCCTTGGTCTCCTCGGTCACCAGCAGGTCGGCCTTCACCTTGGTGGTGATCCAGCTGTCGGTCACCGGCTGTTCGGACGCGGTGGCGTCGGCCTTGGCCTTGGCCTGCTCGCCGCCAGTGCCCTGCGCCATGGCGATCGGCGCGGACAGCGCCAGCGCGAACGGCAGTGCGACCAAGGCCAGCTTCGGAACGGGATGCATGCGGTTGGGTTGCATGTGCGAACTCCATTGCGGGGGAATGCCGACGGATCGCGCCGGCAGAGGGAGATCCGCAGAGGCCGTGCCAACCGGATTCCTCCATTGGAATCAATGCGTTACGAATTGCGGCGTCGACTTCGCCCTTGCACCCTGCGCGGACCGTCTTGCGCGCTGCCCGATCCGCGGCCGCGCCCGCCACGGCCGTGTCGTCGCTTCGGGGCTAGAATGCGCGGCCCACGTCGCGGCTTCGCATGAACACCTCCCTGCCCCTCACCGATCCGCTGCCGCCGCCGTCGCGCCGCGTCGCGCACGAGGCCAACAAGCTCGCCAAGCGCCTGCGCCACCAGGTCGGCCGCGCGATCGCCGATTTCGGCATGATCGAGGACGGCGACAAGGTGATGGTCTGCCTGTCCGGCGGCAAGGACAGCTACACGCTGCTGGACATCCTGCTGCAGCTGCAGAAGAAGGCGCCGGTGTCGTTCTCGATCACCGCGGTCAACCTCGACCAGAAGCAGCCCGGCTTCCCCGAACACGTGCTGCCCGAGTACCTGCAGTCGATCGGCGTCGACTACCGCATCCTCGAACAGGACACCTACTCGGTCGTCACCCGCGTGGTGCCCGAGGGCAAGACGATGTGCTCGCTGTGCTCGCGGCTGCGTCGCGGCGCGCTGTACACCTTCGCCGAGGAACAGGGGTTCACGAAGATCGCGCTGGGCCACCACCGCGACGACCTCGTCGCCACCTTCTTCCTCAACCTGTTCTTCCATTCCAAGATCAGCGGGATGCCGCCGAAGCTGCTCAGCGACGACGGCAGGCATGTGGTGATCCGCCCGCTGGCCTACGTGCGCGAGGACGACATCGCCGCCTACGCCGAGGCGCGGAAATTCCCGATCATCCCCTGCAACCTGTGCGGCTCGCAGGAGAACCTGCAGCGCAAGCAGGTGAAGAAGATGATGGACGCCTGGGAACGCGAGACTCCCGGTCGCGTCGAGCAGATCGCCCGCGCGCTGGGCGACATCCGCCCCTCGCAGCTCAGCGACCCGAAGCTGTTCGACTTCCTGTCGCTCGGCCGGCACGGCGACGCGCCGATGCCCGATGCGCATGCGTGGCTGGGCGGCGAGGCCGGCAGCGACGAGGGTACGACGCCTTGATGGTGTCCTCCCGGGCGTAGCGAGGGGCCCGTCGCGCCCCTCCCGTCTTCCCGCCCGACTCCCCCGGCCGCAGGCCTCGGGACGACACGACATTCACCCTTTCCGGACTCCCCATGTTCTTCCGAAACCTCACGTTCTTCCGCTTCCCCGCCTCGCTGAACATCGAAGACCTCGATGCCGGCCTCGTCGATTGCGCGCTCAAGCCGGTCGGCGCGATGGAACTGTCCTCGCGCGGCTTCGTCTCGCCGTTCGGCCGCAACGAGGAGGCGCTGTCGCACCGCATCGGCGACGCGCTGTGGCTGGCCGCCGGCAGCGAGGACAAGATCCTGCCGGGCTCGGTGGTCAACGACCTGCTGCAGAAGAAGCTGGCCGAGATCGAGGAGAAGGAAGGCCGCCGCCTCGGCGGCCGCGCGCGCAAGCGGCTGAAGGAGGACCTCGTCCACGAGCTGCTGCCGCGCGCGTTCGTGAAGCCCGGCCGCACCGACGCCATGCTCGACCTGACCCACGGTTTCATCGCGGTCGACACCTCCTCGCGCAAGAGCGCCGAAGCCGTGGTCTCCGATGTGCGCCAGGCGCTGGGCAGTTTCCCGGCGCTGCCGCTGAACGCCGAAGTCGCACCGCGGTCGATCCTCACCGGCTGGATCGTCGGCGACCCGCTGCCCGACGGCCTGTCGCTGGGCGACGAATGCGAACTGCGCGATCCGGTCGACCACGGCGCGGTGATCAAGTGCCAGCACCAGGAGCTGCAGAGCGACGAGATCGCCAAGCACCTGGAAGCCGGGAAGCAGGTCACGCGCCTGGCGCTGACCCTCGACGACCACGTCTCCTTCGTGCTCGGCGAGGACCTGGTGATCCGCAAGCTGAAGTTCCTCGACGGTGCGGTCGACCAGCTCGAATCCAGCGATCGCGACGATTTCCGCGCCGAGCTCGACGCGCGCTTCGCGCTGTTCAGCGCCGAAGTGCGCCGCCTGTTCCTCACCCTGGAGCCGGCGCTGAAACTTTCGAAGGCGGAATGACGCATCCGGTGCGACGCCTCTTCCGCAGTGCAGCGCGCTGCGGGTAGCATGTCGCATGCCTTTCCGATTCCGATGGCGCGACGACGCGTCCCCCGTGCGTGCGCCCGCGCGTGCCGTGCGCCCGCAGCAGCGCGATGTCGTGCCGTTCCGCTTCGAGGACGGCCGCGCCGTCGAAGTGCTGCGCGTGCGCGATCCGCGCGCGCGGCGCATCAAGCTGTCGGTGAGCGAGCGCGGCGTGCGCCTGACCGTGCCCGAACGCGCCAGCCTGCTCGCGGCGGACCGCTTCCTGGCCGAACACGGCGGCTGGCTGCGCGAGCAGCTGTCGCGCCTGCACGACGGCGAACAGATCGCGCTGCGCCGCGACGAGACCATCGCGCTGCCGCTGCGCGGCGTCGCGATGCCGCTGCGCTGGGCGCCGGGACGCTTCACCGCGCTGCGCCGCGAAAACGACGCGCAGGGCGAGGCACTGGTCTTCCACGTGTCCGCCCGTGCCGGCGAGGCCGCGCTGCAGCGCGCGCTGCGCGACTTCTACGAGGCCGAGGCACGGACCGACGTCGGCCGCTGGCTGCCGCGCTGGTTGCCGACCCTGCCGCGTGCGCCGCGGCGGGTGCAATTCAAGCGCATGAGTTCGCAATGGGGCTCGCTGGCCCCCGACGGCACGGTCGCGCTGGACCTGTCGCTGGTGCTCGCACCGCCGCCGGCGTTCGAATACGTGCTGGTGCACGAGCTGTGCCACCTGATCCACCACGACCACTCCGCCGCCTACTGGCGCGAAGTGGAAGCGCGCTTCCCCGGCTGGCGCGAACAGCGCGACTGGTTCCGCGAGCACGGCCGCGCGCTGAAGGCGCAGCTGATGGCGCTGACGGGCTGAGACCCCGGGGTTTTCTGAAGAGCGGCCTTGAGGCCGCTCTGCCGCAACGGGCCTTCGCACCGCGGCCTCACAGTTCCAGCGCCGCGACGACCTCCGCCGGATGGGTCATGTGCAGGTGATGGCTGCCCCGCAGCGAGAGGCAGCGGATGTCGGCGACGCAGGCGACGCGGGCCTCGCGCACCATCGGCGGGAAGTACGCCGGCGGCGGGTCGGCGACGACCATCCGCACCGGGCAGGCGATGCCGCGCAGGCAGTCGCGGATCTGGGTCTCGGTCATGCGCACCGCGGTGGGCAGCGTCAGCCGGGCGTCGCTGCTCCACTCCAGGCCGCCGTCGACCGTGCGCAGGCCGCGTCCGACCAGCAGCCGCGCCGACGCCTCGTCGATCTCGGTGACGTTGGTCATCCGCCGCGCCTCGACGGCGATTTCCGGATCGTGGAACACGCGCTTGCGCTTGCCCTCGAGCGCGCGCCGCTTGACGACCGCATCGCGCAGGCGTTCGCCGGTGGTGTCCTCGGTGCCGGACAGCGGGCCCAGCGCCTCGATCAGGTGCAGGCGTTCGATGCGCTCCGGCGCGGCGGCGGCGAGCAGGCTGGCGATCGCGCCGCCCATCGAGTGGCCGAGCACGGAGAAGCGGTCCCAGCCCAGCGCATCGGCGGCGGCGAGCAGGTCCAGCAGCGTGCTGAACAGGCTGTATTCGGCATCGGCCGGGTAGTGGAAGCTGCGGCCGTGGCCGGGCAGGTCCAGCGCGACCAGATCGTAGGCGGACAGATGCGGCGCCATCGGCAGGAAGCTCGCGGCGTTGTCCAGCCAGCCGTGCATCGCCAGCAGCTTCCGGCCGCCCGTGCGGTCGTTGCGCAGCGCGGCGAAGCGGCCGCGGGCGGTCTCCAGCACGACCTCACGCATGCGCGGCCCCCGCGTGCAGGCGACGCCGCACCAGCGCCGCCAGCGCATCGGCATGCGGATCGGACGCATTGAGGCAGGGGATGTAACGGAGCGATTCGCCGCCGGCCGCGCGGAACAGGGCGGCGTTCTGCAGCGAGATCTCCTCCAGCGTCTCGAGGCAGTCCACCGCGAAGCCCGGGCAGACGACGTCCACCGTTTTCACGCCCTGCGCCGCCAGCGCCTTCAGCGTGTCGTCGGTGTAGGGCTGCAGCCACGGTTCGCGGCCGAAGCGCGACTGGAAGGTCTGCACCGCCTGCGCCGGATCGAAGCCGGCGTCCGTGGCCAGCGCTTTGACGATCGCGTCGGTACCGGCGCGGCAGTGCGCGGGATAGGGATCGCTGGCGTCGGCCAGCCGCTGCGGGATGCCGTGGAACGAGAACAGCAGGCGATCGGCGCGGCCGTGTTCGGCCCAGTGCTCGCGGATCGAACCGGCGACCGCGGCCACCCAGGCCGGGTCGACGTGGTAGTCGGCGATGGTGTCGAAGCGCACCGCGTCGCCGGCGTCGCGGGCGAGTCGTGCGACCACGTCCTCCACCGACGCCGTGGTCGTGGTCGAGTACTGCGGATACAGCGGCAGCACCACGATCCGGCGCACGCCCTCTGCGCGCAGCGCGGCGACCACGTCGGCCATCGCCGGCTTGCCGTAGCGCATCGCCCAGGCCACGCGCAGGTCGGGCAGCCGCGCCTGCATGGCCTCGGCCAGCCCGGCGGTATGCACCGCCAGCGGCGAGCCACCGGCCATCCAGATCTCGGCGTACTTGTGCGCGACCTTCGGCCCGCGGATCGGCAGGATGACGAAGTGCAGCAGCGGGCACCACAGCCAGCGGCTCAGCGCCACCACCCGGTGGTCGTGCAGGAATTCGGACAGGTAGCGGCGCACCGCCGGCGCGGTCGGCGCATCGGGCGTGCCGAGGTTGACCAGCAGCACGGCGGTATCGGGCGCGAGGCCTTCCATGGGGGCGGCGTCGGAAGCGGGTGGACTCATCCACATAGGATGACAGCTGCGCGCACCAGCGTCAGCGCGGACGGGCACGGTTCATGCCCTGCGCCGTACGCTCGGCCGCACCCCCGGAGTCGAGACGCCCTGCCCATGTCGAACCTGCCCTCGTCGAACGCGTCCCTGCGCAGCCCGCGCATCGTCGCCCTCGCCGTCGCCCTGTCCGCCGTTCTGGTCTCGCCGGTGTACGCCGGGCCGCGCGAGGACGCGCAGGCGCAGAACGCCATCCGTGTGCTGGACGAGATCCAGGCGATCCCGGAATCCGCGATTCCCGACAAGCTGCTCGACGAGGCCAAGGCGATCGTCATCGTCCCGGACTCGATCAAGGCCGGCCTGGTCCTCGGTGGCCGCCGCGGCCATGGCCTGCTGTCGGTGCGGACCGAGGACGGCGGCTGGTCCGACCCGGTGTTCGTCAGCCTCACCGGCGGCAGCGTCGGCCTGCAGGTCGGCGTGCAGTCGGCCGACATCGTGCTGGTGTTCCGCAGCCGCCGCGGCCTGGACACCATCGTCAATGGCAAGTTCACCCTCGGCGCCGACGCCGGCGTCGCCGCCGGCCCACTGGGCCGGAATGCCTCCGCCGCCACCGACGGCCAGATGAAGGCCGAGATCTGGTCCTGGTCGCGCGCCCGCGGCCTGTTCGCCGGCGTCGCGCTGGATGGCGCGGTGCTCTCGATCGACGATCGCGCCAACGAGGCGGTCTACGGGCAGGACACCACGCCGCGCATGGTGTTCGAGGCGCGCGCGCCGCAACCGCCGTCCCCCGCGGTCGCCGCCTTCCGTGACGACCTGGTCAAGGCCAGCGCCAAGGCCGCCGCGCGCGGCACCGAGGCCCCCGAAGGCACGGCGCCTGCGGCCCAGCCGGTGCCGCAGGCCGTTCCCGACGCACAGCCGATGCCGCAGCCGGAACCCTTCCAGCCGGTCGAGAATCCGGCCAAGGTCGAGGCGCTTCCCGCGACGCCGTGAGCCCGTGCCGCCCGGATTCAGGGGCGACCGCCGGCGATGCGGTATCCTGAGCGCCTGTTTTTCATCCCTGCGAGCACTCCGATGGGCGGCATGAGCCTCACGCACTGGATCATCCTTCTGGTCATCGTGCTGCTGGTGTTCGGGACCAAGCGCCTGACCAGCGGCGCCAAGGACCTGGGCAAGGCGGTCAACGAGTTCAAGAAAGGCGTGCAGGGCGAGGGCGACAAGCCCGCCCAGCTGAAGGACCAGTCGCAGCCGCGCGACACGACGTCCGCCGAGACTCAGCGCGACGACGACCACGTCGCGCGCTGATCGCGCCGCACCGCCGCGGGCCGCCCGCGGCCTCTCGCCATGTTCGACATCGGCCTCTCCGAACTCGTCGTCATCGGGATCGTCGCCCTCGTGGTGCTCGGTCCCGAGCGCATGCCCAAGGCCGCGCGCTTCGCCGGCCTGTGGGTGCGTCGCGCGCGGGCGCAGTGGCATTCGGTGAAGGCGGAGCTCGAACGCGAACTCGCCGCCGAGGAACTCAAGCGCAGCCTGCAGGACACGCGCCAGACCATCGCCGGGATCGACGACGAGATGCGCAGCGCCGCGGACGAAGCGCGCCGCGAGTTCGAGGCCATGCAGGCGCAGCTGCGGCAGACGGCGGAGACCGCCGCGCCGGACGCGGCGCCGGCGCTCCCCCCGGCCACCGATCGCGACGAGGACGGCGATGACCGACGCTGAGGGCGGCGCCGAGGGTAGCCTGATCAGCCACCTGATCGAACTGCGGGCGCGGCTGATCCGCAGCCTCGCGGCGGTGCTGGTGGTGTTCTTCGCGCTGGTGCCGTTCTCCAAGCAACTGTTCGTGTGGCTGGCGCAGCCGCTGCTGTCGGTGCTGCCCGCCGGCTCCAGCCTCAGCTCGTACGAGGTGATGTCCTCGTTCATGGCGCTGATGAAGCTCGACTTCTACGTCGCGCTGTTCGCGACCATGCCGTGGCTGCTGTACCAGGCCTGGGCGTTCGTCGCCCCGGGGCTGTACCGCAACGAGAAGCGCATGGCGCTGCCGCTGCTGGTCTCGTCGCTGCTGCTGTTCTACGCCGGTGCCGCCTTCGCCTATTTCGTGGTGCTCAACGGCGCGTTCCGGTTCCTGATCTCGTTCTCGCCGGAGATCATCAAGATCACCCCCGACCCGGTGAAGTACCTGGACTTCGTGGTGGTGCTGTTCTTCGCCTTCGGCATCAGCTTCGAGCTGCCGGTGGCGCTGGTCATCCTCGTGCTGCTGGGCTGGGTCACGCCGCAGCAGCTGTCGGCCTGGCGCGGCTATGCGCTGATCGGCATCGTGGCGGTCGCCGCGGTGATCACCCCCCCGGACGCGGTCTCGCAGCTGATGCTCGCGATCCCGATGTACCTCCTGTACGAGGCCGGCATCCTCGCCGCGAAGCTGGTGGCACCGAAGCGGGAAGCCGAGGCGGCCTGATCGCGGGCGGGGATGCCTGCGAAGCGGGAATGCCCCCCGATGGAGCGGCCTGACCGGCCATTCGGCTGTTGAAGACCAGGCGGCCATTTTCCCGCGGGGAAAAAAGGGCAGCGGCCTGAAGGCCGCTCTACAGGGCGGAGCATGGGTGAGCGGAGGCACGAACCGAACTAAGCCCAGATGCCTGCGCGCGGATCTGCATGCGAAGACGCCGGCTTGCGCCGGCGTCTTCGCTGCACGGATGACGAGGGAGACGCGAATCACTGCGTGATGTCGACGTCCTTGGTCTCGCGCAGGAACAGGGTGCCGATCACGAACGTCATCGCGGCGATGATGATCGGATACCACAGGCCCTGGTACATGTTGCCGCTGGCCGCGACCAGGGCGAAGGCGATGGTCGGCAGGAAGCCGCCGAACCAGCCGTTGCCGATGTGGTACGGCAGGCTCATCGAGGTGTAGCGGATGCGGGTGGGGAACAGCTCCACCAGCCACGCCGCGATCGGGCCGTAGACCATGGTCACGTAGATCACGAGGATGGTGAGGATCAGCAGCACCATCGGCTTGTTGATGCGCTCGGGATCGGCCTTGTCGGGATAGCCGGCGGCCTTCAGCGCGTCCTTCAACGCACCGCCGAAGGCATCGCCCCTGGCCTTGCCGTCGTCCTTGCTCAGCCCGGCGCCTTCGTAGGCGTCGACCACGGCGTCGCCGATCTTCACCTGTGCGACCGCGCCGCCGGAGGCGGGCTGGATCGAGTAGGGGATGCCGGCCTTGGCCAGCGCCGCGGTGGCGATGTCGCAGGAGTTGGTGAAGACCTTCTTGCCCACCGGGTCGAACTGGAACGAGCAGGTCGCCGGATCGGCCACGACCACCGCCGGTGCGCGGGCGCGGGCTTCCTCGACGCCCGGATTGGCGTAGTGGGTGAGGCCCTTGAACAGCGGGAAGTAGGTGAGCGCGGCGATCAGGCAGCCGGCCATGACGATCTTCTTGCGGCCGATCCTGTCCGACAGCCAGCCGAAGATCACGAAGAACGGCGTGCCCAGCAGCAGCGAGGCGGCGATCAGCAGCCAGGTAGTGGTGGCGTCGACCTTCAGCGACTGGGTGAGGAAGTACATCGCGTAGAACTGGCCGGCATACCAGACCACGGCCTGGCCGGCGGTGGCGCCGAGCAGCGCGAGGACCACGATCTTGCCGTTCTTGCTGAAGAAGCTTTCGGTGATCGGCGCCTTGGAGCTCTTGCCCTCGGCCTTCATCTGCTGGAACAGCGGCGACTCGTGCAGCTGCATGCGGATCCACACCGACACGCCGAGCAGCACGATCGACAGCAGGAACGGGATGCGCCAGCCCCAGGCCTCGAAGGTCTCGGTGCCGAGGTACGTGCGCACGCCGAGGATCACCAGCAGCGACAGGAACAGGCCGACGGTGGCGGTGGTCTGGATGAAGCTGGTGTAGAGGCCGCGCTTGCCGTGCGGCGCGTGCTCGGCGACGTAGGTCGCGGCGCCGCCGTATTCGCCGCCGAGCGCGAGGCCCTGCAGCAGGCGCAGTGCGATCAGGATGGCAGGCGCGGCGAAGCCGATGCTGGCGTAGTTCGGCAGCACGCCGACGAGGAAGGTCGACAGGCCCATGATCACGATCGTGACCAGGAACGTGTACTTGCGGCCGACGAGGTCGCCGAGCCGGCCGAACACGATCGCGCCGAACGGCCGCACCGCGAAGCCGGCGGCGAAGGCCAGCAGCGCGAAGATGAAGGCCGAGGTGTCGTTGAGGCCGCTGAAGAACTGCTTGGCGATGATCGCCGCCAACGAGCCGTAGAGGTAGAAGTCGTACCACTCGAAGACGGTGCCGAGGCTCGACGCGAAGATGACCTTCTTGTGGCCCTGGGTGAGGCTGCCCGTCGCGGGGACGGATGAAGCGGTGGTGCTGGACATGGTCGTCCCTCCGGGTCAGAAGCTGTACTTGACGTGGGCGTGCAGGCGGCGCAGGTCGCCCGCGCGGTCGTCCTCGAGTTCACGCCGGCCCCAGATCAGCTCGGCGCCGACGTCGAGCTTCGGCATCGGCGAGTAGATCAGGTTGGCGTGCAGGGATTCGGCGCGCTCGGTGACGCCGTAGCCGGTGATCGCCGGATCGTTGTCGAAGGCGGCCATCGAATAGAACAGGTTGCCGCGCAGCTTCGGCGAGAAGGCGTGGCGCCAGGCGGCGAACGCGCCGTAGCCGTCGATCGGTTCGAGGTTGCCGCCGGCATCGAGCACGGTGTCGCTGGCGACCGCCAGGCCGAGATAGCGGCCGATGCCGCGGCCGTAGCTGGCCATGTAGCGCAGGTCGTCGTTCTTGCCCATGTTGAAGCGGCCGGACACGCTGACCGCGCCGCCGGTGCTGGTGTCGTCGATGCCGGTGGCCGGGTTCTGGTACTTGAACTGGCGGACCATGCCGGCGATCGTGAAGTGGCCCCAGTCGCCCTTCTTCAGCCAGCGTGCGGTGAGGTCGGGCATCACGTTGTCGTCGCTGCTGATGCGCGCACCGACGTTGCGATACGGTGTGACCGTGGTTTCCGGATTCTCGACCGAGACCGACCACGGCCCCTTGGTGTAGCGCACCTGGGCCTGGCGCACGAAGATCGTGCCTTCGGTCGGGCCGACGAAGTCGATGGAGTCGGGCAGTGCGGCCACGTCCTGGAAGTTCGACCAGGTCTGGCCGGCCAGCCAGGTGCCGCCGCCCTTCGGCGTCCAGCTCACGTAGGCCTGGCGCAGGCTCACGCCGTAGGTGTTGGTGGCTATTTCATTCCCGGTGATGTTGCCGCCACCGAACATGTCCATCTCGAGGTAGCCCTTGAGCTTGTCGCCGGAATCCAGATCGGTATCGGCGGCGAACCAGAACCGCGAGAACTGCGCGCCCATGTCGGTGTCGGCGCTTTCGCGGGCGCCGGGCGAACCCACCGGGATGGCCGAAGGCACGTAGAACAGGCGGCCGACGCTGCCGTCGGGAATCTCGCCGTCGCTGGTCTTGGTGACCATCGCATCGAGCTTGACGAAGCCGCCGAAGGAGAAGCGCGTGCCGGGATTGGCCGCGGTCATGATCGGCGCCGTCTGGATCTTCGGCTTGTTGTCCGCAGGCGCCGTGGCGGCGGCGGGCGCGGGCTGCGCCTGCTGTTGCGCGACGAGCTGCTGCACGATCTTCTCGAGTTCGGCGACGCGCGCCTCGAGCGCCTGTTCGCGTGGCGTGCTCGCCTGCGCGAGGGCGAGCCCCGGCGCGAGCAGGCAGACCATCAGCGACAGCGCCAATGGCTTCCTGGATTGCAGTCGATGGTTCATGGCGGGCCCCTCCCGAGGGCACATGCGCGGTGAAGTGAACGCAGCCTGTCCCCCGTACCATGCCCCGCCTATTCGCCATTGGTCGAAGCGAATGCCGATTCCACCGATTTTTCGACCATGGTCTAAACGTCATGCTGCGCTGCAATACAAGCGGTTTGAGGCACACTGTCGCATCGTTGATTCGTGGAGGAATCGCCATGTCGCAGACCGATCAAGCCCCTTCCGTCTATCCGGTGCCGGATACGTTCGCGGCGAACGCCCGCATGCGTCGCGAGGATTACGCGCGCGATTGCGCCGAGGCGATCGACGATCCGGAAACCTACTGGGGCCGCATCGCGCAGCGCCTGGACTGGTTCCGCGCACCGACGAAGATGAAGAACGTGAGCTATGCGCTCGACGACTTCCGCATCCGCTGGTTCGAGGACGGTGAGCTCAACGTCAGCGTCAACTGCCTCGATCGCCACCTCGCGACGCGCGGCGACAAGGTCGCGCTGATCCACGAGCCGGACAGCCCCGACAAGCCCGCCGAGCGCATCACCTACCGCGAACTCCACGCGCGCGTGTGCAAGCTCGCGAACGCGCTGCGCGCGCTCGGCGTGAAGAAGGGCGACCGGGTGACGATCTACCTGCCGATGATCCCCGCCGCGGTGGTCGCGATGCAGGCCTGCGCGCGCATCGGCGCGATCCACTCGGTGGTGTTCGGCGGGTTCTCGCCGCATTCGATCGCCGACCGCATCGCCGACTGCGGCAGCAAGCTGGTCATCACCGCGGACGAGGGCCTGCGCGGCGGCAAGGCGGTGCCGCTGAAGGAGAACGTCAACGCCGCGCTGAAGATGGCCGGCACCGATTCGGTGGAGACCGTGCTGGTGGTGCGCCACACCGGCGGCGCCGTCGACATGCAGATGCCGCGCGATCGCTGGTACGACGCGGTCGTCGACGACCAGCCGGCCGAATGCGAACCCGAGCGCATGAACGCGGAAGACCCGCTGTTCATCCTCTACACCTCCGGCAGCACCGGCAAGCCCAAGGGCGTCCTGCACACCACCGGCGGCTACCTGGTGTGGGCCAGCTACACCCATGAGCGCGTGTTCGACCTGCGCGAGGACGACATCTACTGGTGCACCGCCGACGTCGGCTGGGTCACCGGCCACAGCTACATCGCCTACGGCCCGCTGGCCAACGGCGCGACCTCGATCGTGTTCGAGGGCGTACCGAACTACCCGAGCGTGTCGCGCTTCTGGGAAGTGATCGACAAGCACCAGGTCACGATCTTCTACACCGCCCCGACCGCGATCCGCGCGCTGATGCGCGAGGGCGAGGCGCCGGTGAAGAAGACCTCGCGCGCCTCGCTGCGCCTGCTCGGCAGCGTCGGCGAGCCGATCAATCCTGAGGCCTGGCGCTGGTACTCGGACACCGTCGGCAAAGGCCGCATCCCGGTGGTCGACACCTGGTGGCAGACCGAGACCGGCGGGGTGATGATCACCACCCTGCCCGGCGCGCACGACATGAAGCCGGGCAGCGGCGGCAAGCCGTTCTTCGGCGTGTGTCCCGAGCTCGTCGATGGCG
>JAEWNA010000045.1 GCA_023392975.1 Pseudomonadota bacterium | reverse complement strand
CGCGATCGAGACACTGCCACCCATCGTTCCGGAGCCTGAGGTGACAGCCGAAAACGAACCGGACACACTCGCCGCGTAACCGCCACTGCCGAGGCCCGGGTGTCGGGTAATTACCCAACTTGTACACGAAGGCTGCTCGGGCAGGATTCGCGGATCGAGCCATCACGCGCCCGTTTCCTCCGGCAGCGCCAGATACGCCCGCAACTCCGCCGCATCCAGCTCCTGCGCGCACGCGGCGATGAGCGCATGCGCGAGCGGATCCGAGCGGTCGCCTGCGGCGAACAGTCCCTTCACCAAGTGCCAGAGGCGATGCCGTGCGACCGATTCCTGCGCGGCCCAGAGGCGTTCCCGCCGCTCGGGCGGGAACGCGGTGCCGAGGCGATGATCGACGGCGAGTTCGAATTCGGCGCGACGCAGGCGCAGGTCCTCGTCGCGATCCGGCATCGCCGGGCCATCGGCGTACAGGGCGACGATGCGGCGCTCGTACGCCTCGGCGGACAGTTTCGGGCCGTGGTCAGGCACCGGGGGCGGGGCGGGCGCGGTAGGCATGCGCCAGGATCTCCGGATCGGCCAGGGTCACATCATCGCCCCGTTCCTGGTCGAGCAGCGCGCTGTAGCGTTCGGCATCCATGAGCTTGCCCACCCGCTCCTGGAACCGCAGCGTCAGGGCATCGTCGTCCTCGCGGAAGGCTTCGACGTCGCCGGAGTCCGCGAAACGCTGCTCCGCCGCCAGGCGTTCATGTTCGGTCTCTTCGCGGATCGCCATCAGCGCATCGCGACCGCGGCCGGCGGCGAATTCGCGGTGCATGGGCGCGTCGCCCAACTTGTAGTCGACGAACAGCGCGAACTGCGCGAGCTGGAAGCGGACGATCTCGTCGGTGGACGCACTGTCCGCGAACAGCCTGCCGGCGCCTTCGTGCAGTGCGAGCGCCCGCTCGAGGTAGGCGCGTTCGCGCGGGTCGCCGCCATCACCGGCGCGTGGCCCGCCCTTGTCCTCGTCCTCGCCGAGACGCGCTGCCTCGATGCAGGCGGCGAGATCGCCGCTCACGCCGGCATGGCGATCGAACGGTGCGCGACAGAAGCCGAGGATGCCGCGCGGCCGGCCGTAGGTGCCGAACAGCGCGGTCGACACCGCATAGCCGCGCGCGCCCTGCACCGTGATACCGGCCGGCAGCAGGATGCGGTTCGCCGCCTGGTGGCAGACCCCGTTGACGAGATAGCAGGTGATGCCGGCGCGTTCGTCCGGTTCGGCGATGGCGTCGGCGCGCTGGGTGCTGCCCGCTGCGCGTCGCAGTTCGGTGCCGCCGGTCTTGCCGCCCCAGCAGCTCCAGGCCTTGCCGAGCGTGCCGCAGGCGACGTAGGTGTGATCCGCCAGCTTCAGGAACAGCGGGGTGGGATAGCGGAATGCGACGAGCGTGCCCATGACGTCCTCCCTGTCTCCGGTACGGTCCGGAAATCGCGATGCCTGGGCCGGCAGGACGGGCGCGCTGCGCTGGCGTCCTGCCGGTTGATCCTGCCTGCGACAACGCGCGCGGCGGCCGCGGACGGCCAATCGCGGTGGACGCTCAGCCCGCCCGCGCCTTCCACGCCGCCAACACCTCCGCCTCCCGCTCCGCCGTCAGCCCCGCCTTCAACGGCGCATTGCGGCGTGCCTCCGGCTGGGCATCGAACCACGCCAGCGTCGCGGCGGTGGTGTCGGCGAGGCTGCGGAAGGTCAGGCCCGCGGCGATCGCGCGGGCGTTGCTGCGGCGATGGAAGCCGGCGGTCTCGCCCGTGCCCGGCAGCCATACCGGCAGGTCGGTCCAGCCCGAGACGCCGTGCGCTTCGAGGAAGTCCGCGGGCACGAACGTGAGCGTCGCACCGGCCCGCGTCGACGCGCGGATGCCGTACAGCAGTGCGGCGGTGTCCAGCGGGTAGTCCGGGCCGAAGGCGTTGAAGATGCCATGTGTGCGCGATTCGGCAAGCCGCACCATCCATTCGCCGAGGTCGCGCGCGTCGACGAACGTCACCGGATCGCGGCCGTCGCCCGGGCACAGCACGTCGCCGCCGCGGCGCATGCGCAGCGGCCAGTAGGTGAAACGATCGGTCTCGTCGCCGGGGCCGACGATCAGCCCGGGCCGTAGGATCGTGGTGCGGTCGCCGAAGTGCTTGCGCGTTTCCGCTTCGGTCGCCGCCTTCAGGCCGGGATACTTGCTGAGGTCGGCGCGCAGGCCGGGCGCGGTTTCCTGCAGCGGATCGCCGTCGAACGTCGCCAGCGGCGCGGTCTCGTCCTGGCCGGGCGTCGCGTTGTCGGCGTAGGCCGAGACGCTGGAGACCATGGTGTAGCCGCCGACATGGCCCTTGAGCACCGCGGCCGCGTCGCGGATCCAGGCCGGCACGCTGCTGGGGTTGTCGATGCAGGCGTCCCAGCGCCGGCCCTTCGCGACTTCGGCCTGCAGCGACGCGTAGTCATTGGTGTCGCGATCGCCCAGCAGCTGTTCGACCTGCCCCGGCCATTCCGGCTGCTTGCGGCCGCGGTTGAAGATCGTCACGCGATGCCCGCGCGCCAGCGCGTAGCGCACCTGGTGCGGCCCGATCAGGCCGGTGCCGCCGAGGATCAGCAGGTCGAGCGGCTTGTCCGCGCGCGTCATCGACGTGCCCTCGGGTGCGACGGCACGGGACGGTGCCGACCATCCGCTGCCGGCGATGGCCGCGGTACCGAGCGCGCCGAGGCGAAGGACATCGCGACGATGGATCGGCATGCGGCGGCTCCGCGGTCGGAAAGGGACGATCCTGCGCCGCGCCGGCGGCCCGCTCCCGTGCCGGAAGTCAGCCGTCGCCGGTGTCGGCGAAGGTCGGGCTTCCCCCACCTCCCGCGACCCGCGACAATGGCGGTCTTGGCCGGCGTGGCGCCGGCCTGTGAGGAGACCCCAGGAATGGCCGATTTCACCCCCGCGGTGCCGGAAGGCGGCGCCCGGATCACCAAGACCCCGACCGGGTTGGTCGTGCCCGACCGCCCGATCATCCCGTTCATCGAGGGCGACGGCACCGGCCCGGACATCTGGCGCGCCAGCGTGCGCGTGCTCGATGCCGCGGTCGCGAAGGCCTACGGCGGCCAGCGCCAGCTGATGTGGATGGAAGTCCTCGCCGGCGAGAAGGCGTTCAACGCCACCGGCAGCTGGCTGCCCGACGCCACCGTCGACGCCTGCCGCGACTACCTCGTGAGCATCAAGGGCCCGCTGACCACGCCGGTCGGCGGTGGCATCCGTTCGCTCAACGTCGCGCTGCGCCAGATGCTGGACCTGTTCGTCTGCCTGCGCCCGGTGCGCTGGTTCGAGGGCGTGCCCTCGCCGGTGAAGAAGCCCGGCGACGTCGACATGGTGATCTTCCGCGAGAACACCGAGGACATCTACGCCGGCATCGAGTTCGAGCCGGGCACCGCCGACGCGCAGAAGGTGCTGGATTTCCTGCAGAAGGAATTCCCGAAGGGCTTCGACAAGATCCGCTTCGGCACCAAGGCCAGGACCGACGACTGGAACAAGGCGCTGGAAGGCATCGGCGCGCCGGCGCGCGACCTGCCGGTGCAGGTCGGCATCGGCATCAAGCCGGTGTCCTACCTCGGCACCGAGCGCCTGGTCCACAGCGCGATCGCCTATGCGATCGAGAACAAGCGCAAGTCGGTCACGCTGGTCCACAAGGGCAACATCATGAAGTACACCGAAGGCGCGTTCCGCGACTTCGGCTACAAGGTGGCCCGCGACTTCTTCGGCGCGGTCGAACTCGACGGCGGTCCGTGGCACGTGATTCCGGAAGGCCGTCCGGGTGCCGGCCTCGTGATCAAGGACGCCATCGCCGACGCCTTCCTGCAGCAGATCCTGCTGCGTCCGAAGGAATACGACGTGTGCGCCACGCTGAACCTCAACGGCGACTACCTGTCCGACGCGCTGGCCGCGCAGGTCGGCGGGATTGGCATTGCCCCGGGCGCGAACATCAACACCGTGACCGGTCACGGCGTGTTCGAGGCGACCCACGGCACCGCGCCGAAGTACGCCGACCTCGACAAGGTGAATCCGGGTTCGGTGATCCTGTCGGGCGAGATGATGCTGCGCTACATGGGCTGGACCGAAGCCGCCGACGCCATCATCAAGGCGATGGACGGTGCGATCGCCAGCAAGCGCGTCACCTACGACTTCGCCCGCCTGATGGACGGCGCCACCGAAGTGAAGTGCAGCGAGTTCGCGGACGAGATCATCAAGCATCTCTGATCGAACCCGCGAGTCGTGAAAAAGGCCGCCGCGAGGCGGCCTTTTTCATGCCCCATGCCTTCAGGCCGTCTGACTTCCAGGCC
>JAEWNA010000163.1 GCA_023392975.1 Pseudomonadota bacterium | reverse complement strand
GTGCAGCCGAGCACCAGCCGGCAGTCGGCGACCGCCTCGGCCAGCGTGGCGGTCACCACGGCGGTCTCGAGCACGCCGACGGCGCCGGCCGCCAGCGCCGTCGCCTCCGGATGCGGGAACCGCTCCGGCGCGACCAGCACCAGGCGCGCGAAGCCCATCGTCCGGATCGCACGCGCCGCCGAGCCGATGTTGCCCGGATGCTGCGTGCCGACCAGCACGAAGCGCACGCGCTCGGCGGGAAATCCACCGGAAATCGCGGGCAGGGACGAGGAATGGGCGGGTTCTGTGCGCGCGGAAGCCATGGCGTCAATGTTAAACTTTCCGGGCGGTCCGGAACCGCAACGCTCTTTGTCCCGTCGCCCTTTCTTTCCCGCGCCATCGGCGCGGCCGGAGCCGTCCGCATGCAACAGCCCGCAGTCAACGTCATGGTCAAGGCGGCTCGCGCCGGCGGCAACGTCCTCCTCCGCAATCTCTCGCGCCTCGATGCCATCGACGTGGTCGAGAAGGACCGCATGGATTTCGCCAGCGACGTCGACCGGATGGCCGAAGCCGAGATCATGAAGGAACTGCGGCGTGCGCACCCCGGCTATGCGGTCCTCGGTGAGGAAGGCGGCCACCAGAAGGGCAATCGCGGCCCCAGCCGCTACACCTGGGTGATCGACCCGCTCGACGGCACCAGCAACTACCTCCACGGCTTCCCGCACTGGTGCGTCTCGATCGCGCTGTGCGAGGGCCCCGATCCCGTGCACGCGGTCGTGTTCGACCCGCTGCGCAACGAGCTGTTCACCGCCAGCCGCGGCGGCGGCGCCCAGCTCAACGGCCGCCGCATCCGGGTGGCCGAACGCAAGGAAATGCCCGGCGCCCTGCTCGCCACCGGCTTCGCCCCGCGCGAGCGCAAGCGCGCCGACGCGCAGCTGGATTGCATCAAGTCGCTGCTGGTCCACGCCGAGGACATCCGTCGCGCGGGTTCGGCCGCGCTCGACCTCGCCTATGTCGCGGCCGGTCGCCTCGACGGCTATTTCGAGGCCGGCCTGCACGTGTGGGACATCGCCGCCGGCGCCCTGCTGGTGCGCGAGGCCGGCGGCCGGGTCTGCGACTTCCGCGGCGCCGCGCAGGGGCCGATGCACGTGTCGATCGGCACCCGCCAGATCGCCGCGGCGAACGTCCGGCTGATCGAACCGCTGCAGCAGACGATCGTCAACACCGGCTACGCCAAGACCTTCGATTGAGGCCGGCCCGCGCGCCGCCGCCATCGGCGACGCGGCCTGGTTCCCGCCACGAAAAAAGCCGCGCAGTGCGCGGCTTTTTTCGTGGACGATGCCGGGCGATCAGGGGCGACGCGCCAGCGCCGCCTCGTCGCGCGCCTTCGGCAGCAGGTCCTGCTTGGTCACGCCCAGCCACATCAGCAGCGGGCAGGCGACGAAGATCGAGGACAAGGTGCCGATGATGATGCCGAGCATCTGCGATTCCGCCATGCCCTGCAGCGAGCCGCCACCGTAGATGTACAGCGCGAGCACGGTGAGGAACGCCACGAACGAGGTGATCACCGTACGCGACAATGTCTGGTTGACCGAGCGGTTGAGCACCTCGGCCGGGGTCGCGCGCATGCCGCGGAAGTTCTCGCGGACGCGGTCGAAGACCACGATGGTGTCGTTGATCGAGTAGCCCATCACCGACAGCACGCCCGCGAGTACCGTGAGGTCGAACTCGTGCCCGGAGATCGCGAACCAGCCCGCGACCACCACCACGTCGTGCAGGGTCGTGATGATCGCCGCCACCGCGAACTTCCACTCGAACCGGAACGAGATGTAGACCAGGAAGCCGAGCACCACGAACAGCAGCGCGTAGATGCCGTTCTCGGCCAGTTCGCGCCCGACCTGGGGGCTGATCTCGTCGCTGTTGAGCTTGCGCGCGGCATTGCCGGGTTCGGACGCCGCGACACGCACCTTCTCGGCGATGCTCTGGGTGTTGATGCTGCCGTCGGCGGATTTCGTCGGGGATTCGTCGCGCAGGCGGATCAGCAGATCGTTGCCGCTGCCGAACGTCTGCACCTGGGCGCCGGGATAGCCGGCCTTCTCCAGGCGATCGCGCACGCCCTCGACGTCGACCGGCTTGTCGTACGCCAGTTCGACGCCGACGCCGCCGGTGAAGTCCAGCGCGAAGTTGAAGCCCTTGGTGAACATCGCACCGATGCCGACGAACATGATGAGGGCGGCGACGGCCAGCGAGATCATGCGCAGGCGCATGAAGTCGATGTTGCTGTCGTAGGGGAACACGTTGAAGGGTTTCATGGAGTCGGTTCCCTCAGATCGCGATGGACTGCAGCTTGCGGCGGCGGCCGTAGATCAGCGTGGCGATGCCGCGCGACACGGAGACGGCGGTGTACGCCGAGGTCGCGATGCCGAGCATCGTGGTCACGCCGAAGCCCTTCAGCGGGCCGGTGCCGAAGGCGAACATGGCCAGGCCGGCCAGGAAGGCGGTGATGTTGGCGTCGAGGATCGTGCCGGACGCGCGGTCGTAGCCTTCGGCGATCGCCTTCTGCGGCGGCAACCCGAGTCGCAACTCCTCGCGTATGCGTTCGTTGATCAGCACGTTGGCGTCCACCGACATGCCGACGGTGAGCGCGATGCCGGCGAGGCCGGGCAGGCTCATCGTCGCGCCGAACACCGACATCAGCGCGAACACCATCAGCAGGTTCAGCAGCAGCGCGATGCAGGTGATGACGCCGAACATGCGGTAGTAGAACAGGAAGAAGCCGAGCGCGAACAGGAAGGAGAACACCACGGCCTTGAGGCCGCGCTCGATGTTCTGCTTGCCGAGGCTCGGGCCGACGGTGCGCTCCTCGACGAAGTCCATCGGCGCGGCGAGCGCGCCGGCCTTGAGCAGCTTCGAGAGGTCCTCGGCTTCCTTCTGCTGCAGGCCGGTGGTCTGGAACTGCTTGCCGAACACGCCCTGGATGGTCGCGACGGAAATCACTTCCTCGCGGACCTCGAAGTATTTGTCTTCCTTGCCGTCGACCATGCGCACGCGCGGCACGCGCTCGATGAACACCACCGCCATCGGCTTGCCGACGTTGTCGGTGGTGAACTGCAGCATGCGCTGGCCGCCGGCGGTGTTGAGGTTGACCGACACGGCCGGCAGGCCGTTGTTGTCCACCGACGTGCGGGCATCGGCCATGTCGTCGCCGGAGACGATGATCCGCTTGCTCAGCAGGATCGGGATCGGCTTGCCATCGGGGCCGACGACGCGCCGGTTGTAGAGCTTCGCGTTCGGCGGCACGTTGCCGGTGTCGCGCGCGTCGACCGCGTTGCCGTCGACCACCGCGCGGTATTCGAGGGTGGCGGTGGCGCCGAGGATGCGCTTGGCCTCGGCCGTGTCCTGCACGCCCGGCAACTGCACCATGACCCGGTCGGCGCCCTGGCGCTGGATCACCGGCTCGGCCACGCCGAGCGAGTTGATGCGGTTGCGCAGCGTACCGAGGTTCTGCTCGATGGCGTTGAGCGTCATCTGCCGGATCATCTCGTCGGACACGCCGATCTTCACCGCATTGCCCGAGGTCTCGTAGGTGAACGCGCGCGAGGCGGCGAGCGCGCCGGCGTCGACGACGGCGGCGTTGAGGGTCTTCTGCACCAGCGCCTGCGCCGGCTGGACGTCGGCGGCCTTGTTCAGGGTGACCACGATCTGCTTTTCGCCGCTGCGCTCGACAGACGCGTAGTCCACGCCCTTCTCGCGCAGCGCGCCGCGGATGTCGGACAGGTAGATCTCGAACCGGCGGTCGATCGCCGACTTCTTGTCGACTTCCATCAGGAAGTGCACGCCGCCCTGCAGGTCGAGGCCCAGCGGCATCGGCCGCGCGCCGATCGCCGACAGCCAGGCCGGGGTGTTCGACGCCAGGTTCATCGCGACGACGTAGTTGTCGTCGCCGAGCTCGGCGCGGAGCCGGTCGGACGCCTTGCTCTGCACGTCGGGATTGGCGGTGCGCACCAGCAGGTTCTCGCCCTGCGTCTCGATCGCCTTGGGCGTGATCCCGACCTGCTTGAGCAGGGTCGAGACGCGCTGCTTGAGGGCGTCGTCGATCTGCGCGCCGTGGGTGGCGGTGATCTGCACCGAAGGGTCCTGCGGGAAGATGTTGGGCAGCGCGTACAGCGCGCTGATCAGCATCACCAGCAGGATCGCGATGTATTTCGAGCGGGAATATTCGAGCATGACGGCCACCGCGTCCGGTCTTCCGACCGGCCGCATTACGGTTGGAATCGAAGGATCAGAACGGGTGCATCACGACGACTTGAGCGTGCCCTTGGGCAGCACGTGGCCGATCGCGCCCTTCTGGACGCGGATCCGCACGTTGTCGGCCACTTCGACGCTGATGAAGCTCTCGCCGATCTCGCGGACCACGCCGGCGATGCCGCCGGTGGTGATGACCTCGTCGCCCTTGGCCAGCTTGTCGAGCATCGCCTTGTGGTCCTTGGCGCGCCTGGACTGCTGGCGGGTCATGAAGAACAGCATCGCGCCGATCACCAGGATCGGCAGGAGCATGGTGCCGAGGCCGGGCGCGCCCGGGGCGGCGGCGGCCTGGGCATGGGCGGGCGAGATCAGGAAATCAAGCGGATTCATTTCGGGTCCGTTCGCAAGACAGCAGGGGATTATGCCATGCGGGCCGGGGCGCGGGCTTTCAACCGCTCCCCGCCCCCGCCCGGGCGCGTCCCGGGGCCCTTCCGTGACCGCCCCATCGGCCGAAAGTTCAGGCCGCGGGGCCCGTGCCCCCGGCCCGGGCGGCATGGAAGGCGGCCCGGAAGTCGGCGAACCGGCCGGCCTCGATGGCCGCTCGGATGTCGGCCATGAGCGTCTGGTAGTACCAGAGGTTGTGCAGGGTGCCCAGCATCGGGGCCAGCATCTCGTTGCAGCGGTCGAGGTGGCGCAGGTACGACCGGGTGAAGCCGCCGGCGCAGGCCAGGCAGCCGCAGCCTTCCTCGATCGGCCGCAGGTCGCGCTCGTACTTCGCGTTGCGGATGCGGACCGTGCCGAAGCTGGTGAAGTAGTGGCCGTTGCGCGCGTTGCGGGTGGGCATCACGCAGTCGAACATGTCGATGCCGCGGGCGACCGACTCCACCAGGTCCTCCGGCCGGCCCACGCCCATCAGGTAGCGCGGCCGGTCGGCCGGCAGCTGCGGGCAGGTGTGTTCGAGCATCGCGTTGCGCTCGACCTCGGGCTCGCCCACCGCCAGGCCGCCGACCGCATAGCCGTCGAAGCCGATCCGCTTCAGGCCCTCGGCCGACTGCGTGCGGAGCGCAGGGTGCACGCCGCCCTGGACGATGCCGAACAGCGCCGCGTCGTTGCCCTCGTGGGCGCGCTTCGAGCGCTCGGCCCAGCGCAGCGACAGTTCCATCGACTTGCGGGCCACATCCTCGGTCGCCGGGTACGGGGTGCATTCGTCGAAGATCATCACGATGTCCGAGTCCAGCACCTTCTGGATGCGCATGCTCTCCTCGGGGCCGAGGAAGACCTTGCTGCCGTCGGTGGGTGCGGCGAAGGTGACGCCGGCCTCGGTGATCTTGCGCTTGTGCGCCAGCGAGAAGACCTGGAAGCCGCCGGAGTCGGTGAGGATCGGCCCGTTCCAGCGGGCGAAGCGGTGCAGGCCGCCGTGGTCGGCGATCACGTCCAGCCCCGGCCGCAGGTAAAGGTGGAAGGTGTTGCCGAGGATGATCTCCGCGCCGAGGCCGCGGATCTGGTCGGGCAGCACGCCCTTGACCGAGCCGTAGGTGCCGACCGGCATGAACGCCGGGGTCTCGACGGTGCCGCGCGGGAAGGTCAGGCGGCCGCGGCGGGCGACGCCGTCGGTGCCGAGGAGTTCGAAGGTCAGTCTGGACATCCGACTATGATGACAGACCCCGTCGGCCTGCTCCGGACTCCCCCATGCGCCCTGTCCTCGCCCTCGTCCTGCTCTTCGCCGCCCTGCCCGGTCCGTCCCGCGCCGACGCGCCTTGGCCGTACGAGGCCGAATGCCGCAAATGGGTCGACGTGCCGGTGCCGAAGCAGGACGTGGGCAACGCACCCGCCGCCTGCGACACCCAGGCGCTGTACTACGGCGAGGACGGCAAGGGCCTGAACGCCGATCCGGTCGCCGCCCGGCAGTGCGCCTACCGCGAACGCGGCACCGGCAAGGCCATCGAGACGCAGGCGAACAACTTCGGTGGCAGCGGCGTGCTGATGATGGTGTACGCCAACGGCCATGGCGTGAAACGGAACTTCCCGCTCGCCAAGCGCTTCGCCTGCGAGTACGGCGGCGCGCCGGCCGAGGTGGAAGGCCGCCTGGCGCATATCGACGACATCGCGAGCGGCAAGACCCGCGACCCGATCGACCTCTGCGACGACATCACCAGCGGGCTGATGATGGGCGTCTGCGCCGGCCGCGAGGCCGACTTCGCGCAGTCCGCACGCGAACGGCGCTGGACCGCGCTGCAGGCGTCGTGGACGCCGCCGCAGCGCGCCGCGCTGGCGGCCCTGCGCAAGGCGGCGAAGGACTACTTCGACAACGTCGCCAGCGAGGAGACCGACATGAGCGGCACCGCGCGCGGCGCGCTGGCCACCGACGCCTACGAAACGCTGGACAAGGCCCTGCTGGCGGACGTCGAGCGCTTCGAGCGCCGCGAACGCCCGGCCAAGGTGCCGGCCGACTTCGCCCGCGACGACAAGACCCTCAATTCGGTGTACCGCAAGGTGCTGGCGGCGCTCGACGCGGCGAAGAAGAACGACAACTCCGCCTACGGCACGGTCACGGCCGCCGGCGTGCGCACCACCCAGCGCAGCTGGCTGCGCTATCGCGACGCCTGGGTCGCGCTGGCCGCCGTGCGCTGGCCGGCGTTGCCGCAGGAGGTCTGGCTCGCCTGGCTGAGCGAGGCGCGGACGAAGGCACTGGTGGAGGCCGTCGGCGAGGAATGAGCGCCGGCCGAACCGGCACGCCGGCTCAGGCCGGGCGACGCAGCTGGACCAGGTCGCGGGTCGTCGCGTACCCGGTACCGCCGAGGCGGCCGACCAGGTCGAGCTTCAGCGGATCGACGTGCCGCGGATCGGCCAGCACCGCGTCGTCGATGTGCACGAGCAGGATCTCGGCGAAGACGAGGTGATGGCTCGGTTGCGCGGCCGGATACGGCTGGATCGATGCCAGCCGGCATTCGAACGCCACCGGTGCGCCGGCGACACGCAGCGGCGCGACCCGCTCCGCCGGCAGCGACGCCACGCCGCAGCGCTCGAACTCGCTGACCCCGTGCGGGAACGACGCCGAGGTCGCGTTCATCGTCGCCGCCTGCGCCGCGGACACCAGCTGGATCACCAGCTCGCCGCGTTCGCGCAGGTTGCACAGCGTGTCCTTCTCGCTGCCGTCGGTGCGCGCACCGAGGCTCAGCAGCAGCGTCGGCGGCGCATCGCAGACCACCTGGAAGAAGCTGAAGGGCGCGAGGTTGTCGACGCCGTCGGCCGAGCGCGTCGACACCCAGGCGATCGGCCGCGGCGTCACCGTCGCGGTCATCCAGCGATAGGCCTCGGCGGCGTCGAGCACGGTGAAATCAAGGCGCATGCGCGGCCTCGGCGGCGGGCTGCGGCCACAACAGCATCGCGTCGCCATAGCTGAAGAAGCGGTAGCGCTGCTCGACCGCGTGCCGGTACGCGCCGAGGATACGCTCGCGGCCGGCGAACGCCGAGACCAGCATCAGCAGCGTGCTTTCCGGCAGGTGGAAATTGGTGACCAGCGCATCGACGCTGCGGATGCGGTAGCCGGGGAAGATGAAGATCTGCGTTTCGCCGGCGAACGGCTGCAGCTCGCGACTGCCGTCGGCGTGCGTGCGCATCGCGCTCTCCAGCGCACGCACGACCGTGGTCCCGACCGCGACCACGCGCCCGCCGCGTTCGCGCGTACGCCGCACCTGCGCGACCAGCTCGGCGCCGACATTCAGCCATTCGCTGTGCATGCGGTGCTCGTGCAGGTGCTCGGCGCGCATCGGCTGGAACGTGCCGGCGCCGACATGCAGGGTGACGTGCCCGAACTCGACGCCGCGATCGCGCAGGGCCTGCAGCAGCGTTTCGTCGAAATGCAGGCCCGCGGTCGGCGCCGCCACCGCGCCGACTTCCTTCGCGAACACGGTCTGGTAGCGCTCGCGATCGTCGACGCCGGGCTCACGCTGGATGTACGGCGGCAACGGCAGCCGGCCTGCGTGCAACAGCCACGACTCCAGGCCTTCGTCGAGGTGGAAGCGCAGGTGGTAGAACTCGCCGTCGCGGCCCAGCACTTCAGCCTCGCCGCCGGCATCCAGCGCGATCCGCCCGCCGGGCTTCGGCGATTTGCTCGCGCCGATCTGCGCCCGGGCCTCGTTGTCCGGCAGCAGACGCTCGATCAGGATCTCGACCCGCCCGCCGGTCGCCTTCTGCCCGAACAGCCGCGCCGGGATCACCCGGGTGTCGTTGAACACCAGCAGGTCGCCGGGCTGCAGCAGTGCCGGCAGGTCGCGGATACCGCGGTCATCGAAGCTCGCCGGCAGCGGCGGCACCACCAGCAGGCGGCTGGCGGAACGCTCGGCCAAGGGCGCCTGCGCGATCAGTTCGGCGGGCAGGTCGAAGTGGAAGTCTGATTTCTTCATGTAAGCACGTGATTCTAGGACGGATATCTTACGGCCCAGACCAGAATGGCCTGAAACCCATTAGTCACTCGGAGACGCATCTCGACGAAGAAATTTTCGATTTAATAGGTGTAACGGCCTATTCGATGCTCATCCGGAAACTGAAGCTCAATGCCTAACATGAAGCAGCTGAAGAAAAACAACACAACGTATATTAGGTAAAACAAAATTTTAGATGGAATACTTTCTTTTTGAAGGAACTTCACTTTTTCCGACACTGCGACAGCAAGAACAACGCCAAGCAAATTCATGAAAAATAGCCTCGTCGCTACCACAAGACCGTCCATAACACTTTCGACTGAACCACTCCATATCGCGTAGCCGAAGAAGCAGACAGGAGGAATAAGAAAAGTAGACAAGATCAAGAGTCTATTGGCAGACATCTGATTCAGCACCCGTCAAATGAGGAATAGCTTGCCGAACTCTAACGCAGCCTTCGCGTCCTCACCGCTCGAACTTGGTCGACAGCACGATCGACGAGGTCGTGCGTTCCACGCCCTCGATCGCACCGATGCGGTCGGTCAGCACGTCCCAGGCGCCGACGTCGGACACCGCGCCGATCGCGATCAGGTCGTAGACGCCGCTCACCGAATGCAGCGAGCGCAGTTCCGGCATCGCCTTGAGCGCCGCGACCACCGCGGTCATCTGCTTGGGCTGGACCGCGATCATGATGTGCGCCCGCACCTGGCCGCGTTCGTATTCCTCGTGGACGCGGACGGTGTAGCCGCTGATCACGCCCTCGCGCTCCAGTCGCTCGATCCGGCTCTGGACGGTCGTCCGCGACAGCCCCAGCCGTCGCGCGATCTGCGCCGTGGACGCACGGGCGTTCTCGCGCAGCAGCGAGAGCAGCTGCTGGTCAGTGTCGGTCAACTTCATTTCGCGGCCCCCATCTCGTCGATTCGCCGAATTATGGACGAAAAATGCACAGATCGCAGCTGAAAAACGACAGCCGGATCGCGATAATAGACCGTTCGACCGCTCGTGCTGGAGATCCCCATGCCCAATCACCCCATGCCGAATCACCCCATGGCCCTGATGGACACCCTCGCCCCGCTGCGCGCCCATGCCGGCGCACGGCGCACCGCCGGGCTGGACGATGCCACCCTGCTGCGTTTCGCGGCCACCCATCCCGACCTGGTCGAGGCCATCGCCGCCGCCGGTGCCGAGTACGCCCGCGTCCGCGCCGAATTCCCGGAACTCCTCGATCTCGACGAGGCCGAGCAGGCGGTCGCCGTCCAGGGCGGCTTCGTGAACTTCTACTCGCAGGACACGGTGAACCCCTACGTCGCCCTCGCCGCCCGCGGCCCGTGGGTGGTCACGCTCAAGGGCGCCGTGCTGCACGACTCAGGCGGCTACGGCATGCTCGGCTTCGGCCACGCGCCGAAGGCGGTCATCGACGCGATGGCCAAGCCGCAGGTGATGGCCAACATCATGACCGCCAACCTGTCGCAGCTGCGCTTCGATCGCGCCATCCGCGCCGAGATCGGCCACACCGCCGGGACCTGCCCCTACGACAAGTTCCTGTGCCTGAACTCCGGTTCGGAGTCGGTGTCGCTGGCCGGCCGCATCGCCGACGTGAACACCAAGCTGATGACCGACCCGGGCGCGCCGCACGCCGGCCGCAAGGTCAAGCGCATCGCGGTGAAGGGCAGCTTCCACGGCCGCACCGAGCTGCCGGCGCTGTATTCGGACAGCACCCGCAAGACCTACCTCGCCCACCTCGGTAGCTACCAGCACCACGTCGGCCAGCTGATCACCATCGAGCCGTACAGCGTCGAACAGCTGGAGCAGGCGTTCGCCGACGCCGAGCGCGAAGGCTGGCACATCGAGGCGATGTTTCTGGAGCCGGTGATGGGCGAAGGCGACCCGGGCCGCTCCGTCCCGCGCGCGTTCTACGAGGCCGCGCGTCGCCTGACCAAGGCCCACGGTACCTTGCTGCTGGTCGATTCCATCCAGGCCGGCCTGCGCGCCAATGGCGTGCTGTCGATCGTCGACTACCCCGGCTTCGAAGGCATCGAGGCGCCGGACATGGAGACCTACTCCAAGGCGCTCAACGCCGGCCAGTACCCGCTGTCGGTGCTCGCGGTGAACGCCCGCGCCGCCGGCCTGTATCGCAAGGGCACCTACGGCAACACCATGACGACCAACCCGCGCGCGCTCGACGTCGCCTGCGCGGTGCTCGCCCAGCTCACCCCGGAACTGCGCGCCAACATCCGCGAACGCGGAAAGCAGGCGATCGCCAAGCTCGAAGCGCTGAAGGCCGAACTGCCCGGCCTGATCACCAAGGTCCAGGGCACGGGCCTGCTGTTCTCGTGCGAGTTGTCCAAGGACTTCAAGGGCTACGGCACCGGTTCGACCGAAGAGTGGATGCGCGAGCACGGCATCGGCGTGATCCACGGCGGCGAGAACTCGCTGCGCTTCACCCCGCACTTCGCGATGCGCGAGGACGAACTGGACCTGCTGGTCGCCATGATCAAGCGCGCGCTGCTCGAAGGCCCGCGCGTGAAGCAGGCCGCGGCCGCCTGAGGTCGATGCCGCGCACCGCCACGCCAAGAAAAGCCGGGTTCGCCCGGCTTTTCGTTTGAACGGGGCCGGCCGCCATGACCTCGCTCGTCGTCCTGCCGGGCCTCGACGGCACGGCGCGGCTGCTCGCCGGATTCACCGACGCGGCGCGGGCCGCGGGATTCGCGCGAGTCGAGGCCCTAGCCTACCCGACCGACCGGGCGCTGGGCTACCCCGACCTCGAAACGCTGGTGCGCGATGCACTGCCGCGCGACGAAGACGTCCTGCTGCTCGGCGAATCCTTCTCCGGTCCGGTGGCGATCGCCATCGCCGCCGATCCGCCGCCGAACCTGCGCGGGCTGGTCCTCTCGACCACGTTCGCACGGGCGCCGGTGCATGTGCCGGCGGCGCTCGCCTCACTGGCCCGGATCGCGCCGGTGCGGACGCTGCCGACGGGGGCGCTGTCGTTTGCGTTGTTCGGCCGGTGGGCGACGCCCGCGCTGGAACGCGGACTGCGCGAGGCGCTGGACATGGTCGCGCCGGACGTGCTGCGCGCACGTGCGGAGGCCGCCATGCGCGTGGACGTGCGCGACCACCTCGCGCGTATCCGCCTCCCCGCGCTGTGCCTGCGCGCCACGCGCGACCGCCTGCTGCGCCCGGCAACGCATCGCACCCTGTGCGCGGGCCTCGTCGACGCACGCGAGGTCGCGATCGAAGGCCCGCACCTGCTGCTGCAGACGCATCCGCAAGCGGCAGCGGACGCCATCGCGCGCTTCGCGGCCAGGCTCGGTTAGCCTAGGCGTCTCGTTCCGCATTGCCGCAGGTCCGCCATGCCCGTCGTCGAAGTCACCCACCCGCTGGTCCGCCACAAGCTCGGCCTGCTGCGCGACGCGGCCACGGGGCCGGCGCTGTTCCGCCAGGTCGCGGCGGAGATCGCCACCCTGCTCGCCTACGAGGCCACCGCCGACCTCGCGCTGGGCGACCGCGCCATCGACACCTGGGCCGGGCCGCTGACCGTCGGCCGCTGCGACCAGAGCGCGATCACGCTGGTGCCGATCCTGCGCGCCGGGCTGGGCTTCCTGCCGGGCGTGCAGGCGCTGCTGCCGAACGCGCCGGTGAGCGTGATCGGCCTGCGCCGCGACGAGGAGACGCTGCAGCCGCACGCGTACTACCAGCGCTTCGTCGAGCACATCACCGGCCGCACCGCGCTGCTGATCGACCCGATGCTGGCCACCGGCGGCAG
>JAEWNA010000039.1 GCA_023392975.1 Pseudomonadota bacterium | reverse complement strand
CGCGATCGAGACACTGCCACCCATCGTTCCGGAGCCTGAGGTGACAGCCGAAAACGAACCGGACACACTCGCCGCGTAACCGCCACTGCCGAGGCCCGGGTGTCGGGTAATTACCCAACTTGTACAGCTTGGTTTCCAGATCATGGTAGGCTTTTTTTCTTTCTTCTTCCAATTTGTCAATTTTTCCTGTAATTAAGTCAATTTTAGTTTGTATGCTAGGAACATCTTCTGGTTTTGCATTCTTGATATCTGCCTGATTTTTGACTAAATCATCTCTTAAGTTTTTCAAATCACTATCTATTGTTTCTAGTGTTTTCTCCGCCTCTTTTTTCCTTTCGAGCGCATCTGCCTCAATTTTTTTTGACGTCTCTAGCGCCTGCGCGTTCGCAAGAAGTGTTGCGCTGGTTGTCGCGGACGAATTTCCGCTTGCAGAGCTTGGACTCGCTGCGATTGCACCTGTCAGCTGCTCAATCGCCAAAATGACCATCGAGAGATCCTGACTTTTGTTCAAAAACATAGCGACCTGCAAATCAGTAAGGTTTTTGTTTTGTGCGGCCTCGCACATGCGATAAAGCGTATCTCTCATTAACGTGATAGATTGCGTCCTCAGGCCAATTCCAACCACTGAGTTTGCATTCGAAATCGCACCCGCCGCCGCAGTATTCGGCAGCTTACTGGCACTCAAACCGATAGCACTTGCATATGCCGCTAGCGCATCCGGGCTTGGCTCAGCGCAGTACTTCTCGGCGGAAAAAATCACCAGCCTTTGCTGCGCGTCCAAGTGAACCGCTCGAAATTTTTGATGAAGGCTGGTTGGAGCATTCGTGTGCCTGTCGATGCTTGCAAGGTTCGCGCATCCTGCAAATAACAAGGAAGAAGTAGCCATTGTGAAGTTCACTGCCGTCAACCGCGACTTTTTCGCCACCATTACAATTCTCCTGAATTTAAATAATCTTGCTATTCGAATCAGAGTGCTTTTGATCGACGCACCAATTATTTTTTTGGTTACCTCCGTCTCAACTCGCACCCCACCCCATCCCCATCGCGATCCAGATGCGGCCCATAACCCGGCTCTCCGCGACGCACGGGCGCAGCGCCGGCGGCGCGCGCTTCGGCGCAATTTGCGAATGGGCGTGACGGGGATGTCCGCGGGCTGACGCGCGGCTGCGTGCGAGGGGAAAGGTCGGTGCGTGATGCGGTGTCGTCTAGCGGCGCGGTCGCGCCGCTACCGCGATGGCAGTGATAGCCGCCGTGCTTGCGATCGTGATGGCAGCCGTATTTGTCGAGCCCGCCGCCGTGGGCGAGTGCAGCGGATGCGGGGAGCAGTGCGGTCGACGCGATCACACATGCCGCCACGGCAATGACACCTTCCCTGGCCATCGGCATTCCCCCTGTGGAATGGACCCGAACCGACTGCAAATCGTGATTTGAGTCTCTTTTCAGATTCGATGTGATGTCAAGCGATCATGCGCATCAGCCAGTGAGAGCGGGCAGGGTGAATCGCATTCGCCGTTCCTTTCGGCATGGTCGTCATTTTCTAAGTCAATCGATTTCGCGGAATCGATTCGGATTGCACGCATGCATGCCGAGGACGTGCGCCTTGAACGCCGGCGCGCGGGAGCGCGCCGTGCCACTGTTTCCACGCAGTGCGTCGATCGCACAAAGAAAAGGCCCTCGTCCGGCGGGGAACCGGACGAGGGCCAAGCTCGCCTGTCGAGAGTGGTGACGCGCTTAGAAGCGGTAGTTCACACCGAACAGATAGGTACGGCCGTATTCGAAGTACTCGCGCGGCTGCAGGTCGCTGCCGCCGAAGGACGAGCGGAACGGTTCGTTCTCAAGATTGTTGACTTGTAACAAGACCGAGAGATTCTCGAGTACGCCCGACTGGAACGTGTAACCCAACTGCATGTCGGTCACGGTTTCACCTTCGAAAACGCGACGGGTGCGGTCGCCTCCGAAACCCTGCACTTCGCCCTGGAACGCCGAACGATGGCGCTGACTGACGCGAGCGGAGAAACCGAAGCGTTCGTAGTATGCCGTCGCGCTGGAAACATACTTCGACAGGCCCGGCAACGGCTCGGAAGTGCCCGGACCATTCGGGTGGATCGTGCTGCGGGTATCCGAATAGCTCACCTGGAAGCCGAGGCCCTGCAAGGGCCCCCAGACAAGATCCAGCGGAATCGACGCCGTCAGCTCATAGCCCTTGATGGAGCCACCGTCGCCATTGATCGGACGGCTGTACCAACCGACATTGCTGGCGCCCGCCGCACTCGCGGGATATTGGCTGGCCGGATAGAGCGCACTGAAATCGCTGATGTCGAACGTCGTGTCCTGGTTGTAGATGTAGGTCTTCAAATCCTTGTAGAAGTACGCGGCGCCGACATAACCCCTGTTGCCGCCAAAATACTTCTCGTAGGAAAGGTCGAATGCATTCGCCAGCCACGGCTTGAGCGTCGGACTGCCGCTGCTCCGCTCCCACGTACCCGTGGTCCCGTCAGGCGCCTGGCGACTCTGGTTGAAACTGAAATTGTCGTTCGCGCGCAGGTCGTCCATGCGGGGGCGGGCAACCTGGCGGCTCGCGCCGAAGCGGACCTTCTGATCCCACGGGAATTCGAACACGAGGTTGAGGCTGGGCAACCAGTCGGTGTAGCTCGTGCCGCCATCCAGCTTCAAACCGGTTGCGTTGTTCGGGAAAGTCTGCAGGCCGGTAGAGCTCTGGTCGACGTTGACCGCCTGGATCCCGACGTTGCCCTTGACGGGAATGGAACCAAGATCCCCATCGATGTTGGCTTGGAAATACAGTGTGCCGACCTGCTCGTGAACTTCCCAATTCTTGTTGCTGATGTCCTTGTTTTCGTTGATCCGGCGGGTGTACAGCTCCTGATAGGCGCGGAGCGCGTCATACCCGTAGATCGAACCCACGCCATAGCCATTGAAGCGAGAGCTATTGGCCAGCGAGGCCGGCATCGCGGTCGAGATCCCGTCCGGGCAGGTCGCGGATACGCCGCCGAGGCAGGCCGTCAGATCCAGGAACGCTTCGTTCGAGGCACGGCTCTTGGTACGGTCGGTGATGTTGCCGCCGAAGCGTAGGCTACTGAACCAGCCTTCATCGAAACTCCGCTCGAAATCCACGCGGAAAGCTGACAACGAATCCTTGACCTTGAAATCCTTGATGTAGCCGTCCTGTCCCCAGCCACCGGCATCCTGCAAGCGGAGGATATTCGGGTCGCCATAGTCGTAGCCAAAGTCGTGGTTGAAGAAGCCGTCGCTGTCCAACGTCATGTCGAGCGTGTCGCGAGGCAGCGCGGGATCGATACCGGCGTAGGTTTCGAGGATGCGTTCCTTGCGCTCGGCCCTGGAGCCGCTGACATCAACACTGGCCTTCCAGTGGTCGTTCAGCTGCAGCTCGTGGCGCCAGCCGATCGAGTAGAGCTTGTCGTAGGTCGCGTTGAAGTCGTTGCGGATGACGGGGTTGATCCCGGCGAAGGATGCGTGCTGCGGCGTGCTGCCGGCCAATGGCGTGACGCTGAACGCGGCACCGAACTCCATGCCTCGCTTGTCCTGCTCGCGATCGAACTTCGAGTAGAAAACGTCCAGCACGGTGTGGTACTGGTCATTCGGCTTGAATTCCAGCGTACCCATGAAGCCATCACGCTGGTTGTCGTCGGCCAGGTGATAGAGCTTCCCGCCACCGAAGATGCCATTCCCGTCGTATCCCCAGGTGTCGCCGAACTGCTTGCTCTGCCCCGGGTTGTTCAGATGGGCGTACCCCAGCGCCAAGCCGACGGTGTTGTCCTTGAATTGGTCGATGTAGGAGAAGCTGTACCGCTCGCCGTATTCCTTGTCGCTGCCGACCTTGTTCATGTCGCCGCGGAGGTTGACCGCGAAGGCGCGCTTGCCGAAGGCCAGCGGACGGATGGTACGAAGGTCGACGGTGCCGGACAGGCCTTGGCCGACAAGTTCCGCATTCGTGGTTTTATACACCAGCACCTGGCTGGTCAGTTCGGACGGGTACTGGTCGAACTCGACGCCGCGGTTGTTGCCCAGGCTGACCTGCTCGCGACCGTTGAGGGTGGTCGTCGAGAAGTCGCCGGCGAAGCCGCGGATGTTGATCTCCTGCGGACGGCCGCCGAAGCGCTGCGCGGTCAGGCCGGGCAGGCGGGCGATCGAGTCGGCGATCGAGGTGTCGGGCAACTTGCCGATGTCTTCGGCGGAGACCGCCTCGACGATCGAGGTCGACTCCTTCTTGGTGTCGGTCGACGCTTCGATGCTGCGCCGGATGCCGGTCACCTTGATGGTGTCGAGGTCGCCGGCATCGGTGGTGTCGCTCTGGTCGGCCGTCTGCGCTTGCGCGGCGGCGGCCATCATCAGCGCGGCCGAAGCCAGCGCCACGCTCAACAGGTTTCGCTTCAAAGGCTGCATGGATCCCCTCCACAGCAACTGGAATTCGTTGGCGGGGCCATCGTGATCGGCCTCGTCGAGCGAGGGCGCCGCGGTACCCGGCACGTCCAGGGTCCAGCCTGTCCCCGGCATGCAGCGGCGATGGTAGTGCCTGCCTGCCCGGCGAACAGGCGCCTGCATACGTATTCATGCAAAAACCCCGCCAAATCAGGGTCATGGAAGCATGATGGCCGGGATTCGCGGGGATTTTCAGGGATCGGCCGTGGAGGCGGCCGGATCGGTCAGCTCCGGTGCCAGAGGGCCGCGGCCAATCCGGCGAACACGGCCATCCCGACCCAGTGGTTGGCGAGGAAGGCGCGGAAGCAGGCGGCTCGGTCGCGACGGCGGGCGATCGCGAACTGCCAGAGCACGCAACCGGCCGCCGCCGCCAGTCCGGCCCACCACGCCCCGCCGAGCCCGGCCTGGCGGCCGACCAGCCAGAGGCCGGCGAAGAACATCACATACAGGATGCCGAGGGCGACCAGGTCGAGGTCGCCGAACAGGATCGCAGTGGATTTGGCGCCGGCGCGCAGATCGTCCTCGCGGTCGACCATGGCGTACCAGGTGTCGTAGGCCGTGGTCCACAGGATGTTGGCGACGTACAGCACGCAGGCCATCGGCGGGACCTCGCCCCGGATGGCGGCGAACGCCATCGGGATGCCCCAGCCGAAGGCCAGGCCGAGGTAGACCTGGGGCAGGTAGGTGTGGCGCTTGAGGTAGGGATAGGTCGCGGCCAGCAGCACGCCGACCACGCTCATCGCAATCGTCAGCCGGTTCATCGTCAGCACCAGTGCGAACGCCACCAGCATCAGCACCGCGAACACCGCCAGCGCCTCGCGGCCGCGCACCGCGCCGGTCGCCAGCGGGCGCCCCTTCGTCCGCTCGACCAGCGGATCCAGCCAGCGGTCGGCGTAGTCGTTGATCACGCAGCCGGCCGAGCGGGTCAGCCAGACGCCCAGCGAGAACACCAGCAGCGTCCACACCGGCGGGACGCCGTCGGCAGCCAGCCACAGCCCCCACCAGGTCGGCCACAGCAGCAGCAGCCAGCCGATCGGACGATCGCCGCGGACCAGTTTCCAGTACTGGCCCAGGCGCTCGCGCCAGAAGGGGACATCGGCAGGCAGATCGGGACTTCGGCTCATCTCGGGAATGGTCTGGGTCGGGAAGGCTCGCACCTTCCGCCCGAATCGGGGACAATGCGCGCCACGCGCCTGTAGCTCAGCCGGATAGAGTAGCGGCTTCCGAAGCCGTTGGTCGGGGGTTCGAATCCCTCCAGGCGCGCCATTTTCCTTTCCGGAAGTCTTCCGCTCGGGGTTCCCGGCCTTCGCGCAAGGCACGATGGTGGCCCGACCCGGCATCCGATCCAGGTTGCCTCGAATTCCCGTGCTGGACGATCCCTACCGCACCCCCTCCGCCCGCACGCCCCTGCCGGCACCGACGGCGTTCCAGTGGAAGCGCGTGGCGGCATGGGCACTCGTGATCCATGCCTCAGGCATGGCGGTCGGCCTCGGCTTCGGGTTCTCGGCGCGATGGTGGCTGCACCTCGGCGACGATCCTGCCGAGACCGTCGTGATAGCCAAGTTCATCCGGCAGTGCGCGTATTTCGCAGTCTCTGGCCTGCTGTACTGGCGTTTCGCCACCGGCATCGCGTCCCGGCCCTGGCTGCATGCCGGGGTGCTATTCGTCCTGCTGCATGTGGTCGACGACGCCATCGCCGTCTTCGCGTTCGATGCGTCGCTCCGGGACCTGGTGAACCCGGCAAGTATCGGGGGGCACCTGTTGGTCGCCGCGATCGGCGTCGGGCTGTCCGGCATCCGGCGAACGCGCCGAGCCTGACGCCCGCAGAACGCCCGCCACACTCCGGCGCCCCTTGAAATGCCAGCTGCGACGCCTACTTACACCGCATCCCCGTTCAACCCCCTCCAGGAGCCCATCGGATGAGCACCGACACCCCCGCCGCGCCCGAGACCGGCGCGCATCAGCCCTCCCACGCCGCCGAGACCCATGCCTTCCAGGCCGACGTGCAGCAGGTGCTGCAACTGGTCATCCATTCGCTGTACTCGAACCGCGACATCTTCCTGCGCGAGCTGATCTCCAACGCCTCCGACGCCTGCGAGAAGCTGCGCTTCGAGGCGATCGAGGCCCCCGCGCTGCTGGGCGATGGTGGCGAAGGCGCCGCCGACCTGGCGATCGACCTGCTGGTCGACGCGGACGCCGGCACCGTCACCGTGCGCGACAACGGCATCGGCATGTCGCGCGAGGAGCTGATGCACAACCTCGGCACGGTCGCCCATTCCGGCACGCGCCGCTTCCTGGAACGCTTCGCCGACGGCGGCCCGGTCGATGCGCAGCTGATCGGCCAGTTCGGCGTCGGCTTCTACTCGGCGTTCATCGTCGCCGATCGGGTCGAGGTCACCAGCCGCCGCGCCGACAGCGCCGAGGCCTGGACCTGGCGTTCGACCGGCGACGGCCAGTTCACGCTCGAACCCGCCCCCGCCGACACCCCGCGCGGCACGTCGATCCGCCTGCACCTGCGCGAGGACGCCGGCGACTACGCGCAGGCGTGGAAGCTGCGCTCGCTGGTGCGCACGTATTCCGACCACGTGGCCTTCCCGATCCGCATGGAGAAGCCCGCGCCCGCCACCGAGGACGACGCCGAACCCGCCGCGTCGACGCTGGAGACGATCAACCAGGCCGCCGCGCTGTGGACCCGGCCGAAGAACGAGCTGTCGGACGACGACTACCAGGGCTTCTACAAGCACCTCTCGCACGACTTCGACGACCCGCTGGCCTGGACCCACAACCGGGTCGAGGGCAACCAGAACTTCACCTCGCTGCTGTACCTGCCGGCGCATGCGCCGTTCGACTTCCAGGCCGGCCGCGACGAGCGCAAGGGCCTGAAGCTGTACGTCAAGCGCGTCTTCATCATGGACGCCGCCGAGCAGATGCTGCCGGCCTACCTGCGCTTCGTGCGCGGCGTGGTCGATTCCGACGACCTGCCGCTCAACGTCAGCCGCGAACTGCTGCAGGACAGCAAGCAGGTCGAGCGCATCAAGGGCGCGCTGGTCAAGCGCACGCTCGACCTGCTGGAGAAGATCGCGGGCGAGGAGCCCGAACGCTACACCACGTTCTGGGAGGCGTTCGGCAACACGCTGAAGGAAGGCATCGCGGAAGACAGCGGCAACCGCGAGCGCGTGCTCAAGCTGATGCGGTTCGCGACCACGCGCAGCACCGGCGCCACCGACCGCGTCTCGCTGGACGACTACATCGGCCGCATGGCCGGCGCGCAGGAGGAGATCTACTACCTCACCGCCGACGGCTGGAACGCGGCGCGCCTGCATCCCAAGCTGGAGGCGCTGAAGGCGCGCGGCATCGAGGTGATCCTGATGCACGAGCGCATCGACGACTGGATGTCCGGCTATCTGCATGAATACGCCGGCAAGCGCCTGCGCAACGTCGCCAAGGGCGAGATCGACCTCGACGCGCTGGGCAGCGCCGAGGACAAGGCCAAGCACGAGGAGGCCGCGAAGGCCGCCGCGCCGCTGGTCGACACGCTCAAGGCCGCGCTCGGCGAACAGGTGAAGGACGTGCGCGTCTCCAACCGTCTCGTCGATTCCGCCGCCTGCCTCGTACTCGACGAATACGAGATGTCGATGCAGATGCAGAAGCTGATGAAGTCGCTGGGCCAGGACGCGCCGGCCGGCAAGCCCGTGCTCGAGATCAACCCCGACCACGCGCTGCTCAAGCGCCTCGAAGCCGCCTCCGGCGACGAAGCGCTGGTCGGCGACTACGCCCGCCTGCTGTTCGACCAGGCGATGCTGGCCGAGACCGGCACGCTGGACGATCCGGCGACGTTCATCGCCCGGATGAACCGGCTGCTGGCGGGCTGAGGCCTCCGGTCACGCGGGGCGCCCGTCGCCCCGCGTGACCAACGACACACGCCGGCCCGCCGCGTCGCGCCCAGACTGCGGGCACGCGACCACGGCCACGACGCATGAAGACCTTCGGCCACGGCATGTTCTACGGCGCGACCGAGCGCCGGCAGCGGGTCGGCGAGGCCAACCGCGCGATCGAACTGGCCGAATTGCAGCCAACCGTGCCCGAACATGCGATCGAGACCCACACCCACGTCGACGCGCACTTCGTGCTGGTGCTCGCCGGTCGCTACCTCAGCAGCGCCCGCGGCATGCCGGCGATCAGCCACGGTCCGGCGCTGGTCTACAACCCGCCGGGCACCACCCACCGCGACTGTTTCCGCGGGCTCGATGGCGCGCGCTTCCTCACGCTGTCGCTGCCGGCCGACGCGGTCATCGGCCGCGGACTGCCGGAAGACGCCGTGCGTGCGGACGTGCGCTGCGAGCAGGCCGCGCTGGCGCTGCGCGCGACGCTGCACGATTGGGACGACGTGGCCGCGCTGGACGTGGAGACGCACGTCGATGCGCTGCTCGATCGGTTGGCGCAGCGGCAAACGCTCGAACGCGACGACGGCCCGGCCTGGCTCGTGCGCGCCCGCGAACGGCTGCACGACGACTGCGCGCGACCGCCACGGATCGAGGAGCTGGCGCGGATCGCCGGCGTGCATCCGGTGGCGTTCGCCCGCGCCTTCCGTCGTCGCTACGGCCGCTCGCCCGGCGACTACCTGCGCGAATGTCGGCTGGAACGCGCCGCGGCCCTGCTCCGCGACCGCCGACTGTCGCTGGCCGAGGTCGCGATGCGCGCCGGCTACGTCGACCAGAGCCATTTCACCCGCAGCTTCCGTCGTGGCTTCGGCTGCACGCCGGCGGTCTGGCGGCAAGATCGCTGAGCGGCGCACGCGCCGGGTTCAGTCCGTACCAAAGCGGTCGGCAGCAGGCTGGTACCGTGTCCGGACTTCCGGAGACCCCCATGCGCCTCGCCTTCGCCCTGTTCGCCCTTGCCGCCATTGCCTGTCCGCCCGCCATCGCCGCAGACCCCGCGCCCGCCACAGCCCCCGCCACCGGTTTCGACGCCGCCACCCGGGCGATCGAGGCCGGCGAGTACAAGCGGATCACCAGCGTCCTCGTCGCCCGCGACGGCGAGCTGCTGTACGAACACTACTTCGACGACGGCGGCGCCGAGGCCAGGCGCAACACGCGCTCGGCCACCAAGACCATCGCCGGCATGCTGCTCGGCCTGGCCATCGCCGACGGCAAGCTGTCGAACGCGCAGACACCGATCCTGCCGTACCTCGGCGACCGCCCGCCGATGCAGAACCCCGATCCGCGCAAGGCGAAGATCAGCTTCGAGGATCTCGCGACGATGTCGTCGCTGCTGGAATGCAACGACGAAAACCAGTTCTCGCGCGGCAACGAGGAGCGGATGTACCTGGTCGAGGACTGGGTCGGCTTCTACCTCGACCTGCCGATCCAGGGCTTCCCGGCGTGGATGAAGAAGCCCGCCGAATCGCCCTATGGCCGCAACTTCCGCTACTGCACGGCGGGCGTGACCACGCTCGGCGCCGCATTGCAGGGTGCGGTCGGCGAACGCCTTGACGCCTACGCGCAGCGGCGGCTGTTCGATCCGCTGGGCATCGTGAAGCCGGAATGGCAGTTCTCGCCGCTGGGCATCCCGCAGGCCGGCGGCGGCCTCGGCCTGCGCAGCCGCGATCTGCTCGCCCTCGGCCAGCTCTATCTCGACGGCGGCCGCGCGGACGGCAAGCCGCTGATTCCTGCCGACTGGGTGAAGACCTCCGTCGCCCCGCATGCCCGCGTCGACGACGGCATCGAATACGGCTATCTGTGGTGGCGCATGCAGTTCCCGGTGAACGGGAAGACCTGGCAGTCGTACGCCATGAACGGCACCGGCGGCAACACCGTGCAGGTCTTCCCCGACCAGCACGTGGTCGTCGTCATCACCACCGCCAACTACGACGTCCCGCAACCGCACCGGCTGGTGATGAAGCTGATGACGGAGCGGTTGCTGCCGGGGTTGTGAGCCGCGCACTCAAATGACGGGTAGGGTGGTGGTGAGCGAAGCGAACCCCACCACCGCAACCGCAACCGCAACCGCACGACCATGCCGCGCCACCAGATCCGCCTGCTAGCCCTCCTCTACACCACGCTCGTGATCGTCGTCGCCGCATGGACGATCTGTATCGCCATCACCATGCGCGCATCGTCGACGGAACACCTGCTGCCGGCGTTCACGCTGATGATCGTGTGCCTGCCCGCGTCGCTCTCGCTGCCCGCTATCGCCACGGCCTTCCCCGGACATTTCGACACCGAACTGTCGCAGGCTGTATGGATCACCTGCTGCGGGTTGTTCCAGGCCCTCGTCCTGTTCCTGATCTCGCGCTCGATCGGCGAGAACGGGAGACAGTCGCCAGGTTGAGCGCAGCAAGTAGGGCGGAACCGCCGAAGGCGATTCCGCCATGATGGCGAAGGACGAGTCCGCGGCGGAAATGGCTTCTCGGATTCCGTTCTACGAGTTTCGTTTATGACCTCAATAATTTGAGTTGACTTCCGTTTTCGGCCAGTTACAGTCATCCTTCCCTGCTTGATCGAATATCTTAACCCTTACATGACTCAGCCAACTTACGGCCTATGCAAGCAAGGTCTGTTCGGCTCCAGTCAAGGACGAGCCTAATAGCTAGGCAGCCAGCACTGAGAATTCCATGGACCCTTATCTAAGACTTCTCGCGGTAATGGAAGCCGCTCTGCGTGACTTCGAAAGCGGCATGGAGCGCCCCATTCTGCTCAACGCAGGAACCCGCGGGAAGATCCACCGCCTTCCAAAGCAGGACGTTAATCATGCGATTCTGCTGAAACTAGTTGCAATGCTTAGCGCGCTCAATGCCGCGCACATTCTCATGCGGCAGGGTCATGTGATGGAGCAGGCCGCCATAGAACGCATCGCCGACGAGGCAGGGGAAGACGTGTTCTTCCTTACGCTCGCCGTGCTGAAGGGTATGACCGACTTGCACAGACGCTTTCTGGATGCGTTCTGGGCAGAAGAATTCGATGATTTCGACGATACAGTGGGATCACACAAGAGCAGGGAAATGATTCCTCGTCAAAAGATTCGGGCGTATATAAATAGCTTTCACCCAAGCGACCCGAGCACCGCCAATCAGGTGGCGAGAATTATCGCAAAGACCTATTCCGGCTTCGTGCATCTCGCTGCGCCGCACATCATGGAGGTCTACAGGCCGGACTCCGGGACGTTCTCTGTAACCGGCATGCTAGGCACACCTCGCGCTTCAGAACACGCTCACGATTTTTGGAACTACCTGTATCGAGGCGGCTTAGCGTTCGTTGCCGCAGCGAAGGCATTTGGTTCTGATGATCATAGCCAGATGATGATGAATAGTCTGAAGGCGTTCCAGGCTGCAACCGGACGCGAGTACTGAGGCGCCGTTTCGGCGTCCGCTTCGGGTCTACAGCAGCCATCGCCCCTACCGCTCCTTCCGCCAGTTCACCGAGCCGCGATGCTCGATGGTGCTGGATTCGATCTCGACGTCGAAGCCCTTGCGCAGCAGGTACTTCAGCGTGAGTACCTGGCCGGTGCCGAGCAGCGACACGCCGTAGCTGACGTAGAGCCGCGGCGAGAGGTACTTGCCGATGCCTACGACGCTGCCGCCGAGCGCGCGCGATTCGCTGACGCCGGCGTCGTCGAGGCCGATCTTCGCGCCGAGCTGCGAGGCCAGCAGGTTGCCGGCGGACAGCGCGGCGGTGGCGGCGCTGAGCTGGCGACTCTCGTCGGCGCTGGCGCTGGCCAGCGGGCGTCCAAGCGCGAGGTAGGCCAGCGCTTCGGATTCGCTGGTGGCGGGGTCGCTCCACACTTTCGCGACCGGCGACGACGCGCGGCCGCTGACGTCGATGCCGGCGGTGACGCCGCCGACCTCGCGCTCGGCGCGCACGTCGACGACCGGGTCGCCGAAGGGGCTGTTGGTCCACACCAGGCGGCCGCGGGTGATCTGCAGTTTCTGCCCGTAGGCGGTGTAGCGGCCGTCGACGTCGAGCGCGCCGCTGGCGACGGTTTCGCGTCCGGGACGCGCGCGCATGTGCACGCTGCCGCCGAGCGTGCCGTCGAGGCCGAAGCCGTGCAGGCGCACGTCGTCGCCCATCTGCAGCGCGAGGTCGAGATCCAGCGGCGTGGCGGGGCCGCGTTCGGGATCGGCGGGATCGAGCACCACCACGTCCTCCGAGCGCGAGACGCCGCTGTCGAGGCGTTCGAGATCGAGCTTCGCGCTGGAGATGCGCACCGCGCCGGCGACCGACAGCGGTTGCCCGGCGGCATAGCGCACCAGGATCGACGGATCGACCACGGCATGCAGCTGGCGCGTGTCCGACACCAGCACCTTTTCGCCGGTCAGCGCGAGCCGCAGCGGCGTGTCCGCGTCCTGCCAGCCGAGGGTACCGTCGATGCGCAGCGTGCCTTCGCCGCTGCGCACGCTGCCGCCGATCACGGCGGTGCCGTCGGGCTGCGTGTCCATGCGCGCTTCGCCGTTGCGCAGGCCGAGCGCCAGCGCCGGCAGTTCGGCGCGGAAGTCGCTCAGCCGCGCCTGCCCGCCCAGCGCGGGCGCCGCGCGGGTGCCGGCGAGCGTGATCTCGCCCTGCAGGTGGCCCTGCGGATCGACGATGTCCGGCGAGAACAGTTCCATCCAGGTCAGCGCGCGCGTGTCCGCGGCGATGCGGCCGTGCAGCGGCGCGTAGGCGTCCCAGCCGGTGGCGACCTGCGCGTCGACGCGGCCGTCGGGCGTGAGCGCGGCGGCGAGCGTGGCATCGAGGCCCTGCGGATCGAAGCGGCCGTCGAGCGCGAGATCGCGATAGCCCAGCACCTCGCGCGCGCCGAGCGCGAGCCCGCCGTCCGCGGAGCGGATGTGCGCGGTGCCCTGCCAGGCCGCGCCGCGCGGCCGCACCTGCGCGTCGAGATCGACCGCGCCGGTCAGCCGCCAGCGCTGGCCGCGGCCGGTGGTGGTCGTGGTGTCGGCGGACAGGTACGGTTCGAGCAGGGCGAGCGGCAGCGCCTGGCCGTGGACGTCGGCGCGGGTCGGCCAGTCGATGTCGGCGCAGAGGTTGCCGGTGTGGTCGTCGGTGGCGAAACAGCCCGACGCGATGCGCAGGCGCAGGCCGTTCGCCTGCGGCGTCGCGACGAAGGCGGTGGGCGCCTGCAGCCGCCACGCCGCGCCGGTGCGCGGCACGAAGCCGAGCGTTGCCAGCGTGCCGGCCCAGGCCTCGCCGCGTTTGGCGACCTCGCCGGACAGCGCGAGCCGGCCGGCATCGGCGTTCGCTTCGCCGTCGAGCGACAGCCGCTCGACCGCGCCGCGCGCCTGCAGGTGCACGCGTTCGAGCGCGAGGCCGGCGTCGACGCCGGTCGCGTCCACGGTCAATTCGCCGGCCATGCCGTCGCGCCACGGCAGCCGGCCCTGCGCCTGCAGCGCGTCCGCGGCGTAACCGGCGACACGCACGCCGTCGCCCGACAGATCGATCGCGATGTCCGGTGCGGCGCGCAGGCCGGTGAGGCGCAGCGTGCCGCGCAGTGCGCCCTGCGCCGATGGCAGCAGGTCGTCGAGCCGCAGCGGCGTGACCCGGGCATCGATGTCGTAACGGTCGGCGACGCGGCCCTTGGCGTCGATGCGGCTGGCACCGAGCGCGAGCGCAATGTCGCCTTCGAGATCGGTGCGGCCGCCCGTGCGCGCAGGCAGGTGCGCGAGCACGTGCGCGCGGCCGCTCAACGTACGCCCGCGCAGGCGGCCGCCGAGCTTGTCGACGTCGACGGTCACGTCAAGGCCGCCGTCGCCGCGGGTCGCGCCGGTGCTGCGCAGCGCGCCGTTCACCGCACCGCGCCAGTCCGGCAGCAGGTAGCCGGGATC
>JAEWNA010000102.1 GCA_023392975.1 Pseudomonadota bacterium | reverse complement strand
CATCGACAGCGCCCGCCGTTCCGATACCGCCGAGCGCGCCTACGCGCTGTGGCTGGCCGATCGCCTCGCCGAGGACGGCGGCGCCCGCAACCTCGCCTTCGCCCTGTTCGTCCGCCGCGGCGCGCTTCTCACCCCGGAGACGCTGCGGCAGGCCACCGCCGGCACCGCCGCGCCCGACCCCACGCTGGCCGCCTGGTACCGCCGCGCCTGGGACGGCGCGGGCGACGACGGCGTGGTGTGGTCGCTGCTCGCCTCTGCCCAGGGCCAGCCGCTGATGCCGGCCCTGGCCGGCCACGACGCCGTCGCTGCCTGGGCGAAGGCCCAGCCCGACAACCTCGCGCCGCTGTTGCTGGCGCGCCGCGACGGCGAACCGGTGGACGCGATCTTCGCCGCGCTCGACACCCGTTCGCGCAACGCCGTGTACTGGAATCCGGTGCAGGCGCTGGCGATGGACGCCGTCCGCCGTCATCCGCCCAGGGCCGAATGGCGCGACGCCGTTCCCGCACTGCGCAATGGCGCGCTCGATGCCTACGGCCTGGAGCTGGGCACCGCGGTGGAGCTGCCGTCGTACCGCAGCCTGATCGAAGCCTGCGGCCCCCCCGCCCGCGACACGCTGCCCGAACGACGCGCGCAGTGCCGCCGGCTCGGCACGACGCTGCAGGACGCCTCCGACGCGATGATCGCCCGCATGGTCGGCAACCTGCTGCTGCGCCTGAGCGCCGACGCCGCCGCCTCCCGCGTCGCCGCGCACGCGGCCTGGCGGCCGCTGTTCTGGCGGCAGAAGATGATCGGCGAACACGGCGACGATCGTTACCAGGCGGCGTATCGCGACGCACTGCGCGCCGACCCGGCGCAGGACGAGGTCAGCCTCGTCGATCGCGCGCTGCGCGCGGTGGGCGTGGATTCCGCGCCACCGGCGGACTGGGAGGTGACAGCGCCCTGAACCTATCGGATCCTCGCCCGGCATCGCGAAGCCTAAGGGTCCATGAAAACCAGCACGATGCCGGCGGCCCCGATCGCCGGATTCCAAACGCCCGTGACCGCGACCGCTCCTGCCACGAAGAACTTGGTCGCCCGGCCGCCCCTGAATGCGTAGATTTTGTCGAAGAAACGGCTCTTCGCGGTGATGGCGCCGTCGAGCTTGTCGGGTAGCTGCAGCGTGGCGATGTGCCTGCCGACGTCGGAGAATATCCGGCGCGTCTTTTCCAAGATGGCGCCTCCCGTCTTCTTCGACCAGGAAAATGCAAGAACCAGATACTCACGCAGAAAATTGCGTTTTGGGCTCAGTTCGATTTCGTAGCCGGGCCCGGGGAAAAGTTGCCTGAGCGCATGTTCGATGCCCTCGTCCCGGACCTCATCGGTGATTGCAACGATGCGGCCTTCCGCCTCGAATCTTTCAATCAATGACATCAGTCGGTCGACGATGGCCTCGTCCATGCGAGGGTCGATAAATCGTGTGTTCGCCCATCGTGGGCGGAAATGGTGCAAGACTCGGACCAGGACGCGACGATGTCGTTCACTGCCGTCCCGGATGTAGAGCAAAAGGCGCAGTAAATTCTCTGGAATCGCAATCTTCGTGCTTCCGTCGATCACCATTTCGTCAAGCGCGAGCGGCTCCAGCGCAGAGGGGCCGATCGCGATAGTCTCGACCGGTCCCTGTGCGAACGAGTAGATCAACCCTTCGATCTCCATACAGATGCCTCTCCCTCCACTGAGCGGACGCTTGGGGCAAGGTCCGCAGGTTCATCTGGAGCGTGCAGGCTTCTTTCCGCGCGATCAAGCTGGCGCATGTGACAGGATCCGGATCCGGGTCAGGGCCCCGCTCAATCCGCCGCCACCGTCCGCGCCGCCGCCCACTCGCGCAGGGCGGCGACCTGTTCGGCCATCAGCACCGACAGCGGGCGGGTGTTCTTGAGTTCGGCGCGCAGCTGGAAGTCCCCCAGCGGCAGGTTCGCGGCATGCGCGGCGTACAGCGCTGCGACGACGGCCTGTTCGATCTCCGCGCCGGAGAAGCCGTCCGACGCGGCGGCGAGCGCAGGCAGGTCGAAGCCGGCCGGATCGGCGCCGCGGCGCTGCAGGTGCAGGGCGAACAGCTCGGCGCGGGCCTCGGGCGAGGGCAGGTCGACGAAGAAGATCTCGTCGAAGCGGCCCTTGCGCAGCAGTTCGGCCGGCAGGTCCTGCACCTGGTTGGCGGTGGCGACCAGGAACACCGGCGCCTTGCGCTCGGACATCCAGGTCAGGAAGGTGCCGAGCACGCGCCGCGAGACGCCGCCGTCCTCGCTGCCGGTGCTGGCGAGGCCCTTCTCGATCTCGTCGATCCAGAGCACGCACGGCGCCAGCTGTTCGGCCGATTCCAGCGCCTCGCGCAGGTTCTTCTCGGTCTCGCCGTGGTACTTGTTGTAGAGCGCGCCGAAATCCAGGCGCAGCAGCGGCACGCCGAAGCCGCCGGCGATGGCCTTCGCCATCATCGACTTGCCGCAGCCCTGCACGCCGAGCAGCAGCAGCCCGCGCGGCGGGTCCAGCCCCGGCGGCACGTTGCCGTCGACGAAGGCGGCGTGGCGCAGTTCGATCCAGCGCTTGATCCGGCGCGCGCCGATCACCTGTTCCAGCTTCACCGGGTCGAAGGCGTAGTGCAGGTGGCCGCTGCGGTTGACCAGCTCGAACTTGAGTTTCGCCAGCTCCGGCAGGTCGTCGGCGTTCAGCACGCCGTCGCGGAAGATCAGGTGCCGGGCGATGCGGCGGGCATCGGTCTCGGACAGTCCGCGCAGGTTGCGCACGATCTGCTTCGCCGCCTCGGCGTCGACTTCCACGCGCTTGCCGCCGTGCTCGCGGGTGTAGGCCACGGCCTCTTCCTTGACGATGCGCAGCAGCGCGTCGCCGGTCGGCAGGTGCGGGCGGTAGCGCACCGCATAGGCTTCGAGGTCCTCGGGCAGTTCGATCTTGTGGCCGACCAGCACCAGCACGTGCGGCAGGCAGTTGCGGCGTTGCAGGATGTCGCGGACCTGGCGCAGGGTGCCGGCGTAGCGCAGGTACGGCGCGAAATCGAGCAGCAGGTACACGCCGCGCTGCTCGCCGCGGTAGATCGCCTGCAGCGTCGCCCCGGCGTCGGGCGCGACGTGGGCCTCGTCCTCGCGGTCCATGTCGATCCGGCGCAGGCCCTCGGTGATCGACCAGCGGAACAGCGCCCGCCAGACGTGCATCAGCGACTGGCGGAACAGTTCGACCACCCGCGGCTCGTCGGGCGTCTCGATGACGATGAGGGGGGTGTCGGCGCGGATCAGCGCCACGAGGTCCTGCAAGCCGCTCATGGGGTGTGGTCGGGGTCCTGGGCCGAGGGGAAGGCTTCCCCGAAGCGGCGAAACGATAGCAAAGCGGGGCCGTTCCGGGGGCCGGGCGGCGGCAAGTGCCTGATCCGGCAGGGGCACGGGTCTCCGCAGTTGCCCGCGGCGGCCGGTTCCGGGCTAAGCTGCCGTCACTTCACTGCGGAGGTGCCGATGAAAACGGTTCTGGTCGCCAGTTCGAAGGGCGGGGTGGGCAAGACCACCATCGCCACCCATCTCGCCGCGCACGCCGCCCTGGACGGCCACCGCACGGTGCTGGTGGACGCCGATCCCCAGCATTCGTCCACCCGCTGGGCCGAACGCCGCGCCGAGCTGGAGAGCGCCGTCCTGCCGCTCGACGGCACGAAGAAGAGCTGGGCCAGGCACGTGCCCGAGGACACCCAGCGGATCGTGATCGACGCCCCCGCCGGCGCCACCGTCGACAGCCTCGAAGGCTTCCTGGAGGACGCCGAGTGCCTGGTGGTGCCGGTGCTGCCGTCGACGCTCGACATCGACGCCACCGTCGGCTTTCTCAACGGCATCGCCAAGCACCCGCGCGTGCGCCGCGGCCAGCTGCGCGTGGGCCTGGTCGGCAACCGCCTGCGGCCGTGGACCAACGCGTCCCAGCAGGCGCTGGAACTGCTCCGGCAATGGCCCTACCCCGTGGTCGCCGAACTGCGCGACAGCCAGGCCTACGTGGTGCTGGTCGGCCTCGGCCGCAGCCTGTTCGACTACCACTCGCAGAACGTCCGCGACCACCAGGAAGACTGGGCGCCGCTGCTGAAATGGGTGAGGAAGGCGTAACCCGCCGCATGGCGAGGCCGGTCACGATCCGCCGGCGTCTGTGGCGCCGGAAATTCCTGTTCTCGATCACAGGATGGCTCGGGTCGTTCGCGGGCGCGGTCATGGTGGCGCTCGGCGAGGAAGCGCCGAATCCGATCTGGCTGTACGCGGGCTGGGCAATGCTGACGATCGGCATGATCGCGCTGACCTTCTCGACGCGCGCGTCCGCTGCCGGCGCTGCAACGGCAACGTCGGACATCTCGGACTGAATGCGCTCTCCGGAAACTGGCTGTTGGCGAAGCCGATGGCGTTCTGTCCGTACTGCAAGGTCGACCAGGACGAGCCGTTCGACGCATGAGGAATGACCGCCGTCGAAAGGCATCATCGACGGCACCGATGTCGTGTGCCCGGGGCTGAGCAAGACGGTATCTACCAGAAGCATCGGTTCACTGCTTCGGCAGCAGCCCTGCATCCACCAGCAGCCTTGCCCGGCGCGATCCGCTTCGCGCGATCGTCGGCGGTTTTCGGCGTGGCGCCGAGGGCGAAACTGGCGTTTCCACGCGGGTCTTCGACCCAGCCGACCCACCATGCGTTGCCGCTGCCGTCGTCGGCGAGGTGGGTGCCGGTCTTCGTGTACAGCGTCATGCCGCCGGCGTCGTCGTCGCGCATCGCCGCTTTCACGGCGGCGATCGTCTTTGCCGGGAATGGCAGGTCGCCTCGCCGGCACGCCGCGATCTTGACGACCGTCAAGCCATATCCCCGCAGCAGGCGCCTATCATCCTGCATGGCCGCGCACGCCGACGCGACGACAGCCTTGCCCGGATCCGTCGCGGACGACCGGGTGGCGCCCGTGTTCCGCGCCCGCGGGCTCGGCAAGGTCTATCGCATGGGCGAGGTGGAAGTGCCGGCGTTGCGCGACGTGGATCTCGACATCGCGCGCGGCGAATTCATCGTGCTGCTGGGACCCTCCGGCAGCGGCAAGTCGACCCTGCTGAACATCCTCGGCGGCCTGGACACGCCCACCGCCGGCGAGGTGTCGTACTGCGACCACCGCCTCGACGGCGCCGACGAGGCCGCGCTCACCCGCTTCCGCCGGGACCATGTCGGCTTCGTTTTCCAGTTCTACAACCTGGTCCCGAGCCTGACCGTGCGCGAGAACGTGCAGCTGGTCGCCGACATCGCCACCGACCCGATGCCGGTGGACGAGGCGGTCGAGCGCGTCGGCCTCGCGCCGCGCCGCGACCATTTCCCTGCGCAGCTGTCCGGCGGCGAACAGCAGCGGGGGGCGATCGCACGCGCCATCGTCAAGCGTCCCGACGTGCTGCTTTGCGACGAGCCGACCGGCGCGCTGGACTACCAGACCGGCAAGCGCGTGCTGGAGACGATCGAGCGCATCAACCGCGAGCTGGGCACCACCGTGGTGGTGATCACCCACAACGCGTCGATCGGCGGCATGGCCGACCGGGTGATCCACCTCGCCGACGGCAGGATCCGCGAGATCGTGCGCAACGCGCACCGGATCGGTTCCGACGAGCTGGCGTGGTGACGGCATGCGCGCCCTCGACCGGAAGCTGCTGAGGGACCTGAGGCTGCTGTGGAGCCAGGCGTTGACCATCGCGCTGGTGGTGGCCAGCGGCATCGCCGGTTTCGTGACCACCCTGAGCGCGGTCGATTCGCTGGCACGGGCGCGCGAGACCTATTACGCCACCGATCGCTTCGCGGACGTGTTCGCCGGCGTGGTGCGCGCGCCGGACGCGCTGGGCGCGCGGCTTCGGGCGCTGCCGGGCGTGGCCGACGTGCAGACCACGATCGAATTCACCGTGCGCATCGCGGTCCCGGGTTCGGCCGACCCCATCCTCGGCCACCTGATCGGGTTCGATCCGGCGCATCCGCCACGCATGAACCGGGTGTCGCTGCGCGCCGGCCGATGGCCGGCCGCCGGCGTCCGCCAGGACGGGGCCATCGAAGCGCTGGTGTCCGAAGGTTTCGCCCAGGCCCGCGGGCTGGCGCCGGGTGTGGAGGTGTCGGCGCTGGTCAATGGGCGCCATCGCACGCTGCGCATCGTCGGCATCGCGCTGTCGCCCGAATACGTGTTCGCCGGGCTCGGCGGCATGCCCGACCTGCGCGGTTTCGGCGTGTTCTGGGTCGACGGCGAGGCGCTGGCTGCGGCGTACGACATGCGCGGCGCGTTCAACCGGATCGCGATCAAGCGCGCGCCGGGCGCCGCCGAGACGGCGGTGATCGCCGAGGTGGAGCGCGCGATCGCGCCCTGGGGCGGTCGCGAGGCGCACGGTCGCGAGGACCAGACCTCGCACGCGATGCTCGACAACGAGATCCGCGAGCAGCAGGTGCTGGGCACGGTACTGCCGTCCATCTTCCTGGCGGTGGCGGCATTCCTGCTCAACGTGGTGGTGTCGCGGCTGGTCGCGACCCAGCGCGAGCAGATCGCGGCCCTGAAGGCGCTGGGTTACCCGAACCGCAGCATTGGCGGCTATTACCTGCGCCTGGTGCTGGCGATCGTGACGACGGGACTGCTGCTGGGCGTGCCGGCGGGCAAGTGGCTGGGCACGCTGTTCGTCGGGCTGTACGCCGAGTTCTTCCATTTCCCGGCGCTGCCGCACCGGCTCGCGCCGTCGCTGGTGCTCACCGGCGCGGCGATCGTGTTCGCCACCGCGGTACTCGGCACGCTCAATCCGCTGTACGCGACGATGCGCCTGGCGCCGGCCGAGGCGATGCGGCCGCCGGCACCGGGCCGCTACCGTCCGACGCTGGCGGAGCGACTGGGGGCGACCCGCCTGCCGACGATGCTGCGGATGATCCTGCGCAATCTCGAGCGCCGGCCGCTGCGCAGCGCGCTGTCGGTGCTGGGCGTGGCGGCGGCGGTGGCGATCGTGGTGATGGGCAACTTCTTCCGCGACGCGATCGAGGCGGTGGTCGACAGTCGCTTCAACCTGGAAATGCGCGCCGACGTGATCGTGTGGATGACCGATCCGGTGCGCGAGGACACCGGGCGCGCCCTGTCGCGCCTGCCCGGCGCGATCGCGGTCGAGCCCGGGCGGGACGTGGCCGTGCGTCTGGTCCACGGCCACCGCAGTGAACGCATCCTGCTGCAGGGTTACGCGGCGCGTCCCGCGCTGCGGCGCATCGTCGACGTCGACAAGCGCGAGGCGCTGCCGCCGGCAGACGGCCTGCTGATGACCGATCGCCTCGCCGAGCGGCTGGGCCTGCGGGTGGGCGACGCGGTGCGGGTGGAGACGCTGGAAGGCGGCACCGTGGTCCGCGAGGTGCCGGTGGTGGCGACGGTCCGTGACATGATGGGCCTGAACGCGTTCATGGAGCGTCGCGCGCTCAACCGGCTGCTGGGCGAAGACGACCTCGCCACGCAGTTCTCGGTGGCCGTCGAACGCGGCGGCGAAGGCCGCTTCCTCGCGGCCGCCACGGCGGCGCCGCGCATCGCCGGCGCCTTCAGCAAGGCCACGCTCTGGCGCAACATGCAGGAGATCACCGCGCGGAACATCCGGATCATGAGCACGCTGCTGACCACCTTCGCGGTGGTGATCGCGGTCGGCGTGGTCTACAACAACGCCCGGATCGCACTGGCCGAGCGCGGCTGGGAGCTGGCCAGCCTGCGCGTGCTGGGCTTCACCCGAGCGGAGGTGTCGACCCTGCTGCTGGGGGAACTGGCGATCGTGATCGCGCTGGCCCTGCCGCTGGGCATGCTGGCCGGCAACGGCCTGGTCCATCTGGTGGTGGAACTGATGCGCAGCGACCAGTTCCACTTCCCGGTGGCGATCCAGCCGCGCACCTACGCCTTCGCCGCGCTGGCGGTGCTGGGGGCCGGCCTGGGAAGTGCGCTGGTGGTGCGCCGGCGGGTGGACACGCTGGACATGGTCGCGGTGCTCAAGACCCGGGAATGAGGGAGACGCCGATGCGCAGAACCCGCCGCTGGATCCTGATCGGCGTCGCCGCCGCCACCGCCCTGGTGCTGCTGGGATGGGCGTTCATGCCGCGCCCGCTGGCGGTGGAGACGGCGGTGGTGGACAGCGGGCCGTTCGAGCGCACCGTGGACGAGGAAGCCCGCACCCGCGTGCGCGACCGCTACGTGATCTCCGCGCCATTGGCCGGCCGCCTGTCGCGGATCACCCTGCGCGAAGGCGACACGATCGCCCACGGCGCGACCATCGCCATCCTCACGCCGACGCTCTCGCCGCTGCTGGACGCGCGCAGCAAGGTGCAGTTGTCCGCGCGGGTGGAGGCCGCCGACGCGGCGGTCGCGCGCGCGCAGGCGCGGATCGCGCAGACCCGCACCGCGGTCGCGC
>JAEWNA010000100.1 GCA_023392975.1 Pseudomonadota bacterium | reverse complement strand
CATCGGGATTGTCCAGCGCCGGCTGCAGCAGGGTGCCGCGCTGGCCGCTGGGCAGGCGGCCGCGGATGCGCCAGGTCTCGTCGGCATCGCCGAGGCGCACGCGCCAGGCGTGATCGACGGCGACCCTGGCCTCCGCGCGCCAGCCGGCGGCGGTCGGCGACAGGGTGAGGGTCACGTCCTTCGCCGCTTCGATCGGATGCTGCAGCAGCAGCACGAGCGGTTTGCCGCGATCGAAATCGCCGGTGGCCGGCAGCACTTCGACCGCGTCCTCCTGCAGGCTCAGCACCGCGGTCAGCTTGCGCTTCGCCGCGGCCTCGTCGGCGCCGAGTTCCACCGTCTGCACCTGCGCGGTGCGGCGCACTTCTTCGGGGATGGCGTCGCTGCCGCCGGATGCGACGGCGATGTAGAGCGTGCTCAGGCCGGCGACCACCGCCGCCAGCGGCAGGCCGATCATCAGCCACACCATCGGGTTGCGCGAAGGGCGCGCGCCCGGCTTCTGATCGTTCGGGTGCTGCGAGGTCATGGTGCGGGCCCGAAGAAGCTGGTGTCGATCTCGCGGCGCGACTTGCCGTCCGCGCTCTCGACGACGAACACGATCTCGCGCTTGCCGGCAAGCTTGCCGTTCGCGGTCACGGTCAGCGGCAGGCTCAGCACCTGCTCGGCGGTGGTCGGCACGGTCTGCGTCCCGTTCTGCAGGACCAGGCCGTCCGGCGCCTGCAGCGTGATCGTGTAGGTCTGCGGCTGCTGGGTCTTGTTGACCAGCTTGAGCGTGTAGTCGTTCTGCACGCCCTGGGCGGTCTCGCGATACAGCGCGTTGCGGTCGCGCAGCACCTCGGCGATCAGTTCGCTGCGGTGGGTCACGCTCCACGCCCAGCCCAGCACGAGGGCCAGCAGCAGCGTGCCGTAGACGAAGATGCGCGGACGCAGCACCTGCGACGGCTTGCCGTCGATCTCGTTCTGGGTGGCGTAGCGGATCAGGCCGCGCGGATAGCCGACCTTGTCCATCACCTCGTTGCAGGCGTCGATGCACGCGCCGCAGGCGATGCACTCGTACTGCAGGCCGTTGCGGATGTCGATGCCGGTCGGGCAGACCTGCACGCAGATCGTGCAGTCGATGCAGTCGCCGAGCTGTTCTGGCTCGAACTTCGGCAGCGGCTCGGCATGCAGGCCGGGATCGGCGATCGCGGTGTTGCCGCGCGCGGAGACGAGGTTGTCGGCCGCGGTGTGGTGGTGCGCGGCGCGGAACACGTAGTCGTAGGCGGCAGTCTTGTCGATCAGGCCGCGGGCGCGCTCCAGCACGCTGGCGACCTTGCCCTTCTTGCGCGCGCCGCGCGGCTCGCCGCGCATCGGGTCGTAGGCGATGATCAGGGTGTTGCGATCGAACATCGCGCTCTGGAAGCGCGCGTAAGGGCACATGTACTTGCACACCTGCTCGCGCAGGAAGCCGGCGTTGCCCCAGGTGGCCAGCGCGTAGAAGAACACCCAGAACGTCTCCCACCCACCCCAGGCGAACGGCACCATCCGCGAGGCGAGGTCGCGGATCGGGGTGAAGAAGCCGACGAAGGTGAAGCCGGTCCACAGCGCGAACACCAGCCACAGCACGTGCTTGCCGCCGCGACGGCGGATCTTCTCGCCGGTCCACGGCGAGTTGTCGAACTTGATGCGCTTGTTGCGATCGCCCTCGGCCCAGTGCTCGATCCAGATGAAGACCTCGGTCCACACCGTCTGCGGGCAGGCGTAGCCGCACCACAGGCGCCCGGCCAGCGCGGTGAAGAAGAACAGCGACAGGCCGGCGATGATCAGCAGCAGCGCCAGGAACACGAAGTCCTGCGGCCAGAAGTTGAGCCAGAACACGTAGAACTTGCGCGCCGGCAGGTCGAACAGCACCGATTGGCGGCCTTCCCAGTTGATCCACGGGAAGGCGTAGAACATGCCGAGCAGCACCCAGACCGCGATCTTGCGCAGCCGCTGGAAGCGGCCGTCGATGTCGCGAGGGTGGATCTTCTTCTCGCTGACGTACATCGATGCCGGTGCGTCGGCGACCTGGATCGGAATCTGCTTGTTCATGGCGGCCAAGTGACGATGGAAGGCGTCGCCGGGCGCGGCGTGCGCGACGGCTGCAGCATTATATTAGAAATTACTGAAATAATCCTGCTACCGGAGCGTGTGGTTGTAGCGGCTCGCGGGGCGTAGCAGGATCCACGTGAAGAGGCTGGACGACGCGGTCGCGGCCCAGAAGGCGAAGAAACCGATGGCGTAGCCCGTCTCGCGGCCGATGTCGAGATCCGGGAAGGTCATGTCGCGCAGGGTCAGCGGATCCAGCAGCGCGAAGCAGACCATGGTCGAGACGGCCGCGGCGAAGAAGCTCGGCCAGAGGATCGCCCCGAGCCGCTGCGAGAGCGGCCGGGGCGGATGATCGAACGGCGTTTCGGCGGACACGTGCGGTTCGGCGGGCACCTGGTCGGGATCGTGGGTCATCGCATCGCCTCCTGTGCCGGGTGGGGCCTTATTGTGCCCCACCCGCCGTGGCCGTGGCCGGCGCCTTGTGCGACAGCGACCAGACGTAGGCCGCCGCGAGGCGCGCGCGGGTCTCGCCGAGGATCGGGCCGTGCGCCGGCATCTGGCCGTTCCGGCCCTGGCCGATGCTCTGCTGCAGCGTGGCCAGGCTGTCGCCGTAGAGCCAGTAGCCGTCGGTCAGGTCGGGCGCGCCGACCGCCTGCATGCCCTTGCCGTCGGGACCGTGGCAGCTGACGCAGATGGTCTCGTACTTGTTCTTGCCGATGTTCGCCAGCGCCGGGTCCACCTTCAGGCCGTGCAGCGACTGCACGTACACGGCGACCGCGGTCACGCCTTCCTTGCCGCCGAGCGCCGATTCCCACGCGGGCATCGCCGCCTGCCGACCGTTGAGCACGGTCTCCAGGATCTGGTCGGGCGCACCGCCCCAGTGCCAGATGTTGTCGGTGAGGTTCGGGTAGCCGGTGGCGCCCTGGCCCGAGGAGCCGTGACAGGCCGCGCAGGTGTTGGAGAAGATCGCCTTGCCGAGCTTCAGCGCCTTCGGATCCTGCGCGATCTGGTCGATCGGCTTGCCGGCGAACGGCGCGAACGTCGCTTCCAGCTTCTTGTCCTCGGTGGCCTTGTCCTGGTCGTGCTGCTTGGCCGAACTCCAGCCGCTGTAGCCAGCGAACGCGCCGAGGCCCGGGAACCAGGCGAGATAGCCGATCGTGAAGACGATGGTGATGTAGAAGAGGTTGTTCCACCACTTCGGCAACGGCTTGTTGTACTCGGTGATGTTCTCGTCCCACACGTGGCTGGTGTCGGTGGGCCCGGGATCACCCGGACGGACCTTGGCCGTCCACCAGATCAGCCACACGCATCCGACGACGTTCAGCACCACCAGGGCGATGATGAATGCCGACCAGCCTGCGCTCATGGAGCCCGTGCTCATGGCAGCGGTGTTCATCGGGTCGACTCCTCTTGTTCTTTCGTTCTGTTCGATTCGTGCGCCGGCGCGTCGTCGTCGCTCAGCGGCATGCTGCCGAGCGCTTCGAACTCGCGCTTGCGGCGCGGGTTGTAGATCCAGATGGTGCCGACGATGAACAGCACCAGCAGCAGGGCGGTGACGATGCCGGCGATCATGGTCAGTTACCGCGCGGCGCGTGCTTGCCGAGGCCCTGCAGGTACGCGATCACGGCGTCCTGCTCGGTCTTGTCCGCCACCGCCTCGGCCGCACCGTCGATGTCGGCCTGGGTGTAGGGATCGCCGAGGGTCTTCAGCGCCTGCATTTCCTTCTTGAGCAGCACCGGGTCGATGCCGTTCTTCGTCAGCCAGGGGAACCCGGGCATGTTCGATTCCGGCACCACGTCACGCGGGTTGTTCAGGTGCGCGCGGTGCCAGTCGTCGGAGTAGCGGCCGCCGACGCGGGCCAGGTCCGGGCCGGTACGCTTGCTGCCCCACTGGAACGGACGGTCGTACACCGACTCGCCGGCCAGCGAATAGTGGCCGTAGCGCTCGGTCTCGAAGCGCAGGGTGCGGACCATCTGCGAGTGGCAGTTGTAGCAGCCTTCGCGGACGTAGACCTGGCGACCGGCCAGTTCCAGCGCGGGATAGGGCTTGACGCCCGGCAGCGGCTTGATCGCTTCGGCCTGGAACATCAGCGGGACGATTTCCGCGATGCCGCCGAACGACACCGCGACCGCGATCAGGATCGCCATCAGGGTGATGTTCTTTTCGACTTTCTCGTGAGCGTGGCTCATGGCTGTGCCTCAGTGTTCTGTTGCGGCGGCGGTCAGGCGCGGGCTTCCGCGGCGTCGGGGGCGATCACCGGGTACTCGACCGGACCCTTCGCCATCTGCCAGGTGCGGATCACGTTGAAGGCCATGATCAGCATGCCGGTCACCACCAGCGCACCGCCGGCGAAGCGGCCGAGGTAGTAGGGATAGGTGGCGTTGAGCGACTCGACGAAGCTGTAGGTCAGGGTGCCGTCGGCGTTGGTGGCGCGCCACATCAGGCCCTGCATCACGCCGGCGATCCACATCGAGGCGATGTAGAACACGACGCCGATGGTGTGGGTCCAGAAGTGCGTGTCGATCAGCTTGGTCGACCACATCTCCTTCGTGCCCAGCAGGCGCGGCAGCAGCGCGTAGATCGAACCGATCGAGATCATCGCCACCCAGCCCAGCGCACCCGAGTGCACGTGGCCGATGGTCCAGTCCGTGTAGTGCGACAGCGAGTTGACCGTCTTGATCGACATCATCGGGCCTTCGAAGGTCGACATGCCGTAGAAGCTCAGCGAGACGATCAGGAACTTCAGGATGGGATCGGTGCGGAGCTTATGCCACGCGCCCGAGAGGGTCATCATGCCGTTGATCATGCCGCCCCACGACGGCGCCAGCAGGATCAGCGAGAACACCATGCCCAGGCTCTGCGCCCAGTCCGGCAGCGCGGTGTACTGCAGGTGGTGCGGGCCGGCCCACATGTAGATGGCGATCAGCGCCCAGAAGTGCACGATCGACAGCCGGTAGGAGTACACCGGGCGGCCGGTCTGCTTGGGGATGAAGTAGTACATCATCCCGAGGAAGCCCGCGGTCAGGAAGAAGCCCACCGCGTTGTGGCCGTACCACCACTGCACCATCGCGTCGACGGCACCGCTGTAGATCGGGAAGGAGTGGGTCAGGTCGACCGGGATCGCCAGGCTGTTGACGATGTGCAGCAGGGCCACCGCGATGATGAACGCGCCGTAGAACCAGTTGGCGACGTAGATGTGCTTGACCTTGCGCTTGCCGATGGTGCCGAAGAACAGCACCGCGTACGCCACCCAGACCACGGCGATCAGGATGTCGATCGGCCAGATCAGCTCGGCGTACTCCTTGCCCTCGGTCAGGCCCAGCGGAAGCGTGACCGCGGCGAGCACGATGACCAGTTGCCAGCCCCAGAACACGAAGGCGGCGAGCTTGTCCGAGAGCAATCGGACGTGCGACGTTCGCTGGACCACGTACAGACTGGTCGCGAACAGCGCGCTGCCGCCGAACGCGAAGATCACCGCGTTGGTGTGCAGCGGTCTCAGGCGTCCGAACGACAACCAGGGCAGGTCGAAGTTGAGGGCGGGCCAGTACATCTGGGCGGCGATGAACAGGCCCACGAGCATCCCCACGATGCCCCAGACCACCGTCATCACCGAGAACTGCAGAACGACTTTGTCGTTGTAGGTATCCGCGGTGCGCATGGGTACTTCCTCCGGTTGCCGGGCATAGTATGGACCACGTTAAGGTTGCGTTTTGATCCGGATCAAGCGCGAGAGGCGTCGCGGCCCGGGAACGACGAGGCCCGCCGAAGCGGGCCCCATCGATGACGCCTATGCGACTTTGGTCGACTAGACATCGCCCTCCGACGCCCAGCCCTCCCCGGTACCGCGATGGAAGACGGCGTCGCCCGGCAGCACCGCGCCCGCCGGATGCGAGGGCTGCCCGGCCAGCCGCGCGTAGATCGGGGTGAAGTCGGGGCGCGTGGCCTCCATCAGCTGCTCGTAGCTGTCGATCACGAAGTAGGTCTTCTGGTAGCTGTCGATCCGATAGCGCGTCTGCATGATTCGCGCCATGTCGAAGCCGATCCGGTTGGGCGCGGCGCTTTCCAGGCAGTGGATGCTCTCGCCCTTGGAGCTGAGGATGCCGGCGCCGTAGATGCGCAGGCCTTCGGGCTCGCGGATCAGCCCGAACTCCACCGTGTACCAGTAGAGCCGGGTCAGGTTGACCAGCGCCTCGGGGCCGATCCCGTGCGCCTTGACCCCGCCGCGGCCGTAGGCGGCCATGTAGTCGGCGAACACCGGGTTCATCAGCAGTGGCACGTGGCCGAACAGGTCGTGGAACAGGTCCGGCTCGGCCAGGTAGTCCAACTGCTCGGGCTTGCGGATCCACCAGGTCACCGGGAAGCGGCGGTTGGCGAGGTGGTCGAAGAAGTCCAGCTCCGGCAGCAGCCCCTGCACGCCGATCAGCTCCCAGCCGGTGGCGGCGCGGAGCATGCGGTTGAGGTCGTCGAACTTCGGGATGCGGTCGGCGGTCATGCCCATCGCCCGCTTGCTGCGCATGAACTCCTCGCTGGCGCGGCCGACCAGGAGCTGCCGCTGGCGCTCGAACAGGGTCGCCCAGACCTGGTGGTCGGTCTCGGTGTAGTCGGCCCAGGGCTGCTCGACCACGGCCGTCGTGTAGATCGGCACGTAGCCCTTGTCTGTCATCTGGTGCTCGACGCGTTCCGGTGCGGCGTTCATGGCGGCCTCCCTGTGGCGATCCTGCGGTGATCGGACCACTCTAAGCGCTGATTGGCGCAAGAAGATTGCGCAATTGCGCCCACTGGCCGGATCGGCGCAATATCCTTGCTTCGATCAGGCCCTATCGAGCAATCCCATGCCGTCCATCGACCTCGACCGCACCGATCTGCTACTCCTGGCCGAACTCCAGCGCGCCGGCCGCCAGACCAACGCCGAACTGGCCGAACGCGTCCACCTCTCCCCGTCCGCCTGCCTGCGCCGGGTCCAGCGCCTCGAACGCGAGGGCGTGATCGCCGGCTACCGCGCCGAACTCGACCCCGAACGGCTGGGCCTCGGCCTGCAGGCCTTCGTCCGCGTCCAGCTCACCCGCCACGACGCCGAGGCCGTCGCCGCCTTCGCCGCCTTCGTCAACGAATGGGAGGAAGTCGTCGCCTGCCACGCCCTCACCGGCGACATGGACTACCTCGTCCACGTCGTCGTCCGCGACCTCGACCACTTCTCCCGCTTCCTCCTCGACCGCCTGTTGAACCAGGCCGGCGTCGCCGACGTGAATTCGAGTTTCGTGCTCAGGACAGTGAAGGCGTTTCGGGGGTTGGCGTTGGGGAGGTGAGGGGTTGGGCGATTCGATTGTTTTTGTCTATCGCGAAGCCGTTGCCGTTTGGGTCGTCGCTCTGGCGTAAGCCGGAGCCCAGCCTTCGTGCCCCTTGCTGTCATCCCGAGTGTATGAGTTGAGTATTTCCCCGACAGTCCGCCCCTGAAACGCGCGTTTCAGGGCGGGCACCTGGGCCTTCGGTAGATTGGTGGTTACCACACCTTCCAGTCACACCCGGAGAACCCAGATGACCGCTTCCGAACAGATTACCAAGCGCAAGCTCTCGCTGCTGCAACTGGC
>JAEWNA010000091.1 GCA_023392975.1 Pseudomonadota bacterium | reverse complement strand
CCAGGAGGCGACATGGCGCACGTCCAGACGCAGACGCTTGTGCGGATAGCGCTGCGGCACGTCGATGACGGGTTCGCCGACGCGCGCCTCGATGCCCAGTTCCTCGCGCAGCTCGCGCACCAGCGCTTCTTCAGGCGTCTCGCCGGGATCGACCTTGCCGCCCGGGAATTCCCACAGCCCCGCCAGATCGCGACCCGCGGTGCGCCGCGCCAGCAGGATGCGGCCGCGCGCATCGGCGATGACGCCGGCGACGACGTGGATCTGCTTTTCGTGACGACTTCGGTCCGGGTCGCTCATGCGGTACGGGAGGGGTGCGGAGTCCGTGCACATTCCGTTTTACCGGCCCGGCATGTCCGGGGCAAGACCGGCGGCGCATGAAAAGGAAAACACCCGCTTCCGCGGGTGTTTTCGGAGTCTCGCATGGCGACGGCGATCAGGCGATCTGCCCGTGGCAGTGCTTGTACTTCTTGCCGGAACCGCAGGGGTGAGCCGGGAATTCGCGATCTGCCCACAGGCAGGTCGCGCCGGCGAACGCCCGCACAAGGATGTGCGGGCCGGGCCCAGACGCCAGGGACGGTTACGCGATCTGCCCGTGGCAGTGCTTGTACTTCTTACCGGAGCCGCAGGGGCACGGATCGTTGCGACCCACCTTCGGCATGCCCTCGTCAGCGACCTGGAAGTCGGGGCTGGCCGCTTCCTCGTCGCTGCCGTAGCCGCCGGTATCGGCGTGCTGGAACTGCATCTGGCGGGCCACCGCCTCGGCGCGCGCGCGCTCGGCGGCTTCAGCCTGGGCGATCTCGGCCTCGGTGCGGATGCGCACGCGGGCCAGCAGCGATACCACCTCGCCCTTGACCTTCTCCAGCATCTCGCTGAACAGTTCGAACGCTTCCTTCTTGTACTCCTGCTTCGGCTGCTTCTGCGCGTAACCGCGCAGGTGGATGCCCTGGCGCAGGTAGTCCATGCGGCCGAGGTGCTCCTTCCAGCTCTGGTCGAGCACGGTCAGCATGATGTGCTTCTCGAGCATGCGCATGGTCTCGCTGCCGACCACGGCCTCCTTGTCCTCGAAGATCTTCGCGACCGCGTCCTGCACGTAGGCGGCGATGCCGGCGGCGTCGATTTCCTTCTGCGACTGGACGTGCTCGACGACCGGCAGCTGCAGCGCGAATTCGGCCGCCAGCTCGGCTTCGAGGCCCTGGAGGTCCCACTGTTCGTCGATCGAATCCGGCGGCACGAACCGGTCGACCAGCTCGGCCACCACGTCGCCGCGGATGCCGTCGACGTTTTCCTTCACGCTTTCGGCGTCGAGCAGTTCGTCGCGCTGGCGGTAGATCACCTTGCGCTGGTCGTTGTTGACGTCGTCGAAATCGAGCAGGTTCTTGCGGATGTCGAAGTTGTGGGCCTCGACCTTGCGCTGCGCGCCGGCGATCTGCTTGGTCACCAGCGGGCTTTCGATGATGTCGTCTTCCTTCAGGCCCATGCGCGCCATCATCCGCTGCACCCAGTCGGCGGCGAAGATGCGCATGAGCGTGTCTTCCAGCGACAGGTAGAAGCGCGAGGAGCCCGGATCGCCCTGGCGACCGGACCGGCCGCGCAGCTGGTTGTCGATGCGGCGCGACTCGTGGCGTTCGGTGCCGATGATGTGCAGGCCACCGGAGGCCTTCACCGCATCGTGGCGCTTCTGCCACTCGGCCTTGACCCGCTGGCGCGTCACCTCGTCCAGTTCGCCGCCCTTCTCCTCTTCGAGCGCCTGCAGTTCCGCTTCGAGCGAACCGCCGAGCACGATGTCGGTACCGCGGCCGGCCATGTTGGTGGCGATCGTCACCGCACCCGGACGGCCGGCCTGGGCGACGATGTGCGCCTCGCGCTCGTGCTGCTTGGCGTTGAGCACTTCGTGCGGGATGCCGGCGGCCTTGAGCTGCTCGGAGAGCATCTCGGACACTTCGATCGAGGTGGTGCCGACCAGCACCGGCTGGCCCTTGGCGTTGGCGTCCTTGATCTCGTTGATCACGGCGCGGAACTTGCCGGTCTTGTTGAGGAACACCGCATCCGGGTGGTCCTTGCGCACCATCGGCCGGTGGGTCGGGATCACCACCACCTCGAGGCCGTAGATGCTCTGGAATTCGTAGGCTTCCGTGTCCGCGGTGCCGGTCATGCCCGAGAGCTTGCCGTACATGCGGAACAGGTTCTGGAAGGTGATGCTGGCGAGCGTCTGGTTCTCGCGCTGCACCGGCACGCCTTCCTTCGCCTCGACCGCCTGGTGCAGGCCGTCGGACCAGCGCCGGCCCGCCAGCGTGCGGCCGGTGAATTCGTCGACGATGACCACTTCGCCGTCGCGCACGATGTAGTCGACATCGCGCTGGTAGATCGCGTGGGCGCGCATCGCGGCGTTGAGGTGATGCACGACGTGGATGTTGTGCGCGGCGTAGAGGCCGTCCTCGGGCTCGAGGATGCCGGCGCGGCGCAGCAGGTCCTCGGCGTGTTCCTGGCCGGCTTCCGACAGGTGCACCTGCTTGCCCTTCTCGTCGACCCAGAAGTCGCCGACGCCGTCTTCCACATCCTGCCGCTTGAGCTGCGGCACGATGCGGTTGACCTTGACGTACAGCTCCGGCGATTCGTCGGCCGGGCCGGAGATGATCAGCGGCGTGCGCGCCTCGTCGATGAGGATCGAGTCGACTTCGTCGACGATCGCGTAGTGCAGGCCGCGCTGGTAGCGGTCCTCCTTCGACAGCGCCATGTTGTCGCGCAGGTAGTCGAAGCCGAACTCGTTGTTGGTGCCGTAGGTGATGTCGGCGGCGTAGGCGGCGTGCTTGTCCGAGTGCGGCATGCCCGGGTAGACCACGCCGACCGACAGGCCCAGCCAGTTGTAGAGGCGACCCATCCAGGCGGAGTCGCGACGGGCGAGGTAATCGTTGACCGTCACCACGTGAACGCCCTTGCCCTCCAGCGCGTTGAGGTAGACCGGCAGCGTCGCCACGAGGGTCTTGCCCTCGCCGGTGCGCATCTCGGCGATCTTGCCCAGGTGCAGCACCATGCCGCCGATCAGCTGCACGTCGTAGTGCCGCATGCCGAGCACGCGCCTCGACGCTTCGCGGCAGACCGCGAAAGCCTCCGGCAGCACCTTGTCGAGGGATTCGCCGCCGGCGATGCGCTCGCGGAATTCGGCGGTCTTGGCCTGCAGATCGGCGTCGGACAGCGCCTCCATCTGCGGCTCGAGGGCATTGATCTTCTTGACGATGCCGCCGAGCTGCTTGACGAGGCGGTCATTGCGGCTGCCGAAGATGCTGGTCAACAGGCGATTGAACATGAGGTCGGGGACGTTTCGGAAAAGGAATCGGGCCGGCGGCGCCCTGCGGCGGAGGCCGGCAACAAAAAGGGGCGCACTGCGCCCCTCCGCAACAGCCGATTGTACTTGGTGCCGGTCCCCCGGGGTATCAAGCCCGGCCGACCGGCCGGTCCTCAGCCCTTGCTGTCCGGGGTGCCGGCGTCGGCGACGCCGAGGAACTGCCTGGGATTGACCACGGCGCCGTTCTCCCAGACCTCGAAATGCACGTGGGCGCCGGTCGAGCGGCCGGTGGAGCCGGCCTTGGCGATCTCCTGGCCGCGGCGGACCAGATCGCCGACCTGGCCGATCAGGCGGGAATTGTGGGCATATCGGGTCACGTAGCCATTGCCGTGGTCGATCTCGATCACGTTGCCGTAGCCGTTGCGCACGCCGGAATAGGTGACCACGCCGTCGGCCACCGCCAGCACCGGATCGCCGGTGTTGGCGTCGAAATCGATGCCCTTGTGGAACTGGCCGCCGCCGCCGAAGGGATCGGCGCGACCGCCGAAGCCGGACGTGATGTAGCTGTGGGCCACCGGCGCGCGCGACGGGGTCGCGTTGCGGTCCAGCTCGCGGTTGAACAGCAGCGCTTCCAGCACCGACAGCTGGCCGCCGGCATGGTGCAACTGCATGCCCAGAGCCGTCATGTCGGTGCGCAGTTCGCCGGCGGGCATGTCGCGGACCGGGCCGGCACCGCCGATGCCGACCGGCTTGTCGAAATCGAACTCGCCGTCGCCGAGCTGGGCGACGCGGGTCAGGCGTTCGCCGAGGGCGTTGAGGCGGTTGGCCTCGGCCTGCAGTTCGCCGAGGCGCGCGGCCAGCGCATTGACTTCGCGCTGCGCTTCGCGTCGCGTGGCCTGGAGGCCATCGCGCTGGGCGACGACATCGGTCTTGAGCCGCTCGAACTCGGCATCGCGCAGCCAGCCCTGGGCGAACGTGCCGAACAGGGTGCCGACCGTGAACAGCGCGACGGCGGCGTAGGCGGGGTTCCGGCGGATCGTGCGGACGCACGTCGCGGCGCCGCGCCGCATCCGCGGCTGCAGGCGTTCCCAGGTATGCACCGCGGTCGCCTGAACGGCGTGCGCCGCGTGGGCGGCGTGGCGGTGCGCAAGCTGGAGGTAGCTGTGTACAGTCATCGATCTCATGTCTCGTTCACGACCCCCGACGTCCCCGCCCGCCTCCGGTGGCCCGAAGGAAGCGCTCGCCGCCCTGCTGGGCGCCGACGCCAGCGACCCGGGCACGCATTCGCTGCGGCGGGCGCTGTGGCTGGACGCGCTGGATCAGCAACTTCGTCCCCGCCTTCCGCCCGGGCTCGCGGCGCATGCGCGCCTGGCGAACATCGACCGCGGAAGGCTCGTGTACCTCGTGGATGCCCCGGTGTGGCACGCGCGGATGCGCCTGGCCGCCACCGAACTGCTCGACGCCGCCCGATCCCTCGGGCTGGAAGCGAACGACCTGGTGGTGCGCACCGCGACCGGGCCGCTGGGCTTGCGGCCATCGAGCCCCGGCGCGTCCACGACGACGCCCGCCACCTCCCTGTCCGCGGCCGCACGCGAAGCCTTCGCGACCGCGCTCGCTGCCGACGACGCATCGTCGCGGAAGGACCCGTCCTGAGGTCTGCCCGAGGGGATCGCCACGTGGGGAAGGCGGTCCGGACGAGCACGAAGGCCGCATGCTACCGGCCGGTTGCGGACCGCAGGTTAAGAAAACGGGGGCATTTTCGTTAAGATTCGGTAAAACGCCCGACCCCGCTCACGGATCGGGCAATCCGCCCGACCCGTTCAGGGAAGCGTGTCGCCCTCGGGGAGCGGATCAGGCCAGCGCCGGGGCGCCGAAGACCACGGGCACCGGAGCGTCGTCGGGGAAGGTTTCGAACGCCCATGCCGACTGCTCGGCGAGCAGGGCACGGACCAGCCTGTTGTTGAGGGCGTGACCCGACTTGAAGCCTTCGTAGGCGCCGAGGATGGGATGACCGGCGAGGTAGAGGTCGCCGACGGCATCGAGGATCTTGTGGCGGACGAACTCGTCCGCGTAGCGCAGGCCGTCGTCGTTCAGCACCCGGAATTCGTCGAGTACGATGGCGTTGTCCATCGAACCGCCGAGGCCCAGGTTGCGTTCGCGCATGAACTCGAGGTCGCGCATGAAACCGAAGGTACGGGCGCGGCTGACCTCGCGGACGTAATTCTCGGTCGAGAACTCGACCACCGCGCGCGACTGCGACGACGGGATGGCCGGATGGCTGAATTCGACGGTGAAGCCGAGGCGGAAGCCGTCGTACGGCTCGAACCGGGCGATCTTGTCACCGTCGCGCACTTCCACCGGCGAGAGGATGCGGATGAAGCGCTTGGGTGCGTTCTGCTCGACGATGCCGGCCGACTGCAGCAGGAACACGAACGGACCGGACGAGCCGTCCATGATCGGCACTTCCGGCGCGGACAGGTCGATGTAGACGTTGTCGACGCCGAGGCCGGCGAGCGCGGACATCAGGTGTTCGACGGTCATCGCCTTGCCGCCGTCGCGCGAGAGGCCGGTGCAGAGCATGGTCTCGGTGACGAGGTCGGCGCGGGCGGGGATCTCGACCACCGGATCCAGGTCCACGCGGCGGAACACGATGCCGGCATCGACCGGGGCCGGACGCAGGGTCAGGTACACCTTCTCGCCGCTGTGCAGCCCCACGCCGGTGGCGCGGATGGTGTTGCGGAGGGTGCGCTGCCTGGCCATGGGTCGAGTTCGGACATCCCGGAAATGCAGGGATTCCCCTGCGAGCGGGGGCGAGATTATCACGCGGGATGCTGAACCTGAACGGAAGCGACGCACTGTTTCCGCGCTGCAACAACCGTGTGGTAGTGGCTGCCGCCCCGAAAGCAAAAAACCCGCCGGACCGGAGTCCGGCGGCAAAGGGACATGGTGTCGCGCCCGGCCGTGGGAACGGCCGGGATGAAGCGCTACGGCTTCAGTCCGCCTGGCGGCGAAGGAAGGCGGGGATGTCCAGGTAGCTGCTGTCGCTCCCGAAATCGGCCGCGGCCTGGGTCGACCCGCCGTCGGCGGCAGCGGCACGGCCACGCAGGTGCGCGGCGATGCCGGCGCCCGGCGACACCGGTGCCGCCGGCTCGTCGATCATCATCCCCGTGGTGCCGTCGCGACGGCCCTGGGTATTGATCAACTGCACCTGCGGGCGACGCTGCGGCACGAAGCCTTCGTCGCGATCGGAGGTGCGCACCGCCTGGCGGGCGACGGAGCGGTTCAGGCCGGTGGCGACCACGGTGACCTTGACCTCGTCCTGCATGTCCGGGTCGAGCACGGTGCCGATGACCACGGTCGCGTCTTCCGAGGCGAAGTTCTCGATCGTGCGGCCGACCTCGTCGAACTCGGCCATGGTGAAGTCCGGGCCGGCGGTGATGTTGACCAGGATGCCGTTGGCACCGGCGAGGTTGACGTCGTCGAGCAGCGGGTTGTTGATCGCCGATTCGGCGGCGGCCTGCGCGCGGTCGTCGCCGCGGGCGGAGCCGGTGCCCATCATCGCCAGGCCCATCTCGGACATGACGGTGCGGACGTCGGCGAAGTCGACGTTGATCAGGCCCGGACGCACGATCAGGTCGGCGATGCCCTGCACCGCGCCCTGCAGCACGTCGTTGGCGGCGCGGAAGGCCTGGATCATGGTCGCGTTGCGGCCGAGCACGGTAATGAGCTTCTCGTTCGGGATCGTGATCAGCGAGTCGCAGTGCTGCGACAGCTCCTCGATGCCCTTGAGCGCCACCTGCATGCGGCGGCGGCCCTCGAACGGGAACGGCTTCGTGACGACGGCGACGGTCAGGATGCCCATCTCCTTCGCCAGCTGCGCCACGACCGGCGCGGCGCCGGTGCCGGTGCCGCCGCCCATGCCGGCGGTGATGAACACCATGTCGGCGCCCTGCAGCGCATCCATGATGCGCTCGCGGTCTTCCAGGGCTGCTTGACGACCAACCTCCGGATTCGCGCCCGCGCCGAGGCCCTTGGTGACGTTGCTGCCGAGTTGCAGCTGCAGCTTGGCGCCGCAGTTCTTGATCGCCTGCGAATCGGTGTTGGCGGTGATGAACTCCACGCCCTCGATGCAGCCGTTGACCATGTGTGCGACCGCGTTGCCGCCGCCGCCGCCGACGCCGACGACCTTGATCACCGCGTTCGGCGCCATCTTCTCTACCAGTTCGAAATATGCCATGTCCGTGTCCTCGTCTCGTTATGTGTGTCGCTGTTGTCTGGATCGGGTATTGCCGTGAAACCGTCGTCGCTCTCGAAAACGCTCGTTGTCCTGTCCTGCCTGCCGCCGACTTCGCCGGGCCGACGTTCCGGCACAGGGATGTGCCGGCGGTTCGAGCGGCCCCGCTCGAACCGGCGAACGATGCGGGCTTCGCCCGGAGCGTTCGCGCGCGGGTCGCGGCCGGAGGCCCGATCCCGCGCTTGAAGCTAGAACTCGCCCTTGAACCAGGTCCGCACCTTGTTGAAGAGCCCGACCGCGCGACCGGCCGGGATCACCGGGCGACGCGGGTGCTCGATCTGGCTGCCCATCAGCAGCAGGCCGACGCCGGAGGCATGCACCGGGTTGCCCACCACTTCGCCGAGGCCGCTGACGTGCTGCGGGATGCCCACGCGCACCGGCATCTGCAGCATTTCCTCGGCCAGCTCGACCACGCCTTCCATCTTCGCGGCGCCGCCGGTCAGCACCATGCCGGCGCGCACCAGTTCCTCGAAGCCCGAGCGGCGCAGTTCGGCCTGCACCATCTCGAAGATTTCCTCGTAGCGGCCCTGCACCGCCTGCGCCAGCGCGTGGCGCGGCAGGCGGCGCGGCGGACGGTCGCCGACGCTCGGCACCTGGATGCTTTCCTCGGCCGTCGCCAGCTGGGCCAGCGCGCAGGCGTAGCGCACCTTGATCTGCTCAGCTTCCGGTGTCGGCGTGCGCAGCATGTGCGCGATGTCGTTGGTGACGTGGTCGCCGGCGATCGGCAGCGACGCGGTGTGGCAGATCGCGCCGTGCACGAACACCGCGATGTCGGTGGTACCGGCGCCGATGTCGACCAGCACCACGCCCAGTTCGCGTTCGTCGCTGGTCAGCACCGCGGTGCTGGAGGCCAGCGCCGAGAAGATCAGGTCGTCCACCTGCAGGCCGCAGCGCTGCACGCACTTGCTGATGTTGGCGGCGGCCGACTGCGCGCAGACCACGAGGTGCGCGTGCACCTCCAGGCGCACGCCGGTCATGCCGACCGGGTTGCGGATGCCTTCCTGCGAATCGTCGAGCACGTAGTCGCGCGGGATCGCGTGCAGGATCTTCTGGTCGGCCGGGATGGCGACGGCCTTCGCCGCCTCCAGCACGCGGTCGAGGTCCTGGTAGCTGACCTCGCCGTCGCGGATCGGCACGATGCCCGGCGAGTTGCGGCACTGCACGTGGTTGCCCGAGATCGAGGCGTAGACCGAGCGGATCTCGCAGCCGGCCATCAGCTCAGCTTCCTCGATCGCGCGCTGGATCGACTGCACGGTCGACTCGATGTCGACGACCACGCCGCGCTTGAGCCCGCGCGATTCGTGCGTGCCGATGCCGATGACCTCGATCGGGCTACCGGAGGCGTACTCGCCCACCAGCGCCACGATCTTGGAGGTGCCGATGTCGAGGCCGACGATCAGCGATTTGTCGCCTTTGCGGTTCATGTCCTGTCCTGCGTGCGCGCCGCGGCGGCCGGCGCGGGAGCCGCCCGCCAGGTCAGCGCAAAGCCGTTGGTGTAGCGGAGGTCGGCGCGGCCGAGCGCTTCGCCGGTCGGCACCGGCAGCCGCGGCAGCAGGCGCGCGAAGCGCTGCAGCCGCAGCTTGGCATCGTCGCGGCCGACCAGCAGTTCGGCGCCATCGGAGAGCAGCAGCGACCAGCTGCCGCGGTCGTCGAGGCGCAGCGTGCGCACGTCCAGCCCGGTGGTGGCGAACGCGGCGCGCGATTCGTTGTAGACGCGCACCATGTCGGCGATCCGCGATTCCGGACCGTCGAAGCGCGGCAACCCGTTCGGCACGGTCACGCCCTTCGCCGGGAAGATGCGGCCGCGCTCGGAGAGCAGGCGGTCGGCGCCCCACCACGCGAACGGGCGGTGCTCCTCGATCGTCACCACCAGCTTGTCCGGCCACTGCTTGCGCACTTCGGCATGCTCGACCCATGGCAGCGCGGCGACCGCGGCGCGGGCGTCCTCCAGGCGCACGGCGAAGAAGCCGCGGCGCGCGTGCGGCAGCACGGCGGCGACGATCTGCGCGTCACTCACCCGGGTCAGCCGGCCTTCGACCTTCACCGTGCGCAGCGGCCAGCGTTCGGTGCCGGCCCAGCCCTGGATGACGGCCACGACCGGCAGCGCCACCAGCACCAGCGCCAGTACCCACGCGAGCAGTCGCAGGAACGCGCTCATCGTGCGGCGCCCTCCTCCGGCAAGGTGGTCCCGTGCAGAGTGGTTTCGAGGATGCGCCAGCACAGGTCCTCGAAGCCGATGCCGATCTGGCGCGCGGCCTTGGGCACCAGCGAGTGGCTGGTCATGCCCGGCGCGGTGTTCACTTCGATCAGCTGGAAGCCGAGGCGGCGGTCGCGCATCACGTCGACGCGGCCCCAGCCGCTGCACGCGGCGGCGCGGAACGCGCGCAGCGCGAGGTCGCGGATCGCCGCTTCGTCGTCGCCGTCAAGGCCCGGGCACAGGTACTGGGTGTCGTCGGCGAGGTACTTGGCGTGGTAGTCGTACCACTCGCCCGCGGGCACGATGCGGATCGACGGCAGCGCGAGGTCGCCGAAGATGCCGACGGTGAACTCCTCGCCCTGCACCATCTGCTCCATCAGCAGCTCGCCGGCGTAGGTCGCGGCGAAGGCTTCGGCCGCGTCGAGATCGCTTTCGGCTAGGATGCGGAACACGCCGACGCTGGAACCTTCGCTCGACGGCTTCACGAACACCGGCAGGCCGAGCGTCTTCGCCGCGACGCGCAGGTCGTCGCCGCGCGCGATGCGCACGAACTTCGGCGTCGACAGGCCTTCGCTGAGCCACACCTGCTTGGTGCGGATCTTGTCCATCGTCAGCGCGGAGCCGAGCACGCCGGAACCGGTGTACGGCACGTCCAGCGCTTCCAGCGCGCCCTGCAGCACGCCATCCTCGCCGCCGCCGCGGTTGCCGTGGAGGATGTTGAACACGCGATCGAAGCGCTTGCCGACCAATGCCTCGATCAGCGCCGGGATGCCGTCAACCGCGTGCGCATCGACGCCGCGCGACCGCAGCGCCTCCAGCACATTGCGACCGGACTCCAGCGACACCTCGCGCTCGGCGCTGGTGCCGCCCATGAGCACGGCGACGCGACCGAAGACGGCGGGATCGGAATGGCGGGCGGACGGCACGGCGCTCACGGCGTCGACTCCAGGGGACTGTCGGGGGAAGGACGATCGATGGGTTGAAGCTGGGCGGGGAAGCCCTGCGCGGCGAGCAACTGCGCGGCGGCGCCGATGTCGCCGGCGCCCATCATCAGCAGCAGGTCACCGTCGCGCAGGACGTCGGGCAGGACGGTGCCGAGGTCGGCCGCGCCGCCGACCACGACCGGATCGATCCGGCCGCGTGCGCGGATGCTGCGCGCCAGCGACTTGGCGTCGGCGCCGGCGATCGGCGCTTCGCCGGCCGGGTAGACCTCGGTCAGCACCAGCGCATCGACGTTCGACAGCACCGCGGCGAAATCATCAAAGAGATCACGCGTACGGCTGTAGCGATGCGGCTGGAACGCGACCACTAGCCGCCGATCCGGCCAGCCGCCGCGGGCCGCCTGGAACACGGCGTCGAGCTCCTTCGGATGGTGGCCGTAGTCGTCGACGAGCTGCACCGTCGCGCCCTGCGCGGTGGTCAGTTCCGCGAGCAGGTTGAAGCGGCGGCCGATGCCGGCGAACTTCTCCAGCGCACGGGCGATGACCTCCGGTGCGACGCCGAGCTGCCAGCCGATCGTCGCCGCGGCCAGCGCGTTCTGCACGTTGTGGCGACCAGGCAGCGCCAGCGTCGTCGGCGTGCGCGAGCCGTCGGGCAGGCACAGCGTGAAGCACATCGCGGGACCCGCCTGCTCGACATCCTCGGCGCGAACGTCGGCCTTCGCATCGAAACCGTAGGTGATGACGTGGCGCGGTGTGTCCGCGGCCAGCGCCGCGACCTCGGCGTCGTCGATGCACAGCACGGCAAGCCCGTAGAACGGCAGCCGATGCAGGAATTCGGAGAACGCGGCCTTCACGCGGGCGAAGTCGCCGCCGTAGTTCTCGAGGTGGTCGGCATCGATGTTGGTGACGACCGCGACCAGCGGGTTCAGGCGCAGGAAGCTGCCGTCGCTCTCGTCGGCCTCGGCGACCAGCCAGTCACCGCCGCCGAGACGGGCGTTGGCGCCGGCCGCGAGCAACTGGCCGCCGATGACGAAGGTCGGGTCCAGGCCACCCTCGCCCAGCACGCTGGCGGTGAGCGAGGTGGTGGTGGTCTTGCCGTGCGTGCCGGCGATCGCGATGCCGCGACGGAAGCGCATCAGTTCCGCCAGCATCTCCGCGCGCGGGACCACCGGAATGCGCTGCGCGCGCGCCTCCATCCACTCGGGGTTGTCGCGCTTGATCGCGCTGGACACCACCACGCAGTCCGCGCCGAGCACGTTCGCCGCGGCGTGGCCGCGCGAGACGGCGGCGCCGAGCTTGGCCAGCCGGCGGGTGGTCGCGTTGTCGGCGTTGTCCGAGCCGGACACCTGATAGCCGAGCGTGCACAGGACTTCGGCGATGCCGCTCATGCCGGCGCCGCCGATGCCCACGAAATGCACGCGTGGGAAGAGTTTGGCGAAATCGGCCTTGGACACGTCCTTCGCATCGAGCAGACGACGGATCATGCGCGGGCCTCCTCGAGCACGGCATCGGCGACGCGTTCGGCGGCGTCGATCCTGGCGAGCGAACGGGCCGCTTCGGCCATGAACAGGCGACGATCCGGGTCGAGCACCAGGTTGCGCAGCTCCATCGCCAGCTTCGGGACGAGCTGGTCATCCTGCTTCAGCACGATCCCGGCGCGGCGCTGGGCGACGTACTGGGCGTTCTTCGTCTGGTGGTCGTCGACCGCGGTCGGCAGCGGGATCAGCAGCCCGCCGACACCAGCCGCGCACAGCTCGGCCAGCGTCAGCGCGCCGGCGCGGCAGCCCACGACGTCGGCCCAGGCATAGGCCTCGGCCATGTCGGCAATGAACGGTTCGATCGAGGCCTGCACGCCGACCGCGGCGTAGGCGCGCGCCGTGTCCTCGCGCAGCTTCTCGCCGCACTGGTGGCGCACGTCGATGCCGGCGCCCTGCACCTGTGCGATCGCCTGCGGTACCGCTTCGTTCAGCGCACGTGCGCCCTGGCTGCCGCCTAGCACCAGCACGCGCATCGGCCCGTTGCGGCCGATGAAGCGTTCGTTCGGTGGCGGCAACTGCGCGATCACGCTGCGCACCGGGTTGCCGACCACGGTTTCCTTGCCCGGGAAGGCATCCGGGAAGCCGCACAGCACGCGCCGCGCGAACCGGGCGAGGACGCGATTGGTGAAGCCCGGCGCACGGTTCTGTTCGTGCACGAGCAGCGGCACGCGGGCAAGCACTGCGGCCATGCCGCCGGGGCCTGCCGCAAAGCCGCCGAAACTGATGACGGCGCGCGGCTGGTGCGCCTTGAGCACGCGGCCGGCGGCGCGGATCGCCGACAGCACGCGGAACGGTGCACGTAGCAGGGTGCCGGCGCCCTTGCCGCGCACGCCGGAGATGGCGATGGTCTCGATCGGGAGGTCGTGCTGCGGCACCAGCCGCGTCTCCATGCCGCCGTCGGCGCCGAGCCACAGCACCGGCACGTCGTGCGCGCGCAGCGCGGCCGCGACCGCGAGGCCGGGAAAGATGTGTCCGCCGGTGCCGCCGGCGAGGATCAGCACGGGCGCGGAAGCGGCGGTCATGCGCCCCTCCCGAAGGTCGGTTCGACGCGCTCGCGCAGGCGGCTCGTGC
>JAEWNA010000071.1 GCA_023392975.1 Pseudomonadota bacterium | reverse complement strand
CTGCCGCGGAGTGCGGCGATGCGGTCGCCGTCGCGCACCGCCGCCCACGCCGCCACCGCACCGGCGCGCGCGGCCTGCACCGACTTGAAGCGCACGCGGGTGCCGAAATACAGCGCCGGCGCGGTGTCGGCGACGATCAGCGTCAGGCGCTCGCGCTCGGCCTGGAACAGCTTGGTGTGCGGCTTGCCGGTGCGCGCGGTGAGCCGCCAGTCGATGTGGCGGGCGTCGTCGCCCTGGGTGTACTCGCGCGATTCGGCGTACTCCATGCCGCGTCCGCGCATCGGCGACGGCGCCTGGCCGCTCATGCCGTACCGCCCGCGCCGGGGCGGACGCCGGCCGGTGGCGGCGCGGCGCAGCGCCACCAGTTCGTCCAATGCGGGAACGATGCCCTCGCTCATGCCGTCGCGCGCCGCCGAGCCGCGCTCAGGGCAGCGGCACCTTGTCGATCAGCGCCTGCACCAGGCGCTCGCCGTCCCAGCCCTCGGCCACGGCCTCGTAGCTGGGCAGCACGCGGTGGCGGAGCACGTCGTGGGCGATGGCGCGCACGTCCTCGGGGGTCACGAAATCGCGGCCGGCCAGCCAGGCGCGGGCACGGGCGCAGCGCTCCAGCGCGATCGAACCGCGCGGACTGGCGCCCCAGCCGATGCGGCGCGCCAGCGCGGCGTCGTAACGGCGCGCATCGCGCGAGGCCAGCACCAGTTCGATCAGGTAGCGCTCCACCGCCGGCGCGACGTGCAGGTCGAGCACCGCCTCGCGCGCGGCGAACACGTCGGCCTGCGACAGGCGCACCGGGGCGTCCCCGCCCGCCTGCGCGGGCGCCGGCTCCACGTGACGCGCCTTCTCGCGCGCGAGCCGCAGGATCTCGCCTTCGACCGCCGCCTCGGGATAGCCGATGCGCACGTACATCAGGAACCGGTCGAGCTGGGCCTCGGGCAGCGGGAACGTGCCCTCCTGCTCGATCGGGTTCTGGGTCGCCATCACCAGGAACAGCCGCGGCAGCGGATAGGTGCGGCGGCCGACGGTGACCTGGCGTTCGCCCATGGCCTCGAGCAGCGCCGACTGGACCTTGGCCGGCGCGCGGTTGATCTCGTCGGCCAGCAGCAGCGAATGGAAGATCGGCCCGGGCTGGAATTCGAAGTGCCCGTCCTGCGGACGCCAGACCTCAGTGCCGGTGAGGTCGGCCGGCAGCAGGTCGGGCGTGAACTGCACGCGGGCGAAATCGGCCTCCAGGCGTGAAGCCAGGGCGCGGATGGCGGTGGTCTTGGCCAGCCCCGGCGCGCCTTCCACCAGCAGGTGACCATCGGCCAGCAGGGCGATGAGCAGGCGCTCGACGAGTGCGGCTTGCCCGACGATCTCGGCGGAGAGCCGCTCGCGCAACTGCGCGAAGGCGACATGGAGTCGGGAAAAGGCGGCGGTGTCCGTCATGTCCGGCGGGCGTCCCTGTGCGATTGAGCGACCCGCAGTTTGACCGAAGTCGGGCCGGAATGTTCAGCGCGGCTGCGCCTGGCCGCGAAAGCGCCCGGACATCGGCGACCGGATCGCCCGAAAAGCGACGGGGGCCGAAGCCCCCGTCGCGAACCGATCGGATGTCGCCTGACTCAGACGCGCGGCGCCACCGTCATCACCTTCGGGGTGACGAAGATCAGCAGCTCGGCCTTGTTCTTGCTGCGGCCCTTCTTCTTGAAGAGATTGCCCAGCACCGGCAGGTCGGCCAGGAACGGCACCTTGGCGGCCTGGCTGCGGTCGGAGAACTCGTACACGCCGCCGATCACGACGGTGTTGCCGTCCTCGACCAGCACCGCGGTGTTCACCTCGCGCTTGGCGATCTGCGGCACGGAGCCGTTGACGGTCGTGACGTAGCCCTCGAGCTCATCCTTCTTGACCGCCATGTTCAGGAACACGCGACCGTCGTTGGTGATCGTCGGGGTGACCTTCAGCTCCAGCACCACGTCCTTGAAGTTCACGGTCTGGGTGACGACGCCACCGGTGGAATTGGTGGTGACGTAGCCGATTTCCTTGCCCTGCTTGATCACCGCCTCGCGCTGGTTGCTGGTGACCACGCGCGGGTTGGAGATGACCTCGCCGCGGCCTTCCTCCTGCATCGCCGACAGCTCGATGTCGAGGTAGTAGCCGGCGTTGAGGATGGTGAAGGCGAGGCTGGCCGGGGTGTTGGTGATCAGCGAACCGACGGCGGCACCGAGATCGACGTTGGGGCCCTTGGAGACGGTGTAGTTGCCCGGCGCCGGCGGGACGCCCACGCTGCCGGCGTTCACCCAGTCGCGCAAAGCCTGCTCGTACTTGGCCTGGGCCTCGATGATCGAGTTCCGGGTCGCGGTGGTGTTGTTGATGTTGTTGCCGAACGTGACGTTGTTGCGCGACCCGTTGATGCCGAACTTGGCGCCCAGCTCGCGGGCGAAGTCCTCGGTGGCGATCACGATCTTGGCTTCGATCAGCACCTGGTCGACCGGCTTGTCGAGCGTGGCGACGAGGCGGCGGATCTCGGCGACGCGCGCCGGGATGTCGATCACCAGCAGCGTGTTGGTGCGGCGGTCGAAGCTGAGGCTGCCGCGCGGCGAGAGAAAGCCACGGCTCTGCTGACTCTGCCCACCCTGGCCGCCCTGGCCGCCCTGGCCGCCCTGGTTGCCCTTGCTGTCGTCGGTGAGCAGCTTGGCGATGTCCTCGGCGTTGCCGTAGCTCACCGGGATGTACTCGGTGACGGTCTCGGTGCGGTTTTCGATCGCGATGCGGGCGTCTTCCTTGTCCTGCTCGAACTTCGCGATCTCGGCCTGCGGCGCGACCCAGACGACGTTGCCGCTGCGGCGCTTGTCCAGCTGCTTGGCCTGCAGGACGATGTCCAGCGCCTGGTCCCACGGCACGTTGACCAGGCGCAGGGTGACGTTGCCCTGGGTGGTGTCGCTGGCGACGATGTTGAGGTTGGACTCCTCGGCGATCAGCTGCAGCACGGTGCGCACCGGCACGTCCTGGAAGTTGAACGTCACCGGGCGGCCGCTGTAGGCGCGGGCAGGCGCCGTGGCCGCACGCTGCGCGCTGGCGGTCGTCGCGG